>NZ_JCALCP010000007.1:0-368401 GCF_059812405.1 Mycobacterium sp. NGS57 | reverse complement strand
ATCCCAGCCAGGGCGGCCTGGTTCCCGACAGCGTCGCGAACCGGCCGGCTACCAGACGATCGCGGCCATGTCGCGGTTGTCCGAACACACGCTGCGCACGGCGGCCTCGATGTCGGCGGCGGTGATGATCTGCAAGTCCTCGACGGTCACCGGCTGCCCCGAACGCTTTTGGGCCACCACCCGGGTGTCGCGGAACCCCTCGGCGCGCTCGACGACGTTGCGGGCGAAGCGGCCGTTCTGCATGGCGTCGATGCCGTGCTGACCGCCGGGGGTGGTGTAGTTGCGGATCGTGGTGGCCGCATCCAAAAACGCCTCGCGCGCGCCGTCGTCGAGCAGGCTGGCCCGCGGCGTGGCGTAGCGATTACCGATCTCGACGATCTCGCCCGGCGAGTAGGACTCGAACCGCAGCTTGCGGTTGAACCGGCCGGCCAAACCCGGGTTCACCGTGAGGAATTCGTCCACCTGCTCCTCGTAGCCCGCCCCGATGAAGCAGAAGTCGAAGCGGTGGGCCTCCAGGGCGACCAGGATCTGGTTGACGGCCTCCATGCCGATCATGTCGGGGGTGCCGTCCTGGTGGCGCTCGACCAGCGAGTAGAACTCGTCCATGAAAATGATTCGGCCGAGCGACTTTTCGATCAGCTCGTTGGTCTTGGGGCCGGACTCGCCGATGTAGTGCCCGCAGAAGTCGGAGCGGCGCACCTCCCGGATTTCGGGATGGCGCACGATGCCCATGCCCGCGTAGATCTTGCCCAGCGCCTCGGCCGTGGTCGTCTTACCCGTGCCGGGCGGTCCCACCAGCAGCATGTGATTGGTCTGGCCCTCGACCGGCAGCCCGTGCTCGAGGCGCATCATGCGCACTTCGAGCTGGTCCTCCAGCGCCGACACCGCGTCCTTGACCGCCGCCAGGCCGACCTGTTTTGCCAGCAGCCGGCGGCCCTCGGCCAGCAGCTCGGCGCGCCGCTCGGCGGCGTCGTCGTCGTCGCGCTCGTCGCGGCTTTTACCCGTGGCGGCGTCCCACTTGTCGGTGCGGGTGGCGATGGTCTGTTCGTCGGTGACCACCAATTGCAGATTCGGGTCGGCCAGTGCGGACTTGGCGGCATCGGTCAGCACGCCGTTGATGGTCGCCTTGGACAGCCAGATCTGCGCCCGATCCTCCTCGTGGAGCTGGCGATGCACCATGCCCCGCACGTACGCAAGATCGGCGACCAGGAGCGGAATGTCGGCCGGCCCGATCGAGGCCGTCAACACCTCGGCGCCGAACCTGCTCGACGACGCGCTCTGCCCGATCACGTCGACGCGGTCCAGCCAGTCGAGCGCCACCCGGCCCTGCCCCAGGTGCGCGGCGGCGTGGGCGGCCAGCGCGCAAATCGACGCCGTCACCGCCGACATGATGATCGCCTGCGGGGGCAGCTCCTCGGCGGCCGTGAACAAGACGTCCGGCCAGCGCTGCGTGGCATACATCAGAAACGCACGAGCGAGCTGGTGCCACTGGTAGTTGCCCCACGAATCAAGCAGCTCGCGGTTGGCGAGCAGCTTGTCGGCCTCGGTGTATTCACCCGCGATCGTCAGCGCCGAGGACAGCGCCAGACCCACCTGGGAGGCGTCGGTGACCGTGATGCCGATGTAGGGGCCCAGCTGCAGCTCGGCCGCCAGGCTGCGGCCGATCCGGGTGGTCTCGCGGTGCAGCCATTCGCGGTGATGGTTGAGCCGTTTCAGGGACGCCAGGTCGTTGTCGCCGCACGCGACCCGGCCCAGCCAGGCGTCGGCCATCGACGGGTCGGCCTCGGTGGCGGCGACGAATTCCGGCATCGCCGCGGCACGCCCCTGCCGGTCCCTGATTGCCATGGCGCGATCGAAATGCCTACGCGCCGTGAGCAAGTCCCCCATCGTGTGCACCGTCCTCGACGCTAGGTGTACGACATCGCCACTGACTCAAGGTTGACATAGCGGTTCTCCGCCCGGAACAGGTCCATGTCAACCAGCCAAGATTGGCCCGCCGCAGTCACTTTCACCGTCGCACCGCTGACTTGCTCGATAGCGACCTCGAACGTGTGCCCGTGCCCGTCGGGAAGGACCGTGCCGGCCGGCGCGACGGTGATGACGGTGGCCGGCCGGGGCGCGGGTGAGACCGCGGCGGGCGTGTGCTCGACGACGCTGACGGTGGTGCGCGGCACCGGGCGCGAGCTGCTGACGACGCTGACCACCGGCATCCGCACGCTGGCCCAGCGTTTCGGGTCGCGGGTGTGCACGCACACCCGTTCGCCGGCGCCGGCGGTGCGGATCACGATGCGTTTGGCGATCGCGTCGTCGCCGGCCACGAACACCCTCGACAGCTCGCCGGCGTCGGTGACCGGGATCATCAGCCGGTCGCCGTTGCTCAGCTTGCCCACCAGCACCCCCGAGGGCCCGATCTCGACGAACAGGCTGTCCGGCAACGGGCTTCGGCGCAGCCCGCGCAGGAAGGGCCGCGGCCCGCACATGTTGGCCGCCGCCGCGGCCGCCTGCTCGCCGTTGAGGCGGCGCAGGATCACGCTGGGTGGGCTCGGTGCCGGCGTGGGGGTGCGCACGGTGATGGTCGCGGTGCACGTACCGCCGGGGTAGATCGTCACGTTCTGGATGACCTCGTCGACGCGCAGCGTCCAGGCCTGTGCGAGCACGTGGGAGGCGATCGCCTCGGCCGGGTAGGCATACGTGGTCATCCACCCGGCCTCACCGCGGATGGCCTTCCACTTTTGCATCTGACCGGATACGGCGTCCCAGCCGAGCCGGCGGTCGAGCTCGCTGAGGTCGGTTGCCGTGGCGACCTTCGTGCGCAGGCCCTGGCACCGCAGGAGTCCGGCGATGCGCTGCGCGGCCGAAAGTGCCGTCGCTCCAAGGGTTGTGCGCCAGCGCAGCGCGTCGGTGTTGTCGATCGCCGGCAGCCGCAGGATCAACCACGTTTCGCGGCGGCCGGCGTACGGGGGAGTGCCGATTTCGGCGTCGTACACCCGTGGATAGTCGCCGACGTTGCCGCAGCGCGACCCGAACGAGACGACGCTGATCGAGTCGAGCTCCAGGCCCAGCGGATGCTGCAGCATCGGCACCAATTCAGCCACGTCGATGACGTTCTCGGTGTCGACGCTGACCGAGCCGGTCACCATGGTGGCCCGGTGTGCCCTGCCGAGAAGCTGCACCGCCACCACCGCCACGCCGTCGTGGACGCGCACCCCGCCGCCGGATCGGTTGCTGGCCACCGTGACCGGGTCGCACCAGCTGATCGGCCGCCGGCCCCGCAGCGCCAGCACCGCCCACGACCACACCGGCTGCCCGCGCCATCGCACGAACACAATCGCCCCGGCCACCACGACGGCCACCGCCGCGCCGATGTACCCACCGAAGGCCCAGCACGCCAACGCCAGCAGGAACACCACCAGTATCCCGATCACCCGCCGATTGCTGGCAGGGCTGAATCCGGTCAGCCGCGGCCTCATCGCGCTCTCCGCAATCGCGACCCGACCGCCACCACCAGCACGCCGGCGGCCACGGCGCCGAGGAAGCCCAGCGCGATGTTGCGCGCCCGACGATCCGGCGGCGGCGGGGGCGCGGCCGGCGTGATCACCCGGGTCTGCGCCCCCGGCGGCAGCCGGTCGCCGGGCGGGATGTTGAACGTCAAGGCCGCGACGGGATCCACCAGGCCGTAGCCCACCTTGTTGTCGACGCCGGCGGGCGGATTGTGCGCCGACTGCACGATCCGGTTGATCACCTGATGTGCGCTCAGCTCAGGGTATTTCGCGCGCACCAGCGCCGCGACACCACTGACGTAGGCCGCCGAGAAGCTGGTGCCCCAGAACGGCATGTTCTTCTCGCCCGGCCGCGACGGCGGATAGGCGTTGACCGGGCCACCGCCTTGGGGCGACAGGCCCATGATGTGGGTCGCCGGGCCGGCCGCCCCGACCCAGGGGCCCGACATGCTCTTGTCGATCCCGGCGCCGGTGGCGTCGACGCCTCCCACGGACAAGACGTAGTCGGAGAACCACGACGGCGAGGAGATGACCTTCACCTGATGCCAGTCGCGCGGATCCGACGGATTCAGCGGGTCGTACAGCGGGTTGTTGTCGCAGCCGCCTTCCCCGTCGTTGCCGGCGGCGGCCACGATCACCGCGTCCTTGTTGGTCGCCGCGTACCACAGCGCCGCGCCCAGCGCCCGTTGATCGGTGGACGACGCGGCCGGCAGGCAGGAGGTCACCGAAATGTTGATCACCTTCGCGCCCATGTTCGCGGCGTGGACGACGGCACGGGCCAGGGTGTTCAGGGTGCCGGCTTTGACCTTCTCGTCCGAGTTGGGATCGGCCGGTGCCGGGTTCACCTGCTCGAAGGCCCGCGAGGACTGCCGGATCGAGATGACGGTCGCGTGCGGTGCCACGCCCACCACCCCGTCGGGTGCCCCCGGCGGGGGCGCCGGTACCGCGGGTTCGTCTTCGGTTTGCGGGTCGGGCGGCCCGTTGGAGGGAGCCATCGCGCCGGCTTCCGGGGGCGGGGGCGGGGGTGGCGGCGGCGGGGGGACGAGTGTGATCGTCACCGGCGGCGGCGGAGGCGGAGGCGGCGCGGGCGGCGGGACTTCCACCGGCGGCAGCGGCGCCCCTGCTGCCGGCGGTGGGCCGGCCGGCGGGGGGAACGCCGGTGTGGCCGGAAGCGGGCGGGGCATCGGCACAAGTCCTTGTGGCGCAGCGCCGATGATGGCGCCGACGACCGTGCCGTGTGCGTCGCAATCCGACAGCCCGTCCTCACCCATGATGTAGTCGCCGCCGGGAACGGCCGGCAGCCGAGGGTTGGGGGTGATCCCGGTGTCGATGACCGCCACGGACACGCCGTTGCCGGTGCTGTACTGCCAGGCCTGACTGATGTTGAGCAGGTTGAAGCCGGGAGCAAGCTGCGACACGTCGGGCGTCTTGACGGTGATCGGCACCGAGCAGCTGTTGGCACGCCGCATCGGTTGGTCCGAGCGTGGCGGCCCGTCCGGGGGCACCAGCCCCGGATCCACCGAGGGCGGTGAAATGGCTTGCGCGGCGGGGATATTGCCTGCGAAGGCGACCAGGGTCAGCGCTGCGACGATTGCTGCGGCCCGGGTGCACAGCGATTTCAGTGGCCTCAATGGTTTCAGTGGCTTCAGTGTCTTAGCCACGTGAACAACCCCCCCAGCGCCGCGGCCGCCGGCAGCAACACGATCATGGCGACCACCTCGAGCCATTCCACGGTCAACCGGATCAACGGCCGGAACCGCGTCGCGGGAACCAGAAGCGCTGCGGCCAAACCGAATGCGGCAAAGGCCACCACCAGCGCGACGGGCCAGATCAGCCCGGACTCGAGGCTGCGCGGTTCCACCAGCGCGTACTTGACGATGCCGGCGCACACCGCCGCGCAGGCCCCGCACACCAGCGCGACGGCTTGGTACTTGGCGGCGAACCCGCGGCCCTGCGTGATGAAAATGCCCACCGTCAGCCCAGCCACCAACAGCGCCAGCCACGCCCAACGACGGCCCGGCGCCAACACCCCCCACACCGCGGCCGGCAGCACGACCGACGCCCCCACGCACAGCCCCACCTGAATGGCGTTGACCAACCGCGCCGACGCGGCGATGGCGGCGCCACGGGCGGTGATGTCGGTGAGCTCGTCGTCCTCGTCCTCGGTTTCCTTCGCGGTGACCGGCGACACCGTGTCGACGGGCATACCCTCGCGCCGCGCGAAAAGGTCACGCCCCGTGATGGATCCGAAGTGCGGCGGACGCACCCGCGCCACCCATAGCGCGATTGTCGGCGCCATCCGCACCAGCACGAGCAGCCCGACCAGCACACAGACCGACAACACCTGCGCCGACACCGGCCGGAACATCCTGGCGGCGGCCACGGCGGCCACGATCCCGCATATCGTCACCACCGCGGTCGCGGCGGCGGTCTGCCACCGCTTGCGCGTCACCACGCTGATCGCGATGGCGCCGAGAATCACCACGACGAGCCCGATCAGCGCGTGCGGGGCGCCCAGCCTCCCGGGCGGCGCGCAAGCACCGGCCACGGCGGCCAAAAGCACCGTGAGCCATGCGAATCCGCTGAACATGTCACGCCGATGCGACCAGCCGCGGAACACCACGACCGTCGCGATCGCGAGGAGCACCCCCACCCCGCCGGACACGGCGGCCGGGACAAGGCTGTCGGAGTGGGCCCGCTCCCGCAGGGCCAGTCCCGCGACCACGCCGACCGCCATGGCGGCGATCACGACCGCGGTATGGGCGGCGGTCAGCGCCGACACCGGCGCGAACATCCGATCCCCGCCGTCGCGGCCGAGCCACTTGCCCATCGCCGCCAGCGCCGTCGACAGCGATTCGTATTGCGGTTCAAAGGATTCGCCGTCGACGCGGGGAACCAGCACCAGCGTGTCGCCGTCTTGGACGCCGAGCTCGTCGAGGCTCTTGTTGATGTCCAGGCGCACGCCGTTGACCTTGTGGAGCTCGTAGCTGCCCGGCGGCAGCGCGACACCGTCGAATCCCTTGCGCTTGAGGTCGTCGCTGAGCAGCTCGACCATGCCCTCGAAGAAGCCCTCCACCGGCGTCCCCGCCGGAAACACCTGGGAGCACAGGTGTTTGTCGTAGGAGATGTTGACCGCACACCGCGCCGGGAACGCGACCTTGTGCGGGGACGTCACTGCTGGGCCCTCTCGGCGCCTGCCTCGGGCACGTATTTGTCGGCCAGCCCCGCGGTGATCTCGAACAGCCGCAACCGCGACTTCTTGGTGAGCTCGTGGACGGTGTCGATGATGCCGCCCTTGGCCAGGTGCGGATCGAACGGCATCACCTCGACGGTCGCGCCGACCTTGGTGAACCGCTCGGTCAGATAAGCCAGGGCATCCTTGTCGGCGGCGCTGTCGGTGTGGTTGATGATCACCGTGCTGTGCGACACCAGCTCGTGGTAGCCCTGCGCGCTGAGGAAATCGATGGCGCGCAGCACCGGCCGGGACCGGTCGGCGGTGATCCCCGAGACGAACACCAGGGTGTCGGTGTTGTCCAGAACGGTCTTCATGACGGGGTGTTCGAGGTCGGGCGCGGTGTCGACCACCATGACGTTATGGGTTCGCCGCAGGCGCGACAACACCCCGGCGAACATCGCCGGCACCAGCGGCCTGGGCTGGTCCGACGTCCGGTTGCCCGCCAGCACGTCGAGCCCTACCACGTTCTGCCCCAGGTGTTCCCGGATATCGGCGTAGCCTTGCACGTCGGTGTCGTTGATGATGGCGGTGTAGTCACCGGGTGGCGACTCGTCGATCCGGTCGGACAGCGTTCCGAAGCTCGGCACGGCGTCGATCGCGATCACGTTCGTCGGCCGGCATTCGCGGAAGACACCACCGATGCACGCGGTCATGGTCGACACACCGACCCCGCCCTTGCCCGAGACGAGGGTGATCACAAATTGCCGACGAATATGCCGGCGGATGCGCTCCCTTAATTCGCGATAATGGCGTTCGCGCGGTGATTCTCCGAGATTTATCTTGCGGAACGAAATATTGTAAATGAATTTCCGCCAACCCGAACCCGGAGGAATTTTTCGTGGAGCGGCTAAATCGGTAATACGCATGGTATCCGATACCGAATCCCGGTGGCGCGCCGCTGGCGGATCCCCCCGCCCAAGCCTCTCTTCGTCGTACATATTGGGGTCATTCCAAGAGGTCGTCACGACCGTCAATGCTAACACGATTCGTGATAGCCCGTTTACGCGATCAAACGCACATCAAACCCGAGAACTGCATTCGCAGCGTTTTCAGCTTCGCCATTCGCCCATTGGTTGTAAGCGACCTTTTGACGCGTTCGCTCAGACCACGCGCCGGTAGGAGTACCACTCCTCGCCGGCGGGCAGGCTCTGGATGAGACGCTGCACCGCGGCGGCGATGTCGCTGCGTGATCCCGGCGAGAGCAGCTGGTAGCGACGTCCACCCGACATCACACCCTCCACACACAGGCGGCCGGCGGGGGTGTCGACGACGGCGACCGTCGAGTCCCCGATCGCGAGGCGGGCCGTCTTTTCCGGCCCGACCCCGGCCTGCAGCGCCACGATGGCCGCGGACGCCGACCGCGCCGGATCGGCGGCCGTGGTGAGGATCTGCAGTTGGTCGACGTCCAAGCGCTGTTTGAGCAGAAACGATTTCAGGCCGGCGGCATCGCGCACGGATTCCTGCAGTTCGGCAGTGTCCAGGGTGACCGGCCGCAGCGGCGCCGCTTCGGCGACACCGCATAGCCGCTCGACTTGACCCACCACGAGCTCGGTGGCCGTGCCCGACTCGCTGGCGGTGCCGGCGGGATGAAGGCGCACCATGTCGCCGTGCCGCTCCAGCACCACCCACCAGGTGGCGAATCGGCAGATGGCCGCGCGCGTCGGATCGCGGCCCGGCACGCTGATATTCAGCAGCAACCCGAGGTCGCGCCGCAACAGCACGGTCAGCCATTCTCGGATCATCGGGTCGGCGTTGCCCGCCTCGTCGAGCGCACCGCACGCTTTGAGCTCGGCGACCACCGGATGGCGCAGCGCCAGCTCCGGGGTCTCCACCCGCGGCACCAATGGCCGCAATCCCAGCTCGGGGCACAGCTGTTCGACCCCGGTCACCGCCTGCAGTACCCACAGGCCGTCGAGAGTCGTTGTCAGCACGTCACTTTCACCTCAGCCGGTCGCCGGACAAACCAGAGGTGGGGCGGATCCGGCTGTCGGCGCCCCACCTTGGTGACACCCCCCGTCGGTCGCCAAAGGCGCCATCGGGCAGGCGATTTCAGAAAAGGCGGTTGATGTGCATGTCCGTTTGGATCGCACCGTCGAGCACGTGGCTGGTCGTCGCACCGTGCTGATGGATGTGTTGGATGGAGCCCTGCAGACCCGACAGCATCTGGTGCTGCGCGTCGAAGAACCCCATGGCGCCGTGGCCGGCGAAGAATTCCTGGAGCGCGTTGGTCTTGTTCGCGACGTCGGAGTGAATGGCGTCGAGCTGGCCGGCCCGCGAAGCGACATCTGCGGCGAAGTCGGCCACGGGGCCCGGGTTGTAGGCGATGGGACCAGTCATGATGAATTCCTTCCTGAGACGAAATCGGTGTCGGGTTAGACGCTCTGCGGCGAGCCGCCGAACAGGGACGCGAACGCGTGCTGCGCGTCGGCCTCATGGCTTTCCATCAGCGCCGCCGCCTGCTTGAGGCCCTCGGCCAGGCGCGTGCCGCCCGACAAGATTTTGTTGAGGTCGTCAGAAAGCTGCATCGCGGTCCGGTGCGAGGCCACGACGGCGTCGCCCGACCAGGTTGCGGGGTTCATGACGTTTTCCTGGTTCGCCAAGTAGCCCTTGACGACCGCGACCGCGTGCTCCATATTCGCTTGGATCGCGTCGCTCGTGCTTCGCAGCATGTTTGCATCTACGACAATTGACACGGTTACTTCTCCTTCTGCGGTTAGGCGTATTCCTTTATTGTGTTGTCCCCGCTGGCTTCTCGGGGGATGCGTCGAAGTGTATGGCCGCTGTTCAGATGTGTCGATTCACCCTTTGAGCAGGCCGTTTCACACTCTTTGGTCGACGACGCGCACCGTGGCGGGCTGCTCGGACTTCTTGTCGGACCCGCCGTGGCCACCGGCCGCCGCACCCACCGGCATCCCGCCCATTCCCGTGCCGCCCGTCGTCGATGTCGTCGTCGGGGGCCGCAGCGATTCGGCTCCCAGCGCTCCGCTGGGCCGCAGCCCGACCGGGCGGCCACCGCTGCCGGAATCGAACGCGCTGACCGGTCGGGTGAAGGTCGTCGCCGGCATGCCGGCACCGCCGAGCGAACCCCCGCCGACCCCACTGGGCGCCGCCGACAGCGCGCTGACCGCCGTGACCGGCGTCCCGGCGCCCGCCATCCCGGCACCGGGGCTGGCGAACATGCCGGTCATCATCGATTGAAGCGGCTGCATCGCGCTCATCGGCGCCTGCATCAGCTGAGTGGGGGCCTGCATCGCCTGCGGTACCGCCCCCAGCAGCGACTGCACCGGTTGCATGAAGGTGTTCAGGTCGCCCAGGCCCTGGCCTGCCGATGATGCCCGGCCGGCGCCCGATGTACCGGTCTGTACGCCTTGATACGCGGCACGCATCCCGTCGCCGGCCCCGGTCTCACCGGCGGCCTGGCCGATCGCCGCGGCGGCCTCCGCCGGGGCGGCCGGCGAGGCGCCCATGGTCGCCAGCGGCGGTGGAATTGCCAGGCTTTGGGCCAGCACGGCGAGGGCGGCGCCGTAGGTGACCCCCCGCAGGGAGTTGTTGTGCCACATCACCTCGAAATACTCGACGTCCAGCTCGGTGATGCGCGGGGTCAACGTCCAGAAGACGCTGGGGTTGGCGACGTTGTCGGCCGCCTCTTCGACACGGTTGGCGGTGCACACCGGCGCCGGAACCATGCCGGCATTGGCCGTCTCGTACGCCGCGATCGCCGCCGCGACCACTCCCGGCTTCACATCCACCCAGCCCGCCAGCCCGTGCAGTGCCGCGTTGAGGGCCGTGACGTTCGCGGCCGAGCCCACCGATCCCGATCCCAGCCAGCCCGCGGAGGTCACGGCGGTGTTGGCCATCGACGCGGCCGCCGAAGCGTGATGACTGGCACCTACGGCGATCCACGCGGTTTGGTTGGCCAGCATCGTGGCCACCCCGGTCCCCGTCTTGAGCAGCAGGTCGTTCGCTTCGGGTGGGCGCGCCGCCCACCCCGGGTCAGGCATGAGCCGCCTACAACCCGAGCGTCAGGCTGCGTACCGCCTCGGTGGCGGTGTAGACGCACGCCGCGATGTTCTGCGTCCCGGCGAACAGCCCCCGCTGCACGGCGTGTTCCTGCACGACCCCGACGTACGCGCCCCCGCAGGCGTTGAGCGCCGCGGTGAACAGCGCCGAGTCCGGGTCGTTACCCATTGGCGTGGTGCCGAGCAGCGCCGGCGCGGCGGCCGCCGCCGCCGACTGGACTTCCGCGCTGATGGCCGATTCCGCTCCGGCTGAGCCCAAGACAGCCTCGGGTTGTACGGTGAACGACATAATTTCCCTCCGCGGTTCTCGCAGTCGCATCACTGCGAATGATCGGTCAGTCTAATGCCTCCCGGCCGATCGTGTATTCACCATTTGTAACCTCCGATCTCACCGGCTTCAAATCGGTCTTGTTGTGCCCCAATTGAACTCGCGTCTAATTACTGCCACTTGAATCGCAGCGGCCGCTGCTGCCACTCCTGCAACGCCTGTCACGTGCGCGGAGGGCCGCGCATGGCGAAATCGTCGTTTTCAACCAGCCCTGCTCCGCGGGTGCTGTGTCGCGCGCGAACTCCGGCGCTTGATAACGCTCCGCGCTATTGGCCGGTAACAATAGCCGGCAGGCCCACCAGAATTCCCTCGACGTCGGATTCATCGCTCACCAACAATCCGCGTCCCGGCGGTAACATTTGGGCGCGAACAAGCCGGTTGATCTTGTTTTGCGGATCGTTGTCCATATACAGCGCTGAGACTTTTGCCGACGTTTGATACCTCATCCACGGGTCCATCTGCAGCGTCGCCCAGTTCGTGCTGTTGCGCGTGGTGAACACGTGCAGGCCGATCTGCCGGGCGCGTTCCATCAGCATCCAGAGCGCGGCGCCCACCGGCGGGGTTGCCGGGTAGTTCTGCGCCGGCCGCAGGTCTTGGATGTCGTCGATCAGCACGAAGTGCCGCGTGCCCTCCCACGGCTTGAGTGCGCGCAACTCCTCCTGGCTCAGGCCCTTCGGGGGCAGCCGGGGCAGCAAGATCTCCTGGGCCAGTTCGGTGATGACGCGGTCGATTTCGTCTTGGTCGTAGGCGTAGGCGCGCACATAGCCCGGGGCGTGCAGATCCCGTAGCCCGTGCGGGGCGGCCTTCGGGTCGATCAGCGTCAGCTGGGCCTCGTCCGGGCTGAACCGGCTCATCACCGCCTCGCCGATGGCCACCAGCGACAGGCTCTTGCCGCACCCCTGGCGGCCCAAGATCATCAGGCCGGGGGTGTGCGACAACCGCAATGGCACCGGCCCCAGTTGGTGTCGCTCGCCGATGGCGAACGCGATCGACAGCTCGTCGGGGCCGCGGGTGGCGGCGTGGGCTTGCAGAACCGCCTTCAATTCCACCCGGTCCGGCAACCGTTGCAGGACCGCGTGCTTGGTGACTCCGGCGACGTCGGCGATCCGGGCGCCGACGTGGGGGGTGTCCACCAGCGTGCGGGTCGCCGGGTCGACCATCACGGGAAGTCCGACCAGCAATTCGTGCAGGGAGTCGGTCAGCCCGAAGCCGGGGCGGGTCAACGTGCGGCGGGCCGCCTCGCGCGACTCGATCGCCGACTGGCCCATCTGGCTCTCCCCAGGATCGGCCAGCCGCAACTGGATTCGCGCGGTGGCGTTCTGCAGCAGCTTCTGCCGCTGCCCGTGGATCCAGCCGCCGGCACTGCACATCACGTGCACCCCATATTCGGGGCCGCGGCTACTCAGCGAGATGATGCGGTCGCCCAGCATCATGTCCTTCGAGTACAGATCGTCGTAGTCGTCGACGACCACGAAGACGTCGCCGAACGGATCGTTCGGGTCGGTCCCGCCCAGGCCATCGCTGCCGGGCCCGAACCGTCGCTCGCGGAACCCGTCGAGATCGATGTTGGCACGCCGGAACGCGTCCTCGCGGGCGTCGATCAGCGCCTCCATGCTGCTCAAGATGCGCTCGATGCCCTCGGTGTCCTTGGGCGACACGATGTCGGCGATGTGCGGCAGCGACCCGATCTGAGCCATAGTGGCCCCGCCGACGCAGAAGAACGTCACCCGCGACGGCGTGTACATCATGGCCGCGGAGCACATCAGCGTCATCATCGTGGTTGTCTTGCCGCGCTGTTTGGCGCCCACCACAATGATGTTGCTGCGCAACGCATCAACGGAGTGCACGACCTGCTTGGACTCCTCGGGGATGTCCATGATTCCCACCGGAAACACCAGGCCCGGGTTGTGGCCGTAGTCGACGTGCCACGGCTTGCCGCGCCATCCCGCGACCACGGCGTCGACGGGCTCGGGATTCTCCAGCGGCTCGAGCCACGGCCGGCGCGGTGCCCGGTGCGGCACCGTGTGCAGCGACTCCCGCAAGACGTCCACGATCTTCTTTTTCTTGAAACCGTCGTCGTGCAAAAGGAATTCGTCGGGCTCCTCGTCGGCGGCTGACGCGGCCTCCAGAGCCGCGGCGTCGGCGTCGTCCAGCGGCTGGTACTGCCAGTTGTACAGCCGTGGCTGCGTCAGGGTCATGTCGACGGTCCTGATCACCTCGGCCTTCTTGGGCACGACGAACGGCGCCGAGAGATAAAAACAGCGGAACGGCTCGAGGTCGCGCGGCCCCACCTTGAGCAGCGCGAAACCGTTTTCCTTCGACGGCAGATGGTAGGCGGCGTCGGTGCCGATCACCTCGCGGCTGTCGTCGCCGGATTCGGCGCGCAGCGCGATGCGAAAGGCGATGTTGGACTTCACCTTTTGCAGGGACGACAGATCGAGCCGCTGGCCGCCCAGCATGAAGAAGACGTTGGCGCCGCGGCCCTCCTGACCGATGTGAATGATCAAGTTGATCCACTTGTCGTGATTGGCGAACAATTCGAGGTATTCGTCGACGATGACCAGCAATACCGGCACCGGCGGAAGGTCGCGTCCCGCGAGCCGGATCTCCTCGTAGTCGTTGGCGTCGCGCGCACCCACCGACGTGAAAAGCTCGTAGCGCTGCTTGATTTCACCGTCGATGACCCTGCGCATCCGCTCGGCCAGGTGCCGCTCGTCCTTACCGAGGTTGGACAGCGCGGCCACCACGTGCGGAATGCCGAGGATGTCCTGGGCGGCCGACTCGAACTTCATGTCGACGAAGATGACGTTGAATGCCTCGGGCGAGTGTGTCAGCGCGATGCCGTATACCAGCGACAGGAAGAATTCCGACTTGCCCGAGCCGCTGGTGCCAATGACCACCGAGTGAAAACCGAAGCCGCCGAAGTCCTTTGCGCGGAAGATGACGTTCTGCAGCTCGCCGTTGGGTTTGGCGCCCACCGGGATCTCGCACCACCGCTCGTCACCGCGGCCGCGCCGCTCGGTCCACAGTCGGTCGACGTCCAAGTCGCGCGGGTCGCCGATGCCCAACGCGCGCAGCAACTCGGCCGCGCCGCTGGTGGAGTCGGCGATCTCGGCGCTGCTCGTCGGCGACCACCGCGCCATCGCGCGCGCATACCGGTAGGCCCGCGGGATCGACAGCTGGTCGGCGTGGGCGAAGAACTTGCCGCCCGCGCGCAGCAGCGGCGCCGCACGACCGTCGTCGTCCTCGGCGCTGTCGCCGTTGACCGGAAGCTGGGCGGAACCGTTGGCGATGGCATGCGAGGCCGGCCGCTCGCTCATCTGATAGAGCTGGTCCTTGTCGAACCCCACACCGATGCCGGCCCGGGATGCGATGCGCAGCACGGTGATTCCCGCCTTGCCGACCTGGCCGACGACGCTCTCCCATGCCTCGGGGCTGCCGGTGTTGTCGTCGACGATCACCCAGTGCGGGCCCAGCTCGGCCCCGGTATCGGGTTGGCCCGACTCCAAAGCCGAGCCGGTGGTGGTCGGGGCGGCCGCCGCCAGCGGAGTCCACTGGCCGCGCCGGCCCTTCATGTGCAGCTCGGCGCCCAGCGCCGCTTCGAGGTCCTCGGGGGTGGCGAAGATCAGCCGTCGCCACCCGCACGCGTCGAACAAGTCGTCGTGCAGGTTGTGCGGCAGCCACACCATCCACGACCACAACTCGGGGTTGCGCGTGACGACCATCAACTTGACGTCGTGCGGGTTGTGGAACACCGCCAGCGAGCACAGCAGCGCACGCAGCAGCGACCGCACCCGGTTCAAGTCGTCGCCGACGAAGCTGAATCCGGGCGCCGATCGCAGGTTAACCACCTTGGCGATATCGCGAATCTTGCGCTGTTCCAGGATGAAATCGCGCAGCGCCTGACCGGTGACGGGCTCCAGTTCCTCGTCGGAGGAGATGTCGGGCCAGGTCACCGACAGCACCGAATCCGGCGCGTGTTGCACACCAGTGCCGAGCCGGACCTCCAGGAAGTCGACGTCGGCGCGACCGCGCTCCCACATCCGCGGGCCGCCGATGATGGCGCCCAGCCCGCGCGGGTCGGAATGCACGGCTTCCTGCCACTTTCGCTGGGCACACACCGCGTTCTGGATCTCGTCGCGGTTGCCGTCGAGGTCGCGAAGGTAGCGGCGGCGGCCCTTTTCCATTTCGCCCCAGGTGATTTTGCGGGCCCGCCCGAACCGCCCGGAAAACGCCAGCATGCTGAACGCGCCGATGCCCATCAGTGGGAAGAAGCCCGTCGACAGGCTGCGGACCCCCGAGACGTACAGCATGACGATGGTGCCGATCAGCGCGACGATGAGGGCGGGCACGCCGATCATCACCCAGATGTTGCGCGGCTCGCGCTCGGGGAGGGCGATCGGCGCATTCGGTGCCACCCGAACGGGTTTCGGCGGCTGGATCTTGAGCCGGTTGATGGGAAACGCCCTTTTCGACATTGCTCTAGCCTCCCGCCCTCGCCCCTGTGGTGACCACGGTCGCCTGCCCGAGCGCCGGCACGGTGTCACGCGCCACCAGCGCCGCCTGTTGCGACAGCGCCGGGCCCGCGGCGAACGTCCGCAACAGCGGCCAGGGCGCCTGCACCGCCATCGTCGGGTCCAGTCCCAGCGCACGCAGCGTCGATTCCTCGGAGGCGATACCGAACCGCACCCCGTTATCGGCAACCCAGAACAGTGATTCGCGTGAGTCGCTGGTGATCACACCGCTCGTCGACGTCACGAAGTTGACCGCGCCGGGCAACACCAGCACCTGATTGGCCACCACCGACGCCGGGTCGCGGTCGTCGCGGACCAGGCGCACGATGCGGTCGTCCATCGACGGCAGCACCGGAAGTCCGCGACCGTTGTAGATCGCGACCCGAGCCTGCGGATCGGTCGATGCCTTCTCCCACGCCACGCACGTCGTCGGGTTCGCCGCGGAGTCAATGAAATTCAGTCGTCCGGTCGGGTAGTAATCCACCGCCAGCGAGTTCACGACGGGAATGTTGACCAGCACGTCCGGAGTCACCGTCCGCGGCGTCGTCGATCCGTAGGAGTTGGCGCTACGCATCAGGTCTGCCACGAAGCCGCCGACTTTTTGCACCCCGTCGGCCAGCAACACGTAGAACTGGCTGCCCCCGCCGGCCGTCTGGGACTGCAGCACCGCACCCACCTGCGAGCCCGGCAGGAACCTCGACGGGGTCCCGGCCTCGGGGACCTTGGGCACGCGCAGCGGCTCGGTCGCCGGCAGCCCGTCGAACAGCGCGCGCGAGATCTCCACGGGGACAGTGACTCCGGGGTCCAGCCCCAGGCTCAGAGTCACCGCCCGGTCGGTGGGATCGACCTGCGAGCGCTTGCCGCCCCAGATCACGTAGGCGGAGCCTTGAAAGCTCGCCAACAGCGCCGCATCCCTGGCCATCGGTGCCGCGCGACCCGCGAAGAGCTGTCCCGCAATGGAAGTCACCACCGGCTTGTCCGCGGTACGCGGCCGCCCCGCCGTGTCGCACACCGCCCACGCCGACGTCGCGCCCCTGTGTACCGGCATGGCCGCCGGCGCACCCGGGATGCCGATGAGCGGGCCGGTCGGATACTTCGCGACCTCGGCGGGCTTCACCCAGGTGGGCTGCCCGGCGGTGCCCGTCGCCAGCCGCGCGGAGGTCAGATTCAGCGCCGGATACAACCGGCCCTCGATGCGCGCGTAGAGCGCCCCGGATTCGCGGTCGCCGATGATGGCGGAATCACCCACCACGCCACTGGGTTTGAGTACGTTCAGCAGCACCATCCAACCCGCGGCAATGGCTACCAACACCACCGACAGCGCGAGGGCGGCGGTCTGCTTGCGGTCATCGTGTTTCATTCGCACCGAGAAGCGCGTCGTCGCCGCCCGGAGTCGCCGGTTGTAGAACAGGTGACCCGAATTCTGGTCGCGGTTGGACAAACTCAACGGCATCGGTCAATAACCCCTCGGTCCGCGGTGGGGATCGGCCTGCTGAATCCGGGCGGCCAGATTCGACGCATCGGCGGCGACGCCGTAGTGGCGTTGCGCGTAGTTGATGAACGCGCACGCCTGCGCCACCAGATCGTGGATGCTCCTCGACGTGCCCGGCTGGTGATACGACGCGAATGTCGGCGCGATGAATTGAAACGCCCCCTTGGACGGAGTGCCCCTGGCCGCGTTGGAATCCCAGTCGTTTTCGGCGTAGGCGTCGTAGTTGGACTCGCGGCGCACCACCAGATCCATGCCTCGCGCCCATCGGGCACGGGCGGCCGGGTCGTGAATGCCCTTGATATCCATGGCTTCCCGGATTGCTGCCCAGACCGCTGCACGTCTGTTGCCATGTTCCCGTCGTGCCGGGTGTGTGCGCGGGTAGCGCAGCCGCCGCAACCTCGTCGCCAGCTGCCGCGCGCGTGCCCGCGATCGCACGATGTGTCCGTGCTGCGTGCGCAGCCGCGTCGCCATCCGGGCCATCGCCTCGCGTCGGCCGAGCGGCGTATCGGCCGCGGGCATGGCATCGACAACGGCCGCGTCCAGGTTTCGCCGCGTCGCGGCGCGGGCGTCGGCGCGTTCGGCCCGCGCCCCCGCCAGGACCGCGTCCAGGGTCCCGTCGGTCTCGGCCAACCGGCGCAGCCTTGCCGTCGACGTCGCTGCCCGGACCGCCGCCCGCCCGGGCCACCCGCCCGCGTGCGCCGCGCGCCCTATCCCGTCGGCGCGGGCGTCAACCCGCACGGGCGCGTCACCGATGCCGTGCCCCGCGTCGCCGCCGACGAACAAGCCGTGGCCGCGAGACAGGGCGGCCACCGCCCGCATCACCAGAGGATCATTCAACGATTCCCCCACCGTAATTTCGATCGAAATCGGCCTGCGCTTCTTCGCGCAATGCCTCGAAAACCATATTCAGTCGATCCACCAGCTCCCGACAGGTGTACGACGTCATCACGTGCGGCGCCAACGACAGCCCGGTGAGCCGCCCGTCGGAATTGCACACCGCATGGACGTCCCCCACGTCGGCGGTGAAAGTCACCGCCTCCTGGGCGGCCAGTACTTCCTCCCACTTCTCGAAATTCGCCTTCAGGTCGGCCAGGACCTGGTCGACCACTGCCTTGTCCGTCGCCGCGTCCGGGCGCACCGCATCCGTACCGGACACCTCAGCCGCATCTCCCATAACTTCTGGCCCGTCGACCGCGGTTGCCTCGGCGGCCCCAACAGGATGCACCGGGCAAGCTGTCGGCGCGCTCGGGTACCCCCAGGCCGTTCGCTAACGCGGCAACAGCCGCTGCGCTGCACAGGATTTCGGAAGTGTTTGTGTAGCCCACGTCGGCCTCAGCGAATCCAAACTCGCCAGCATTTCGATAATGGCCACACGTCATGAGATTACTGCCTTTAACCACTCGCGGACCACTCACCTTCGGGCGCGGTATTAGTAGCCATTCAGCTCGAGAACGCAATTCGGCGAAACGCCCATTTTCATACGAGCTATTGCTGCGGCGGCTCTTCATCCGCCGGGACAATCACGATCCGGCGGTTGGGCTTGGCGACGACGGGCGGCTTGCCGTCGGATTTCGTGACGGGAACGCTCGGCGGCGCCGTCAGGCGGCCCTTGACCGGCTGGCCGTTGGGGATGCCGGGGACGGTCACCCGCTTTTCGGCGGGCTTGTCCTTGCTCCCGCTTTCACCGTGCGCGCCCATCGCGCCGGGCATCATCGGCATACCGGTCATGCCCATCGGCCCCGACGGCGGCGGCATCCCACCGGTCGGGGGCATCGCCAGCGGCTTGGCCGACGCCGCGGCCGGTGTCGTCGGCGGGGATGACGAGGGCACCGGCGGCGGTCCCAGGTACCCGGTCGGGGTCGTGCCGCCACCGCCGAGGCCGCCCCCGCCGCCGCCGGAGCCGCCTCCGCCTGCACCGGCAGCGTCGAAGGGCGCCGCCTCGCCCGACATGCCCGTCAGAGCGGCCTCGGCCGCCCCGCCGCCCTTCGCCGCGCTCATCAGCGGTTGCATCGCGCTCTGCGCGGCCTGCATCGCCTGTTGCGGGAACTGGGTGAGCGGCCCCATGATGCCGCCGAGCGCGCCGGTGAACGCCCCTGCGAACCCTGACATCATCTGCGGAATCATCTGGGCGATCTGCTGGAACTGCTGCGCCGAGTCGGCCTCGTTGGCGGGGAATTTCTGGGCGGCATCGAGTGCGTGGCCCCGGCGATCGGCCTCCCCCTCCGCGCTGGCGGCTTGGTCGCCGGGCACGCCGAGATTACTGGCCGCCAGAGTTCCGGTTCCAGCGATATCAGCGGGTGCGGCCCCTCCCGGCGGCATGCCCACCGGCACTACCCCGGGCGGCGCCAACGGGTTGCTGCCCAGCAGCCCGTAGTCCTCCGGGAACATCGAGATATCTCGACCACCCGACACGATCTCTCCTCAAGCCTCCCCTGAAGGGCGTCGTAGCGTGCTACCTGCTTCGACACGCCAACCGCCCGCGGCTACGAACCGCCCTTTAGTTAGTCGCATGGTAAAACGCGCGTCGGTCGAAAGGTAGTCATCACAGCTTGGCCTCGACCGCCTGGTACCACGCCATGTGGTAGTTCGCTATGGGTTCGTGGCCCTCTACGAGTGCCTCGATGGCTGCCAGAAGCATCCAATCCGCCGCCCTCGACAGGTCGTGCGGATCCTCCTGTGTTTTCTGGTAGGCACGTTGCTGCTCGTGTTCCAACACGTCGATCTCGTTCTCGGTGACCCCTGTTCCGCGCGTCGCGGCTCGCGCCATGGTCTGGGCAATACGGGGCAAGCCGTCGCGGCGCCTCACAGCCTCGACGAGCGCCGGGCCCAGCTCATCCACCTCGGGCCCAGTACGAGCCACGCGGTCACCTGTGAGCGGGGGATCATCGGGTTCCGGTTTGGCGATGAATCCGTGGGGTTTATGCACCGCCGCGGCGGTGACGACGCCCAACAGGTCAACAACGTTGGCATCAGACCGACGGTGAGCCGGTTCCAGCAACCGATTCACGCCGACGGGGATCTTCACAATCGGCGGGATCCACCCGCCCGCGACGTCACTGACCAGAATCGTCGTGCCATCGTCACGCAGACCAGCCGCCCATGACAGGCCTAAGGCCTGGCGAGCCACCGCATCTACTAGGCGCTGGAGCCTCTGTTGTTCGGCGGCCCGGCTCGAAACGTCGCCGGCAACGGCACCGGCGGCCGCAGACAAACTCGCCCCACCAGCGGGAGTCGCAGCGCTTGCCCCGATCTGTTCGGCAGCGCCCCGCTGGACCGTAGACATCAACGGACTGCCCGCCGATGGCGAAGTCGGTGGCGACGACGATCCCGAGGGCACGACCGGTGCACCAGACACCGGGCCAACCGGCGCCGGCACCGATGGTGGAGCAATAACTGGGGGGCGCAGATCGGAGCCGTATGCGGGCAGGGGTCCGGCGGGGGAAGCCGGGGTGCCCGTCACCGGAGTCATCGGTGTTGCCACCGGCCCCCCACCGACCATCGCTGCGGTGACGGGCACTGCACCACCGGTCGACACCGGGGGCGAACTGGAACCGGTGGAGCTCGGCCCGGCGGAGGCATGGTCCACCGCAGCCAAATCGCCACCCGTAGCAGGGATAGTTGTACCGGACACAGGCGGTGTGACTGGCACTTGTGGCGGTGGCGCTGAACCCGCGCCGGTCGCGTTCATCAGCCCCTGCGACAGCTGGTTCGCGCCGGACCCTGCTGGCTGGCCTGCCATCACTCCTTGTGCGAACGAGTTGCTGAGTTGGTTCGGCGAAAGTCCGCCTAAAGTTGCGGCTGGCGAGAGGCCGCCGCTCCCAGGAAAGGGCGCCGTAACACCGGGGCCGCCTGAGATATGCCCGCCTCCACCAAAAGGAGAAATCGGAGCGCTACCGCCCCCACCTTCGAGACTTGAGCCGTGACTTCCACCGGCAGCACCCTGCAAGCCCGGCGGATCACTACTCCCTGCGAAACTGGCGCCTCCGAGTGGTCTGTCGCCACGTCCATGCAAGCCCGGCGAACCGCCGTCGCCAGAGTTACCGCCTCCGTGGGTTCCACTGCCAACACCATGGGTCCCCGGAGCGCTAGCATCCGCCATAACAGGCTTCATTGGTGCATCGACGCTTAGGCCCTGGCTCTTAAGGAACTCCTGCGCGGACATCGACACCCCCTCCTTGGTCAGGATGGTCTGCGTTGAGTCCATGATCGTGGCAACCGCGGCGCCCGACTTATGCGCGGCAAATCCATTAGCTTCGACAATCAGCTTTTCAATTTCAGCAATTTTCACGATTGCAGATTCTTTCGAATTCTCGATATTGGAGATTCGCTGGTTGTAATCGTCCGCTATCCCCCTCAGCCCCGCGCGTAAATTATCGACTGCGTCTGCCGCCCTCTCAAGTGCGTCGGCTTTCACCTTATACTTTTCCGCTAAATCAAGATGGAAATGTTCACCCTGTCGGTAGCGAGAAACCAGATCGTCGGCAGTGTACCCCTCGTTTCGAGATGCAAATTGGGTCCACTGGTTATGTAGACCTTGCGCGTACTGTTCCTGCTGCTGTTGAAGCATCCGCCAATGTTGGGCACCACCCCGAAGCGCCGATGGCGACTGCGGCCACCACGCACCGATTAGGGCCACAGTGTACTTGCCCGGTGGCAGGTCCCCCACCATTAGCGCGCCTCCTTAGGGCCCAATCCCGCCTCCCGACAAGCCTCGAGCCATCTAGCCCCCTGACCATGCTTCTACGGGAACGGTATGTTTTGCCTCCTACGGACAGATTTTCGACATGGCCACATTCGTTCGAGTTATGTCGTCGATTGTCGCTTGGTACAACGGCGACGAAGCATCGGTATCACTACTCACAGCATTGGAGGTGCGGTACGCCGAGGCAAGCGCGCGTGCGGCGTCGCGATCATCAGAATTCAGCGCCGGATTTGCCGCTGCTGCATCGAGCAGCCCCGCTCCATTAACTAGAGAGATCCTCGCCAGGGCCTTATCTGAGAAATGCGTATCCACGTTGACCGAATGCGCAGCGAGATGGTACGCGGCGCAGAGTTCCTTTTTAGCGCTCGCGATTTCGTCTTGCGTGAACGTCGGAGTAGGTGCCACGGACGGGGGAGCCTTATCCCCAACAGTGGCCGTCGACCTAGTGAGATCAATGATGCCGACAACTAGCGCGGCCACCGCAATCAAGCCGATCACGGCCAGCGCGACCGCTATGGGTCCATTCGACACAGGCCTGCTCGCTTGCACCGGCGTTGTCCACTGCGCCGGAGTCGGTGGCTGGAAATTCGTCACGTAAGTAAGGCTAATCGCCTGCATCGCGATGTCACTTCAGCCGGCACCTTCTGCGAGCTCTACGCATGCACCCAAAGCAGGTCATGTACCCGCCTCTAGGGGGGCGACGGTAGTGACTCATGGAACCTCGAGGTGGCGGCCAACGCTCGAAGTCGAACTACGGCCCGGGGGCCCCGAGCAACGTCATCGTCGAACGGCAGATGACGTTAGCTTGCCACCACGCCTGTCACGGCATACGGACCCGCGCTGCATACACACGACGGCCCCGGCCATCGCAGCCAAAAACAATGTGTTTGTTGATGTCGATGTGCTCATGACGAACACGGGCCGGGGCCAGCAAGTGGTGCTCGATATCGTCAACGACATACTTAACAAGGTTCCTGGTTGAGCAAGACGCCGCTGTTTCCCTTGCGGTTACTGTCTGGCTCGACTGCTTAGCCCGCCGCCCGATGACGGTGTCCGCCGGTACCAAGTCGTCCTAACTCAGGGTCGAACCACTCGCCCACGCCATACTCCCCGCGGTGCCGCGCAGTCATCCCGTCGTGCTGCAAAGCATCGCCGTGACCGGAGACCACATCGGACATGCTGAATAGCGACTCGGACCCGTCGTCGAAGTAGCGCAGGTGGTCGTAGACCGGATTCCAGGACGTGCCGGGCACCTCGGCCTTGAACCGGGTGGAGCCGTAGCCGTCGACGGCGGGATCATCGCCCAGCCCGCCAAAGCTCAGGCCGATGAGGCCGGGTCCGGTCACCCGAGCGGGCGACCAGGTGACCGCGTCGCCGGAGGCCGCGCCGACATACAGGTGACCGCCAGCCGGCAGGTGGAAGTCCCTAACCGAATGCGCCAGGTCGGTGCCCGGTGAGCCGACCAGCACCACGTCGTTGGCGCGCATCCCGTATGCCGTCGCCGCATCGGCGACAACGGTCGATCCGTAGGAGTGGCCGATCACCGTCGTGTGTGCCGGCGCGCCCTCGTGGGTGACGGCCAAGGCGTTGACGTCAGCGGCCAACGCCTGCGCACCGGTGCGGGCCATGTCCGGTTCGCGAAGCTCCGGCTCATACCAGCCGTCGGGGGCGTCGTAGCCGATCCACGTCACCACCGCGGTCCGCTTGCCCCACTCGGCATGGGCCGACTCCCGGTACAGGTTGACGCCGTCGGCTTGGGCCAGCGTCCCGTCGCGCACGGAGGTGCCCGCTCCCTTCACCAACACCGCGGTGTTGGCCGCGGTGTCGGGGTTCCCGACCGCGATGGCCGCGGCGCCCTGCCCGCCGAACGCCTCGGGCTGGTACTTCACAAGGAAGACGTCCGCATCGGACGCGCTGAGTCCCTCTCCGGTGCGGCAGGCGTTGGTGTAGCGGGTGATGGCCGTCGGCGTCAGCCCGTGCTTGCCGGGGTCGGCGAGGACGGCGTCGATCGACATGCCGCGCTCCGCGGTGACGTCCTCGACGCGCCGCCGGTCGTCGTACATCGCCGCCTTGTTGACGCGGCTGCGCACGACGACGGGAATGCCGTTGAGGTTGCCGAGCTCCGGCGGGTGGTCGGCGATCAGGCGGCTCTGCTGCTCGGGGCTCAGCGTCTTCCACCACCGGTTGATCCCTTCGGCGCCGGTTTCCGGCGGCGGAATCCGCAGCGGCTCTTCGGGATTCGACGGCCCCGGCGCTTCCGCGGCGTAGAGAACGGCCGGGTCGTACCCGTCGGTGCGCAACGTGGTCAGCGATCTGGCCAGGGACTGTGAGTAGCCGCTGCGCTCCGACCGGAGCCGGCCCACCGCCGCCGCGGTGTCGTCGATGGCTTGCTGCTCCAGGGCACCGACAAGCGCGTCCAGCGCGGACCGATCCCCCGTGGTGAGTCCGCCGCCGTTCTCCAGCGCCAGCGCGTCCCCAATTAGGTCGTCGACCTGTCGCAGCCGGGCCTCCAACGACGAGATCCACTGCGCACCGGCGCGTTGCGCCTCGGCCAGCGCGGCCGCGACGTTCTCCAACTCCACAGCGATCGCCGGCAGCTGCAAGGACTGGGCGCCGAGCGACGCCGTCAAGCGCCGCACTTCGGCCGCGTCGTTGATCGGGTGCTCGCCGCTCACGCGGTTCCACGACGCCTCGAAGCGCCGGCGTGCCTCATCGAAGGCGGCCCCGGACTCGGCGGTGCAACGTCCGGCCCTGCGAAACGCCTGCGCCAGTTGGGAAATCTCCGCGGGGCGGCCCGCTTGCAGGCTGTCGTTGATCGCCCACGGGTCGCCGCGGGCTTCGGCTATCAGGTGTTGACTGCTGATGTACCGGAGGTCCACCGCACCGCCCGCTCTTCTGCGGCGTTGCGCTCGTCCATGCTGGTGAACCCGTTGGCGGCGTAGTGCGCCTTGTGCCCGAGTCCGGTCAGCGTCTCCTGGTGGGCCTGCAAGTTCTTGACGTGCTGGCCGTGGGCGGTGGTCACCGCGCCGTGAAACGTCTCGGCGGCGGGAAAGCCGCCGAACATCCCCGAGGCCAGCGGCCCCTGCGCCAGCCGGTCGGCCCCGTCCTGGGCGTGCCCACCCGCTCGGTGTGACTCGTTGGCCCCCGAGTGCAGCAAGTCAGGGTCGACGAACATCGCTGCCCCCTCCCGGCTCGAAATCATGCGATCTGCTGGTAAAGCTAATAACGGCCCGGTTGGCGGTCAATTCAGTCCCGCTCGCTGCGCTCATAGGTTGCTCGCCCCGTCGGCCCGGCCGTCGCCGTCGAGGTCGGTCAGCCGGACATTCCATCTGCCGTCGCCGTCGGTGTCGACGTATCCGGTCACGCCGTTGTCGGCGGCGCACAGCACCCGGTCGGCCACCCCGTCGCCGTCGGTGTCGAGCAGGCGGTCGTCGGCGTGCCCGAGGCCGTCGAAGTCGACCAGCGGACCGCCGGTGTGCTCGACGCCGTCGAGGCCGAACCACCGCAGTTGCCCGCCGCGGTCGACGGCCACGCCCCACGTCCCCGATCCGTCGTCGGTGAAGTACGCCTCCGGGGTGCCGTCGTTGTCCACATCCAGGACGGCGTGATCGGCGATCCCGTCTCCGTCGAGATCCGCCAGCGCGTCGTCCTGCATGCCGTCGCCGTCCAGGTCCACGCCGCCGATCGCGTCCGGGCGGCCGTCGCCGTCCAGGTCGAGCGTGGGCGGGCCATGCCAGATGGCCGCTGCGCCACCGTCATTCGCGAGGCAGTAATCCATGCCTTCTCGGACGCGCCGCGGCCGCTATGCGTTCCCGCGCGAGCGCCACCACGTCAGCAGCTCGGCGGTCGCCTCCTCGGGCGTCAGCGGGCCGCGCTCCAGCCGCAGCTCCTTCAAATATCGCCACGCCTCGCCTACCTGCGGCCCCGCCGGGATCCCCAGCAGCTCCATGATGGCGTTGCCGTCCAAATCCGGGCGCACCCGCGCCAGGTCCTCCTGGGCGGCCAGCTCGGCGATGCGGGCCTCCAGCCGGTCGTAGCTGGCCTGCAGGCGCGCGGCGCGGCGCTTGTTGCGGGTGGTGCAGTCGGCGCGCACCAACTTGTGCAGCCGCTGTAGCAGCGGCCCCGCGTCGGTGACATAGCGGCGCACCGCCGAATCGGTCCACGTGCCGTCGCCGTAGCCATGGAAGCGCAGGTGCAGATACACCAGCTGCGAGACGTCGTCGACCATCTGCTTGGAGTACTTCAGCGCCCGCAGCCGCTTGCGGACCATCTTGGCGCCGACCACCTCGTGGTGGTGAAAGCTCACCCCGCCGTCGGGCTCGTGCCGCCGGGTCGTGGGCTTGCCGATGTCGTGCAGCAGCGCCGCCCAGCGCAGCACCAGATCGGGTCCCTCATCCTCCAGCGCGATCGCTTGGCGCAGCACCGTCAGCGAATGCTGGTAGACGTCCTTGTGCTGGTGGTGTTCGTCGATGGCCATCCGCATGCCCCCGACCTCGGGCAGCACCACCTCACCCATCCCCGACTCCACCAGCAGGTCGATGCCGGCCACCGGGTCGTCGCCCAGCAGCAGCTTGTCCAATTCGGCGGCCACCCGTTCGGCGCTGATCCGTGCCAGCTGCGGGGCCATCTCCTCGATCGCCGAGCGCACCCGCGGTGCGACGGTAAACCCCAGCTGCGACACGAACCGCGCGGCGCGCAGCATGCGCAGCGGGTCGTCGCCGAAGGACACCTCCGGCGCGGCCGGGGTGTCGAGCACCCGGGCGCGCAGCGCCGCCAAACCTCCTAGCGGGTCGAGGAATTCGCCCGGTCCCGTCGGCGTGACGCGCACCGCCATCGCATTGGCGGTGAAGTCGCGGCGCACCAAATCGTCGTCGAGGCGATCACCGAAACGCACCTCGGGTTTGCGCGACACCTGGTCGTAGGCGTCGGCGCGGAACGTGGTGATTTCCAGGCGGTAGTCGCCCTTGCCGACGCCGACGGTGCCGAACTGGATCCCCGTCTCCCACAGCGCGTCGGCCCAGCGGCGCACCATGTCCTGCACTTGCTCGGAGCGCGCGCCGGTGGTGAAGTCCAGGTCGGGACTCAGCCTGCCCAGCAAGGCATCCCGCACCGAGCCGCCGACGAGATACAGCTCGTGGCCCGCGGCGTCGAAGATCGCGCCGAGCTCGCGCAGCACCGGCGCGTGCTTGTTCAGGGCGACCGCGGCGGCGGTCAGCAGCTCGGCATCCTGGGCGTCAGGCACGTTCGATCAGCGTAGTCGGGCCGTCCGGCGACGATGCCGGGCATCGGAACCAGCGGCGAGCATCTCGGGAGGACCGGCCCCAGCCAGCTACTATCGCTTGGGTGTCGGACGCCGAACAAGCTAGACCACGTCGACGCCGGGGGCGGCGCCGGCGTCGTGGCGCTGGCGGCTCTGGCGGCTCTGGCGGCTCTGGCGGCGCAGCCGAGAACACCACCGACCCACAGACCAACGGCGGCGAGGCGGCCGCCACACCCCGCAAATCCCGCTCACCTCACCGCGGGCCCGAGCGGCTGCGCACCGTGCACGAAACGTCCGCGGGCGGTCTCGTCATCGACGGCATCGACGGACCCCGCGACGAACAGGTCGCGGCGCTGATCGGGCGCGTCGATCGGCGCGGGCGGATGCTGTGGTCGCTGCCCAAAGGACACATCGAAATGGGCGAGACCGCCGAGCAGACCGCGATCCGTGAGGTCGCCGAGGAGACCGGCATCCGCGGCAGCGTCCTGGCCGCGCTGGGGCGCATCGACTACTGGTTCGTCACCGACGGCCGCCGCGTGCACAAGACGGTGCACCATTATTTGATGCGCTTCTCCGGCGGGGAGCTGTCCGACGAGGACCTCGAGGTCGCCGAGGTGGCGTGGGTGCCGATCCGGGAGCTGCCCTCGCGGCTGGCCTACGCCGACGAACGCCGCCTGGCCCAGGTCGCCGACGAGCTGATCGACAAGCTGCAGAGCGACGGTCCGGCCGCGCTGCCGCCGCTGCCGCCCAGCTCGCCCCGGCGGCGCCCGCAGACCCATTCGCGCACCCGCCATTCCGACAAGCCGGTAGCGGGCCGGAAGAACGGTCACGGGCCAGGACCGTGACCGCGCCGCGACTCTGCTGGGCCGGCTTGTTGCGGCTTGCCACAGTGGTCGGCATCGTGGCCGGTTTCGCGGTCCTCGTCGGTCCCGATCCGCGCGCGGTCGCGGGCGAGCCCGCGGCAACACCCTTCGTCCGTGTTCGCATCGATCAGGTGACCCCGGACGTGGTCACCACGACGAGCCCGCCCGTAGTCACCGTCACCGGAACGGTCACCAACATCGGCGACCGCCCCGTCCGCGACGTCATGGTCCGGCTGGAGCACGCCCCCGCGGTCAACGCGTCGGCGGCCCTGCGGACCTCGCTGGATGGCGACACCGGCCAATACCAGTCGGCCGCCGACTTCCTCACGGTCGCCCCCGAACTGCAGCGCGGCCAAAGCGCCGGCTTCACCCTGTCCGCCCCGCTGCGGTCGACGACAAAGTCCTCGCTCGGAATCGAGAAGCCCGGGATCTATCCCGTCCTGGTCAACGCCAACGGGACACCCGACTACGGCGCCCCGGCCCGCCTCGACAACGCCCGGTTTCTGCTGCCCGTGATCGGCGTCCCGCCCGACCAGGGCGACGACCTGAATTCCGCCGTCGCACCCGACACCTCCAAGCCCGTGTGGATCACCATGCTCTGGCCTCTGGCCGACCGGCCGCGGCTGTCCCCCGGCGTGCCCGGCGGCGCGATCCCGGTCCGATTGGTCGACGACAACCTGGCCGCCTCACTGGCCACCGGCGGCCGGCTCGACGTCCTGCTATCCGCGGCCGAGGGCGCCACCAGCCGCGACGTCGACCCCGACGGCGCCGTCGGCCGTGCGCTGTGCCTGGCCGTCGACCCCGACCTGCTGGTCACCGTGAACGCGATGACCAGCGGGTACGTGGTGTCCGATTCGCCCGACGGCCCCGCCCAGCTCCCGGGCACCCCCACCCACCCGGGTATCGGCCAGGCCGCCGCCACCGAATGGCTGAACCGGCTGCGCGCGCTGGCCCGCCGCACCTGCGTGGCGCCCCTGCCCTACGCCCAAGCCGACCTGGACGCCCTGCAACGCGTCAACGACCCGGGCCTGAGCGCGATCGCGACCAACAACATCGGCGCGGTCGTCGACCCCATCCTGGGCGTGCCCTCCGCCCGAGGGGCCACGCTGCTGCCCGACGGCCCACTCACCGACGGCGCGGTCAACCTGCTCAGCGGTAACGACAGCACGGTCGCGATCGCCGCCGGCACCCTGTCCGCCCAGGATTCGGCCGGCGACTCCAGCGTGGACACCGCCCCCCGCCGGCTATCGCCGCAGGTGGTGGTCGCCCCGTTCGACCCTGCCGTCGGCGCGGCGCTGGCCGGCGCGGGCAACACACCCGTCGCCCCCACCTACCTGGACCCGTCGCTGAGCGTCCGGCTCTCGCACGACTCGAACGTCGCCCGGCGCCAGGACGCCCTGGGCTCTATGTTCTGGCACGCCCTGCAGCGCGACGCGGCGCCGCGCACCCAACTGCTGGTGCCGCCGGCGACGTGGAACCTGCAGGCCGACGACGCGCAGGTCCTCCTGACCGCGCTGGCCACCGCAATCCGGTCCGGTTTGGCGGTGCCGCGGCCGCTGCCGGCCGTGATCGCGGAGGCCGCCGCCCGCAACGACCCGCCGCAGCAGGCACCGGTCTCGGAGGACTCGGC
Source organism: Mycobacterium sp. NGS57 (assembly GCF_059812405.1). Taxonomy (NCBI): domain Bacteria; kingdom Bacillati; phylum Actinomycetota; class Actinomycetes; order Mycobacteriales; family Mycobacteriaceae; genus Mycobacterium; species Mycobacterium sp. NGS57. The sequence goes on along the minus strand of NZ_JCALCP010000007.1, from coordinate 338,858 downwards.
GTCCGAAAGGGGCCGCTTCGGCGACGACGTGACTGCCGCCATCTCCGGTCAGGTCGCCCGACTGTGGGGCCTGACCTCGGCGCTGAGCACCGACGAGCGCACCGGGCTGACCGGCGTGCAGTACACCGCGCCGCTGCGCGAGGACATGCTGCGCGCGCTGAGCCAATCCGAGCCGCCCGACACCCGCAACGGGCTGGCCCAGCAGCACCTCGCGGTGGTCGGCAAGACGATCCACGACCTGTTCGGCGCCGTCACGATCGTCAACCCGGGTGGCTCCTACACCCTGGCCACCGAGCACAGCCCCCTGCCGCTGGCGCTGCACAACGGCCTCGCGGTGCCGATCCGGGTGCGGCTGCAGGTTGACGCGCCCCCCGGGATGGCGGTCACCGACGTCGGCCAGGTCGAGTTGCCGCCGGGATACCTGCCACTGCGGGTGCCGATCGAGGTGAACTTCACCCAGCGCGTCGCCGTCGACGTGGCGCTGCGCACCCCGGACGGCTTGCGGCTGGGCGAGCCGGTGCGGTTGTCGGTGCACTCCAACGCCTACGGCAAGGTGCTGTTCGCGATCACGCTCAGCGCCGCGGCGGTGCTGGTGCTGCTGGCCGGACGCCGGCTGTGGCACCGGTTCCGCGGCCAGCCCGACCGCGCCGACCTCGACCGTCCCGATCCACCCCATCCCCGGCCCGCCGAGCGTGACGAGATCGGCGAGCGCGTCGACCAAGAACATCACGTATGACGCCCGCCTATCGGCGCACCCCACCGGCACCGCCGCAGCCGCTGCGCCAGCCGCCGGCGACGCACCGCCGTCGCGCGGGCCCGCCGACCGGACCCCTCCCCCCGGTGCCGGAGCTGGAACGCCGCCGACCCGAACTGTCCGACGCCGCGCTTGTGTCGCGGTCGTGGGGGATGGCGTTCGCGACGCTGGTCAGCCGCCTCACCGGCTTCGCCCGCATCGTCGTGCTGGCCGCCATCCTGGGTGCCGCGCTGTCGAGTTCCTTCTCGGTGGCCAACCAGCTGCCGAACCTGGTCGCCGCGCTCGTGCTCGAGGCGACCTTCACCGCGATCTTCGTGCCGGTGCTGGCCCGCGCCGAACAAAGCGACCCCGACGGGGGCGCAGCGTTCGTGCGGCGCCTGGTGACGTTGACGACGGCGCTGCTGCTGGTCGCCACCGCGCTGTCGGTGCTGGCCGCGCCGCTGTTGGTGCGGCTGATGCTGGGCCGCGTCCCGCAGGTCAACGAGCCGCTGACGACCGCCTTCGCCTACCTGCTGCTCCCGCAGGTACTCGCCTACGGACTGACCTCGGTGTTCATGGCAATCCTGAACACCCGCAATATCTTCGGGCCGACGGCGTGGGCGCCGGTCGTCAACAACGTCGTCGCGCTGGCGACCCTGGGGGTGTACCTGGCCGTTCCCGGCGAGCTGTCGGTCGACCCGGTCCGGATGGGCAACGCCAAGCTGCTGGTGCTTGGCATCGGCACCACCCTGGGCGTGTTCGCACAGACCGCCGTGCTGCTGGTGGCGCTCAAGCGCCAGCACGTGAGCCTGCGCCCGCTGTGGGGAATCGACGAGCGCCTCAAGCGCTTCGGGGCGATGGCCGCGGCCATGGTGCTCTACGTGCTGATCAGCCAGCTCGGTCTGGTGATCGGCAACCAGATCGCCAGCACCGCGGAGGCATCCGGGCCCGCGATCTACAACTACACGTGGCTGGTCCTGATGCTGCCGTTCGGCATGATCGGCGTGACGGTGCTGACCGTGGTGATGCCGCGGCTGAGCCGCAACGCCGCCAACGAAGACACCCGGGCCGTGCTCGCCGACCTGTCGCTGGCCACCCGGCTGACGCTGATCACGCTGATCCCGATCGTGGCGTTCATGACCGTCGGCGGACCGGCGATCGGCAGCGCGCTGTTCGCCTACGGACATTTCGGCGAGGTCGACGCCGGATACCTGGGCGCGGCGATCGCGTTGTCGGCGTTCACGCTGATCCCGTACGGCCTGGTGCTGCTGCAGCTGCGCGTGTTCTACGCGCGCGAGCAACCCTGGACGCCCCTCGTGATCATCCTCGTCATCACCGCCGTCAAGATCGCCGGCTCGGTGCTGGCGCCGCATCTCACCGGCGATCCGAAACTGGTGGCCGGTTTTCTGGGCCTCGCCAACGGGATCGGATTCCTCGCCGGCGCGATCGTCGGCTACTACCTGCTGCGGCACGCGCTGCTACCCAAAGGTGGTCAACTGATCGGCGTCGACGAGCTGCGCACCATCCTGGTGACGATCGTCGCCTCGATGCTGGCCGGTTTGGTCGCCCACGTGGCCGACCGGCTGCTGGGGCTGGACCGGCTGACGGCGCACGGCGGCGCGGGCTCGCTGCTGCGCCTGGTGGTGCTCGCGGTCATCATGGTGCCGATCGCGGCCACGGTCCTGGTCCGCGCGCGGGTGCCCGAGGCGCAGGCGGCGCTGGGCGCCATCCGGCGGCGCCTTGGCAACAGGCCCGATACTGCGCAAGACGGATCGTCCCGGCACGCCAGCGTCACGTACCCTGAGCAGAGGAATTCGTCCCCGCCGGAGGTAAGTGCGGTCCAGGAGCCGATCCGGCGCAGGCCTCCGGAGCGGGTTGCCAGCGCCCGCATAGCGAAAGGACCGGAGGTGACCGACCGCCCAGTGGACAGCGCATCCGGCGTGGGGTCAGGCGCCGAACCGGCACGGCCCGTCGCTGACGACTTCCAGCCCGACATTCCGCGCGAGCCCGCGCCGCGTCAGTCGGACCGGCAGAACGGCGACCCGTCGGCCGAAAACGCCCGCGGTCCAACGCCATTCGACGCACCGCGGGAGCGGGCCGGCGATCCTGCGTCCACGGAGGCGCTGCACCTGGTTCCCGGCGCCCGCATCGCCAGCGGCCGCTATCGGCTGCTGGTCTTCCACGGCGGCGCGCCCCCCCTGCAGTTCTGGCAGGCGATGGACACCGCGCTGGACCGGCAGGTGGCACTGACTTTCGTCGACCCGGACGGGGCCCTGCCCGACGAGGTGCTGCAAGACGTCCTGTCCCGCACCTTGCGGCTCAGCCGCATCGACAAGCCCGGCGTCGCCCGGGTCCTCGACGTGGTCCGCAGCGGCGGCGGCGGCCTGGTCGTCTCGGAGTGGATCCGCGGCGGTTCCCTGCAGGAGGTGGCCGACACCTCGCCGTCGGCCATCGGCGCCGTGCGGGCGATGCAGTCGCTGGCCGCCACCGCCGACGCGGCCCACCGCGCCGGCGTCGCCCTGTCGATCGACCATCCCAACCGGGTGCGCGTCAGCATCGAGGGCGACGTCGTGCTGGCCTATCCCGCCACCATGCCCGACGCCAACCCCCAAGGCGACATCCGCGGGATCGGCGCCGTGCTGTATGCCCTGCTGGTCAATCGGTGGCCGCTGCCGCAGTCGGGGGTGCGCAGCGGGTTGGCGCCGGCCGAGCGGGATTCGACGGGAAATCCCGTCGAGCCCATGGCGGTCGACCGCGACATCCCCTTCCAGATTTCCGCGGTCGCCGTCCGCGCGGTCCAGGAAGACGGCGGAATACGCAGTGCCTCAACGCTTTTGAATCTGCTGCAGCAGGCGACGGCGGTTGCAGACCGCACCGAAATCCTCGGGCCGATCGACGATTCGCCGGCACTGCCCCCAACTGGCCGGCCGACGACCGGTCGGGAGTACGCGACCTTCGTCCGCAGGCGCCGCAACGTGCTGATCGGCGTCGGCGCCGCACTCGCCGTCATCGTGGTGGCGTTGCTGGTGTTGGCGTCGGTGGTCAGCAGCATCTTCGGCAATGTCGGTGGGGGCCTCAACAAGGACGAGCTCGGGCTGAACGGACCGTCGTCGGCGGCGTCTCCAAGTTCCGGGGCGCCCAGTTCCGCCGGCAGCGTCGTCAAGCCCACCAAGGCGTCGGTCTACTCCCCCGACGGCGAGACCGACAACCCCAGCCAGGCCGGGCAGGCCATCGACGGCGACCCCACGACCTCCTGGTCGACGGAGGTCTACACCGACGCCGTCCCGTTCCCCAGCTTCAAGCAGGGCGAAGGCCTGATGCTGCAGTTGCCGAACCCCACCGTCGTCGGCCAGGTCACCATCGACACCACGAGCAGCGGCACCAAGGTCGAAATCCGCTCGGCGTCCACACCGTCGCCGTCGAAGCTGGAGGACACCACCGTGCTGGCCCAGGCATACGCGCTCAAGCCGGGTCACAACGTGATCCCGGTCCGGGGCGGTTCGGCGACGTCGAACGTGCTGGTGTGGATTTCCACGCTGGGAACCACCAATGGCAAGAGCCAGGCCACCATTTCGGAGATCACGGTCCAAGCGGCATCCTGAGAATCCCTCACAAACCTGCGCGCCGGTGAAGTGCCGCGCGAGCACCGATTGGATACTGTCCGGCCGTGGGTCTCGGGGGAAACGGTGAAGGGCAACGCAGCGACGCCGAACTGCTGGCGGCCCATGTCGCCGGCGACCGCTACGCCTTCGGCGAGCTGTTCCACCGCCATCAACGACAGCTGCACCGGCTGGCCCGGCTGACCACGCGCACACCGGAGGACGCCGAGGACGCGATGCAGGACGCGATGCTGTCGGCGCACCGCTGCGCGGGGTCGTTCCGGCATGACGCCGCGGTCGGCAGCTGGCTGCACCGCATCGTGGTCAACGCCTGCCTCGACCGGCTGCGCCGCACCAAGGCCCACCCCACCGCCCCGCTCGAAGACGTCTACCCGGTCGCCGACCGCACCGCGCAGATCGAGACGGCGATTGCAGTGCACCGGGCCCTGATGCGCCTTCCCCTCGAGCAACGGGCGGCGGTGGTGGCCGTCGACATGCAGGGTTACTCGGTCGCGGCCACCGCCGCGCTGCTCGGCGTTGCCGAGGGCACCGTCAAGAGCCGGTGTTCCCGCGGCCGGGTCCGCCTGGCCGAGTTGCTGGGGTATTTCCGTGCCGACCGCTCCGCCGGTCCGTGCATGACGGACACTGGGGCGGATGGGTGAACCCGACGAAACCGCGGATCCGCCTTTAACGGTCGAGCTGCTCGCCGACCTGCAGGCCGGCCTGCTCGACGACGACGCCGCGGCCCGTGTGCGTCGACGGGTCCGCGACGATCCCGCGGCCCAGCAGGCTCTGCACGCGCTCAACCAGGTCCGTCGCGACGTGGCCGCGCTGGGTGCCGACACGGGCTCAGCGCCGGAGGTGCCCCCGGACGTCACCGCCCGGATCTCGGCGGCGTTGCGTTCGGCGGATCGCGACGACAAGCGCACCGGCATCGCGCACTCGGCCCGTCCGCGGATGCGCCGGGGGGGCACATTCGCCGTCGTCGCCGGTGTGGGCGCGGTCCTCGCTGCGGTCGGGGTGGGCACCGCGGCACTGATCAACGCGCCCGAGCCCACGCCCAGCGCCCCGGCCACCGCTGAGCACATCACGGTGTCCACGCCCCCGATGACGATCCCGCTCGCGCGCGCGGAGATCCTCGGCCTGCTCGGCCGCAGCCCCGATTACGGCGCGCTCGGCGACCCGTCGCGGCGCGCCTCCTGCCTCAGTGGACTCGGCTATCCGGCGTCCACGCAGGTGCTCGGCGCGCAACCCGTCGACATCAACGCCCGCCCCGGGGTGCTGCTGGTGTTGCCCGGCGACACGCCCGAGAACCTGGCGGTCTTCGCGGTGGCGCCGAATTGCAGCGCCGCCGACACCGGGCTGCTGGCCAACACGCAGGTTCCCCGGTCCTAATCTGGTGCGCAGCCGGGAACACCCGCGCCTACGCTGGCGTTCGTAGACGTAGCTTCCGTACCTGAAAGGCCCGAATGACTGCCGACACTCACGACACCATCCACGACGTCATCATCATCGGCTCCGGCCCCGCCGGGTACACCGCCGCGCTCTACACCGCCCGCGCGCAGCTGGCGCCCCTCGTCTTCGAGGGGACCTCGTTCGGTGGCGCGTTGATGACCACGACCGAGGTGGAGAACTACCCCGGTTTCCGCGACGGCATCACCGGCCCGGAGCTGATGGACGAGATGCGCGAGCAGGCGCTGCGCTTCGGCGCGGACCTGCGGATGGAAGACGTCGAGTCGGTCTCGTTGGACGGTCCGGTGAAGTCGGTCGTCACCGCCGAGGGGGAGACCCACCGGGCGCGGGCGGTCATCTTGGCCATGGGGGCGGCCGCGCGCTACCTCCAGGTTCCCGGCGAACAGGAGCTGCTGGGGCGCGGGGTGAGCTCGTGCGCCACCTGCGACGGGTTCTTCTTCCGCGACCAGGACATCGCCGTCATCGGCGGCGGCGACTCTGCGATGGAGGAGGCCCTTTTCCTGACGCGCTTCGCCAGCAGCGTCACGCTGGTGCACCGGCGCGAGGAGTTCCGGGCGTCCAAGATCATGCTCAACCGGGCTCGCAACAACGAAAAAATCAGGTTCATCACCAACGCCGTCGTGGAGGCGGTCGAGGGTGACACGACGGTGACCGGATTGCGGTTGCGCGACACCGTAACTGGTGACGAGTCGACGCTCCCGGTGACCGGTGTCTTCGTGGCAATCGGCCACGAGCCGCGATCGGCGCTGGTGCGCGAGGTCCTCGACGTGGATCCCGACGGTTACGTACTCGTCCAGGGACGCACCACCGGCACCACGCTGGGCGGCGTGTTCGCCGCGGGCGACCTCGTCGACCGCACCTACCGGCAAGCGGTCACCGCTGCGGGCAGTGGCTGCGCGGCGGCCATCGACGCCGAGCGCTGGCTGGCCGAGCACGAAGCAGACGCACCCGCGCACGGCGCACAAGCCGGAAACGCCGAAGGTACCGACACATTGATTGGAGCGCCCCGATGACCGACGCCGAAAAAGCCGGCAGCACAATAGAAGTCTCCGATGCGTCCTTCGCCACCGACGTGTTGACGAGCAATAAGCCTGTGCTGGTTGACTTTTGGGCAACATGGTGTGGGCCGTGCAAGATGGTGGCACCGGTGCTCGAGGAAATCGCCGGCGAGCGGGCCGGCCAGCTCACCGTCGCCAAGCTCGATGTGGACGCCAACCCGGAGACGGCCCGCGACTTCCAGGTCGTTTCGATCCCCACCATGATCCTGTTCAAAGACGGCCAACCGGTGAAGCGGATCGTCGGCGCCAAGGGCAAGGCCGCGTTGCTGCGCGAGCTTTCCGACGCGGTCCCCGACCTCACCTGACCGCTGCCTGACCGCTGTCTGATTCGCCGCGCCGCGCCCCGCGCTCAGCCTGGGGTTTTCCGAAAACGCAGAAGCGTCTGCGACAATAACGGGTAGCTGTTGCAGTGTTCAGCCTTGTCCCGGAGGGCCCTTGGTATGTCGAGTCCGCGCCGCGAAGACGGCGACGCGCTGCGCTGTGGTGACCGCGGCGCGGCCGTGACCGAAATCCGGGCGACGCTGGCCTCGCTAGGGCTACTGGAAAACCCCGACGAAGACATGACTACCGGCCGCCATGTGGCCCTCGAGGTCTTCGACGCCGAACTCGACCAAGCCGTGCGGGCTTTCCAGCAGCACCGCGGCCTGCTGGTGGACGGGATCGTCGGCGAGGCCACCTACCGCGCGTTGAAAGAGGCCTCGTACCGGCTGGGCGCGCGCACCCTGTATCACCAGTTCGGGGCCCCGCTGTACGGCGACGACGTCGCCACCCTGCAGGCGCGGCTGCAGGACCTCGGTTTCTACACCGGTCTGGTCGACGGCCACTTCGGCTTGCAGACCCACAACGCTTTGATGTCGTATCAGCGCGAGTACGGGCTCGCCGCCGACGGCATCTGCGGTCCCGAAACCCTGCGCTCCTTGTATTTTCTGAGTGCGCGAGTCAGCGGCGGCTCGCCGCACGCCATCCGCGAGGAAGAACTCGTTCGCCGATCTGGCCCGAAACTGTCGGGCAAGCGCATCATCATCGACCCGGGCCGCGGCGGCGCCGACCACGGGGCGATCATGCAGGGCGTGGCCGGCCCCGTCAGCGAAGCAGATGTGTTGTGGGACTTGGCCAGTCGGCTCGAGGGCCGGATGACCGCCATCGGCATGGAGACGTTCCTGTCGCGGCCCACCAACCACAGCCCGTCGGACGCCGAACGCGCCGCCACGGCCAACAACGTCGGTGCGGACCTGATGATCAGCCTGCGCTGCGAATCGCAGGCCAGCCCGTCGGCCAACGGCGTCGCCTCCTTCCACTTCGGCAATTCGCACGGCTCGGTCTCCACGATCGGACGAAACCTTGCCGACTTCATTCAGCGAGAAGTGGTGGCACGTACCGGTTTACGGGACTGCCGGACGCATGGCCGCACCTGGGACCTGCTGCGGCTGACGCGGATGCCGACCGTCCAGGTCGACGTCGGCTACATCACGAACCCGCGCGACCGCGCGATGCTGGTCTCGACGCAGGCCCGGGACGCCATCGCCGAAGGCATCCTGGCCGCGGTCAAGCGGCTTTATCTGCTGGGCAAGAACGACCGGCCCACCGGCACATTCACCTTCGCCGAGCTGCTGGCTCACGAACTGTCGGTGGAGCGGGCATCCCGGCTGGGCGGTCCCTAACCGCCGCCGGCGATCCGCGGCGTCTGGCCCGCCTTCAGTGCACCCGCCGAGCTCGCGGAACCGGCCCCCACCGGCTGCTGCAACTGGGCATTGGCCAGCAGCCGCTCCAGCGCCGCTTCCACTTCGGCCTTCCACCCAAGGCCCTTATCCAGCTCCAGCCGCAGCCGCGGAAAGTACGTATGTGGTGCCACCACAACGAATCCCACGTCCTTCAAGAACTCCGCGTCGATCATGCAGTGGTCGACCGAGCAGTCCCCCAAAGCCTCCAGCACCGGCCGCACATCGGGATCCACCGCCCGCGGGTCCTGCAGCTCGGACGCCGCCGCGGTGCGGCCGAATGCCTCCAGCGCCCGGACCCCGCGGCGGACCAGCTCGTCGATTACCCGGGCGATGAGCCCGTGGGGCAGGTCGTCGGCGTCCGGCCCCGGCTCGATGTTCATCGATGTCAGCAGGATCGCATCGGCAGACACCGGTGCCGTCGGGAACCGCTGCGCCCGCGGAACCGCGCGGGGCGGCGCGTAGAGGACGTACCCCAGGCACGGCGGCTCGATGTGGCTGCGCTCAGCGTCGGGAACCGCAGTCGCGACCTGCCCGCACGAACCCCACTCCAGCATCACCATCGACAGCCAGGCTTCCTTTTCGAACTCGGGGTCGGCGAGGTGGTCCTGGTTGCCGAGGGTCGCGGGGTCGACCTCCCAGAAGACGCAGCGGCGCGCGTGCTTGGGAAGGTGCTCGAAAGCCTCGAGTCGCAGCGGCGTGATTCGAGCGGACACTAGCCTCCTGGCTTCCGTGCGGTATCGGGGCCCGCGTCAACCCGCGGGGCCACCGGCAACCCCTCCAGGATAAAAGAGTTGGTCCTCATCGGACCAGTGTTTGCTCCGCCACGCGATTCGACACCGCCAACCGGGCCCGCGCACCGCGGCACCGCGCGGTTAATGATCGAAATGCATTGGCACACATAGAGACTCGCTGCGGCGCGGGCCATCCGGCGGGCAATTTTGGCCGGGAATCCGCCCCCCGCGTCACAGTGACGTAATTACACCGTATGGAGCGTCAGGCCTTGGGCGGGGTCATCACGTCGACAATCCGTTGTAGATCCTCCACCGAGGCGAACTCGACCACGATCCGGCCCTTGCGTTTGCCCAGGCTGACCGTCACCCGTGTGTCGAAGCTGTTCGACAGCCGCTCGGCAACGTCTCGCAGGCCGGGCATCTGGATCGGCTTGCGGCGCTGGGGCGCCGGCGGGGCGGTGTCGCCACGATTGGCCAGGGTCACCGCCTCTTCGGTGGCCCGCACCGACAGGCCCTCCGCGACGATCCGGCTCGCCAGCTCCTCCTGCGCCTCCGGGCCGGCCTCCAGCGCCAGCAGTGCCCGGGCGTGCCCGGCGGACAGGACGCCCGCCGCCACCCGCCGCTGGACGGCGATCGGCAGCTTCAACAACCGGATCATGTTGGTGATCAGCGGCCGCGAGCGGCCGATCCGGGAGGCCAGTTCGTCGTGGGTGACATCGAACTCGTCGAGCAGCTGCTGATAGGCCGCCGCCTCTTCCAACGGATTCAGCTGTGCCCGATGGATGTTCTCCAGCAGGGCGTCACGCAGGAGGTTGTCGTCAGCGGTCTCGCGCACGATGGCCGGGATGGTCGCCAGGCCCGCCTCCTGGGCGGCGCGCCACCGCCGCTCCCCCATCACGATCTGATAGCGCGCGCCGCCCGGCGCCGCGCTCACCGCCCGGACCACGATCGGCTGCAGGAGGCCGAACTCCCGGATGGAGTGCACCAGCTCCGACAGCGCCTCTTCGTCGAATACCTGCCGGGGCTGGCGCGGATTGCGCTCGATGTCGGACGGCGCGATCTCGCGATAGACCGCCCCCACCGAGGCGGCGTCCGCCGACGAGACGGCCGGTCCGCCGATCAGCACGTCGGCGGCCGCATCCCCCATCCGCGGACCCAGCGTCGCGGGACCGGCGTCGCTGTCCGCCGGACCGGTCGGGATCAGCGAAGCCAGCCCCCGGCCGAGGCCGCCCTTCCTGCGTAACGGCTGCGTCATGGTCGTCCCTTCACGGATGGTGGTGGTCAATCCCGTTCGGCGAGTTCGCGGCTCGCATCCAGATAGCTCATCGCCCCCCGCGAACCGGGGTCGTAATCGATGATCGTCATGCTGTAGCCCGGTGCCTCCGAGACCTTGACGCTGCGCGGGATCACCGTACGCAACACCTTGGCGCCGAAGTAGCGGCGCACCTCTTCTGCGACCTGGTCGGCCAGCTTGGTCCGCCCGTCGTACATCGTGAGGATCACGGTGGTGACCTCCAGCTGCGGATTGAGGTGGGCCTTCACCATCTCGATATTGCGCATCAGCTGTGACACGCCCTCCAACGCGTAGTACTCGCACTGGATCGGGATCATCACCTCCGGAGCGGCCACGAGCGCGTTGATCGTCAGCAGGCCGAGCGATGGCGGGCAGTCGACGAACACGTAGTCGAAGTCGAACTGGTCGAGATCGGCCAACGCGGTGCGCAGCCGATTCTCGCGCGCGACCATGCTGACCAATTCGATTTCCGCGCCGGCCAGATCGATCGTCGCCGGCACACAGAACAGCCGGGGGCTGTGCGGGCTGGGTCGCAGCGCGTCTCGCAACGCGACCTCGCCGATGAGCACCTCGTAGGAGGACGGCGTGCCCGCCGTCCGGTCGTGGATGCCCAGCGCCGTGCTCGCGTTGCCCTGCGGGTCGAGGTCGACGACGAGCGTCTTGAGCCCCTGTACCGCGAGGGCCGCGGCGAGGTTGACCGCGGTGGTGGTCTTGCCGACACCGCCCTTTTGATTCGCGATGGTGAAGACGCGGCGCTGGCCGGGTCGGCGCAGCGGCGCGTAGGTGGTGTGCAGGACCCGCATCGCGCGCTCAGCGGCGGCGGCGATCGGGGTGTCGTATTCGTTCGATGTTTCACGTGAAACATGGCCGGCGTCGGCGCGCGCCGCGGTGGGCGCGGGAGCGGTGGGTCCGTCGTGGGGAGAACTCATCGTGCCCCCCTGTCTGCTATCCGCGCCGGCTTCGGGCGCGTCCGCTTGCGGTGACGCGCCACCACTACGGTTGCGGGCGGACGCAAATATTTCGCGCCACATGTCACCACCCTGGCATCAACAGCGCCCGCAGCCGCCATCACACGCCGGTGCGCTTCCAGTTCCTCGGGAGCGCGCTCCCCTTTGATCGCCACCATCCGCCCGTCCGGCCGTAGCAATGGCATACTCCACTTCGTCAATTTGTCCAGCGCCGCAACCGCCCGCGACACCGCGGCGTCCCGGTCCCCGAAGCGGTCGCGCACCCCAGGTTCCTCCGCTCGGCCACGCACCACCGCGACCGCCAACCCTAGTTCGGCCACGACCTCGGTAAGAAACTCGCTGCGCCGCAGGAGGGGCTCGAGGAGCACGACCTCGAGGTCCGGCCGCGCAATCGCCAGCGGTATCCCCGGGAGCCCGGCGCCGCTTCCGATATCGATCACCCGCTCCCCCGGATCGAGGAGCTCGGCCACCGCGGCGCTATTCAATAGGTGCCGGTCCCACACGCGTTCGGCTTCCCGCGGACCGAGCAGCCCCCGTTCGACGCCGGCTCCGGCGAGGAGGCCGGCGTACCGCCGCGCGAGGTCGATCCGCGGGCCGAAGACGGCGCTCGCCGCGTCGGGTTCCGGTCCGCCATGTTTCACGTGAAACATCTCGTCTACGTGTTTCACGTGAAACATCCTCCGGCTCCAAGCGCAAATTACACCGCTGTGACTCGGTCAGTCGAGCAGGACCACGACGCGACGCGAAGGCTCCTGGCCCTCGCTTTCGCTGTGCACCCCATCGACGGCCGCGACGGCGTCGTGGACGATCTTGCGCTCGAACGGCGTCATTGGCGAGAGCTCCTCGCGCTCGCCGGAGCTCAGCACCCGGCGCGCCACCTTGTCGCCGAGTGCGGCCAGTTCCTCGCGGCGCCGACGTCGCCAGCTCGCGATGTCGAGCATCAGCCGGCTGCGCACGCCCGTCTTCTGGTGCACCGCGAGCCGGGTGAGCTCCTGCAGCGCATCGAGCACCTCGCCGCCGCGGCCGACCAACTTATTGAGGTCGTCGCTGCCGTCGATGCTCACGACCGCGCGGTCGCCCTCGACGTCCAGATCGATGTCGCCGTCGAAGTCCAACAGGTCCAACAGCTCTTCCAGATAGTCGCCGGCGATCTCCCCTTCGGCGACCAGTCGCTCTTCGGCGTCGTCGGGTTGATCCGCTCCCCCCGACTCCGCCGTGTCCTCGTCGACCGACGCTTGGGTGTCGAGTTCCGTATCAGCGTCGCGTTCGGTGGTGTCGGCGTCTGTCATGCGTTATCTCTCCCTCATCCGTGGGGCCCGTTCCAGTCGCGTCACTGGTCGAAGGCGCCGGTGGCTGTCGTCGTCGTTTCTTTAGCGTTTCCGCTTTTTCGGTCGCGCCCCCGGTCGCGGGGTGCGGTTGGTCGGAGCGTCGTTGCGTGGCTCAGCATCCGGCTGGTCCGGTTGCGCCGTCGTCGTCTTCGCGGCGCCCGCGTCGTCAGCGGGCCCATCGGACTCCGGGCCCGCCGGCGATTCCCCGCCTGCCGCCTTCGGGTTGCGTTTGGGTTTAGCCCCCGGCGCCGGTGCGTTGGACGCGCGGCGCTCGAGGGCTTGTTGGCGCTTGGCCTCGTCTTCCTTCTCGATCATCCCGAACACGTAGTGCTGCTGCGCGAACGTCCAGATGTTGTTGGCGAACCAGTACAGGATGATCGCGAGCGGGAGGAACGGTCCGCTGACGATGATGCCGAGCGGAAACACGTACAGCGCAAGCTTATTCATCATCGCCGTCTGCGGGTTGGCGGCCGCCTCTGGGCTCTGCCGCGCCACCGACGCGCGGCTGTTGAAGAAGGTCGCGATGCCGGCCAGGAGCATCACCGGCGCGCCCACCGCGATCACCGCGGGGCGGCTGAAGACGGTGAACGCGTCCAATCCGGAATGCTGCGTCATGAACGCCCCGATCGGCGCGCCGAAAAGGTGGGCGTCGAGGAAGTGGCCCACGTCGGCGGGGCTGAAGAAATAGTTCCCGGTCGCTCGGTTCTGAGCCACCGACAGGTGGGCTTGACCGAAGCCGCCGGTGGTGCGGTTGAACGAACGCAGGACGTGATACAGCCCGAGGAACACCGGGATCTGCGCGAACGCCGGCAGGCAACCCAGGAGCGGGTTGAAGCCGTGCTCGCGCTGCAGCTTCTGCATCTCGAGCGACATGCGCTGGCGGTCCTTGGCGTACTTTTTCTGCAGCGCCTTCAGTTGGGGCTGCAGCTCCTGCATTTGCCGGGTGAAGCGGATCTGGTTCACCACCGGCTTGTACAGCAGGGCCCGCAGCGTGAACACCAGGAACATCACCGACAGAGCCCAGGCGAAGAAGTTCGACGGACCCAGCACGGCCGCGAACAGTTTGTACCAGGCCCACATGATCCACGACACCGGGTAGTAGATGATGTCGAGGCTGAAAAAATCAAAGGACAAAAGACTCACTCTTCCCTTGCGTCGCTGGGGATTGCCAGGCGCTGTCGGCGTCGTCGAAGTCGGCACGAGCGCCGCTTCGTTCGGGTATCGGATCCCATCCTCCCCGATGCCACGGTCCGCATTTGGCGAGCCGGACCGCGGACAGCCAACTCCCCCGGATCAGGCCGTACTCAGTGAGAGCGTCGAGGGCGTACTGGCTACAGGTCGGCGTGAAGCGACAGGTCGGCGGTCGCAGCGGCGACACCATGTGCCGGTAGAGGCGGATCAGGAAAAGCAGGCCCCGCACGGCGGCGTTCACCGGCCGGCCCCCGCCGACTCGAGGGCGCGGCGCAACCCGCGTCGCAGTTGCTGCTCCAGGCGTGCCGAGGACGCCTGGCGACTGCCCGGCAACGCCCGGATCACCACGCGGTCGGCCGGGTCGAGGTCATCCAGCATCGTCCGGGCGACGTGGCGTAGCCGGCGCGCGACGCGATGGCGTTCCACCGCGGATCCCACGGGCTTCGCGATGATCAGCCCGACGCGCGGGCCGGTGCCGTCTTCGGGAGTCCGCCGGAGGTGCACGACGACGTCGGCCTGCGCCGAACGCGCGCCGTGTTTGACGGCGGAGTCAAACTCCGTTGACCGCCTCATGCGGTTGCGTGCGGGAAGCACCGCCGAAAAACCTGACGTTGCGATCAGGCAGTGAGCGCGCGGCGGCCTTTGCGGCGCCGACTGGAGACGATGGCCCGCCCGGCGCGGGTGCGCATCCGCAACCGGAAGCCGTGCACGCGGGCTCGGCGCCGGTTATTCGGCTGGAAGGTCCGCTTGCCCTTGGCCACGGCGTTCTCCTCGTATTCGAACCATCCGGCCGCTCACGTTGCTCGACTGCGTTCGTCCGCGAGTCGGTCGGGGGTGGGTCTTGCTGCTGGCCGGCGCGGTCCCCGAGCTAAGTCCGGGTCGCAGCCGTATCGCCGACTTTCGGGCGACTGTTCGAGGGTACTGACGAGCTTCCGCTGGGTCAAACTTGGTCTGCCGCAACGAACGCAACTCACACATCCGCGAAAACAGAAGTTCTCGACGACCGGTCTGCGGCACCATAGGGGAACAACCATCATGCACGCCCCGAAGAACTCTAGAGAAGCCGATTGGAATGCAGCACAACGGTTGGCAGCCGCACGGAAAACTGTTAGCTTCGGGCAATGCCGTTTCAGCGTGGAACGGCGCTCGACGACGAAGCGAGGATGGCGGATCGACTAGCTGGCTAGGCGACCTGAACAGGCCGTCATCAGCACGGAGATCGCGGGCCGTCGCCGGTAGGCTGCGGCTCGTTTGCGGTCATCCTGTCCACACCTGTGCATAACTATGTGGACAGTTGCTTTGTCGCCCAGCGTGGCTACTCCTCGACCCGGGATCTGCGAGAACCAGGGAGATTACGTCGTTGACCGATGACCCCGGTTCAGGATTCACGACAGTGTGGAGCGCGGTCGTCTCCGAGTTGAACGGTGAATCCTCCCCGGACGGCATGTCCGCCGGACGCACCGCGCTCGCCACCCCGCTCACCCCGCAGCAGCGGGCGTGGCTGAACCTCGTGCAGCCGCTCACGATCGTCGAGGGCTTTGCTTTGCTGTCGGTGCCGAGCAGCTTCGTGCAAAACGAAATCGAACGTCACTTGCGCGCGCCCATCACCGACGCGCTGAGCCGTCGCCTCGGGCAGCAGATTCAACTCGGCGTGCGCATCGCCCCGCCCGAGGAAGCCGGCGACGGCCCCTTCCCACAAGCGGAGAGCTTCCCGTCCGACGGGCAACCACCGGCCCCCGCCGACGACGACCTGGATACGCCGCTCGACACCGACGAGGCGGATGAGAACGGTGAACTCGTGGGTGGCGCCGAGCAGAGTTGGCCCAACTACTTCACCGAGCGCCCACACACCACGGATCCGGCCGTTGCCGGCGGAACCAGCCTCAACCGGCGCTACACCTTCGACACGTTCGTCATCGGCGCGTCCAACCGCTTCGCCCACGCCGCGGCCCTGGCCATCGCCGAAGCCCCGGCCCGCGCCTACAACCCGCTGTTCATCTGGGGCGAGTCCGGCCTGGGCAAGACCCATCTGCTGCACGCCGCCGGCAACTACGCGCAGCGGCTGTTCCCCGGCATGCGGGTCAAATACGTCTCCACCGAGGAATTCACCAACGACTTCATCAACTCGCTGCGCGACGACCGCAAGGTCGCGTTCAAGCGCAGCTACCGCGACGTCGACGTGTTGCTTGTCGATGACATCCAATTCATCGAGGGCAAAGAAGGTATCCAGGAAGAGTTCTTCCATACCTTCAACACGCTGCACAACGCCAACAAGCAAATCGTCATCTCCTCCGACCGGCCGCCGAAACAACTGGCCACCCTCGAGGATCGGCTGAGGACCCGCTTCGAATGGGGCCTGATCACTGACGTGCAGCCGCCCGAACTGGAGACCCGCATCGCCATCCTGCGGAAAAAGGCTCAGATGGACCGGCTGGCGGTGCCCGACGATGTCCTCGAGTTGATCGCCAGCAGCATCGAACGCAACATCCGCGAACTCGAGGGCGCGCTGATCCGGGTGACGGCGTTCGCGTCGCTGAACAAGACGCCCATCGACAAGGCATTGGCGGAGATCGTGCTTCGCGATCTGATCGCCGACGCCAGCACCATGCAGATCAGCGCGGCGACCATCATGGCCGCCACCGCCGAGTATTTCGACACCACCGTCGAGGAGCTGCGCGGCCCGGGCAAGACCAGGGCGCTGGCGCAGTCACGCCAGATCGCGATGTATCTGTGCCGCGAGCTCACCGACCTGTCGTTGCCCAAGATCGGTCAGGCATTCGGCCGCGACCACACCACGGTCATGTACGCACAGCGAAAGATCTTGTCGGAGATGGCCGAGCGGCGTGAGGTCTTCGATCACGTCAAGGAGCTGACCACGCGCATCCGGCAACGCTCCAAGCGCTGACCCTGTCGTTTCGAGCCGTCCAGGGGTCCGTCCCCGAAACTTTTCGAAAAACTTCCCGCTCCCCTGTCACACCTGTCACACCCAAGCCGCTGTGTGCAGCGCTGTGCAGAAACCAGCGAAACTCGGGTGCAGCAATGGAGTTTCCGTGCACACCCTTCCCCCATCCCCAGCGGCCCAACAACAACCCCACCGTTGTCAACGCTGTCATCAACAACCTCGCCCGTCCCCTAGCTGGACCAAGCCCTGCCTGTCCCCAGAATCCACAGCCCTTATTACTGGTACTGAAATCTCTTCGTCGATTCTTCTTTGAAGAACAGCATTGGGGACACGCGTTGCCCGCGCGACGCGCAGCCGGCGTTCGCCCGGCTTGTCGGCCTCTTGGACTAGCTTTCAAGATGGCCGCAGAAGATCTACGGTTGTGGTTCGACTGCTAGCGGCGGGCGGCTAGCGATCTCGGTTACGAAGACTTGGCAGGTGAAGGGACGCTATGGACGCGGCGACGACGACAGCTGGCCTCACCGACTTGAAATTCCGTCTCGTGCGAGAGTCTTTCGCCGACGCGGTGTCGTGGGTGGCGAAGAACCTGCCGACCAGGCCGGCGGTCCCGGTGCTGTCCGGGGTCCTGTTGTCCGGTTCGGACGACGGGCTGACGATCTCCGGATTCGACTACGAGGTATCCGCGGAAGCACAGGTTGCGGCCGAAATCGCTTCTCCGGGAAGCGTTTTGGTGTCCGGCAGGTTATTGTCGGACATCACCCGGGCGCTGCCGAACAAGCCCGTCGACTTCTATGTCGACGGCAACCGGGTCGCGTTGACCTGCGGAAGCGCCAGGTTTTCGCTGCCGACGATGCCGGTCGAGGATTATCCGACGCTGCCCGCGCTGCCGGAAGGGACCGGCACGCTGCCGGCGGAGCTGTTCGCCGAGGCGATCGGCCAGGTGGCCATCGCCGCCGGCCGGGACGACACGTTGCCCATGCTGACCGGCATCCGGGTTGAGATCTCCGGTGACCGGGTGGTTTTGGCGGCGACCGACAGGTTCCGGCTCGCGGTACGCGAGTTGACCTGGTCGGCGCTGTCGCCCGACATCGAGGCCGCGGTGTTGGTTCCGGCCAAGACGCTCGCCGAGGCCGCCAAAGCCGGCGCCGACGGGGATGAGGTCCGGTTATCGCTGGGGGCCGGCCCCGGAGTCGGGCAGGACGGGTTGCTCGGTATCAGCGGCAATGGCAAGCGCAGCACCACCCGGCTCCTCGACGCGGAGTTCCCGAAGTTTCGGCAGTTGTTGCCGGCCGAGCACACGGCCGTCGCCACCATCAATGTCGCGGAGTTGACCGAGGCCATCAAGCTGGTCGCCCTGGTCGCCGACCGGGGTGCGCAGGTGCGGATGGAATTCTCCGACGGAACGCTGCGGCTGTCCGCGGGCGCCGACGACGTGGGCCGTGCGGAAGAAGACCTTCAGGTTGATTTCGTCGGGGAACCGTTGACGATCGCGTTCAACCCGACGTACCTGACCGACGGGCTGGCGTCGGTGCATTCCGAGCGGGTGTCGTTCGGCTTCACGACCCCGGGCAAGCCGGCGTTGCTGCGCCCGGCGCTCGCTGACGACAGTTCCCCGACCGGCAGCGGGCCCTTCGCCGCGTTGCCGACGGACTACGTGTACCTGTTGATGCCAGTCCGGCTGCCCGGGTAGGTGTACGTCAGGCAGTTGGGCCTGCGCGACTTCCGGTCGTGGGCACACGTCGACCTCGAATTACAGGCGGGCCGGACGGTGTTCGTCGGCCCCAACGGGTTCGGCAAGACGAATCTGATTGAGGCCCTGTGGTATTCGACCACCCTGGGCTCACACCGGGTTGGAACCGACGCGCCGTTGATCCGGGCTGGTGCGGATCGCGGGGTGGTCTCGACCATCGTGGTCAGCGACGGGCGGGAATGCGCCATCGATCTGGAGATTGCGGCCGGCCGCGCCAACAAGGCCCGGCTGAACCGGTCGCCGGTGCGTAGCACCCGTGAAGTGGTCGGCGTGCTGCGAGCGGTGCTGTTCGCGCCCGAGGACTTGGCTCTGGTGCGTGGTGATCCGTCGGATCGGCGCCGCTACCTCGATGACCTGGTGACCGTCCGCCGGCCGACGATCGCGGGCGTGCGCGCGGACTACGACAAGGTTTTGCGGCAACGCACTGCGTTGTTGAAGTCGCTGTCCGGCGCGCGGTACCGCGGTGACCGGGGTGCGCTGGACACCCTCGACGTGTGGGATAGTCGGTTGGCCGAGCACGGCGCCGCATTGATGGCGGCCCGGATTGATTTGGTGAACCAACTGTCGCCGGAAGTGGAAAAGGCCTATCAGCTGCTCGCGCCGGGATCACGGCCGGCGTCGATCGCCTACCGCTCTAGCCTGGGCGACCCCGGCACCATCGATGGCGGCGACCTCACCGATCGGGAATTCTTGGAGGCCGCGCTGCTGGCCGCACTCTCGGCCCGCCGGGACGCGGAACTGGAACGCGGGATGTGCCTGGTCGGTCCGCATCGCGACGACCTGGAGTTGCGCCTCGGCGATCAAGCCGCCAAAGGTTTTGCCAGCCATGGGGAGTCGTGGTCGTTCGCGGTGGGCCTGCGGCTGGCGGCCTACGAGTTGCTGCGCGAAGACGGCAGCGACCCGGTGTTGTTGCTCGACGACGTGTTCGCCGAACTCGACGCGGCGCGTCGCCGTGCGTTGGCGGCGGTGGCTGAATCCGCCGAGCAGGTTCTGGTGACCGCCGCCGTGCTGGAAGACATTCCGGCGGACTGGGACGCCAGGCGCGTGCACATCGATTTGCGCGACGACGACACGGGCAGGGTATCGGCGGTGGTGGGATGACCGGCGAGGACGACACGGGAAACGTTGACCGCCTCGGCGAGTTGACGGGTATGGACTTGGTGCGGCGCACCCTCGAGGAGGCTCGCGCCGCGGCGCGCGCACAGGGCAAGGACGCGGGGCGCGGGCGGACCACCCCGTCGGGTCCGCGTCGCGTCGCGGGGCAGCGGCGCAGCTGGTCGGGACCGGGCCCGGACGTTCGCGATCCACAACCGCTGGGCAGGCTGGCGCGCGATCTCGCCAAAAAGCGGGGCTGGTCGGCGCACGTGGCCGAAGGCACGGTGCTGGGCCACTGGCCGTCGGTGGTGGGACAGCAGATCGCCGACCATGCGACCCCGACCGCGCTCAGCGAGGGAGTGCTGAGCGTGACGGCGGAATCGACGGCCTGGGCCACCCAACTGCGGATGATCCAGGCGCAACTGTTGGCCAAGATCGCCGCCGCGGTGGGCAACGGTGTGGTGACGTCGCTGAAAATCACCGGCCCGGCCGCCCCGTCGTGGCGCAAGGGGCCGCGGCACATCGCCGGACGGGGCCCGCGCGACACCTACGGGTGAGGCATTCAAGGGGCGTAAACGATCCCCAGACGCGCGTCTATCCACAGCGGCTGAGAGCCACCAGGACGACGCGGACCCCTAATTTGCACGTCGGGACGCGCCCGGAAGAAAGAAATCGTGTGCACGGCGCGGTTAGCTGGGTAGAAACGCGCCCGGAGAAGCGGTCCGAGGCCTCGATCACGGTAGAGTGGTGGGATGCGATTGTCGCGGTGACCGGACCGCCCGCATGAAACCCCAAGGAGAGCATTCCGACCGTGGCTGCCCAGAAGAAGAAGCCCCAAGCCGGATACGGCGCCGAACAGATCACCGTTTTGGAAGGGCTGGAGGCTGTCCGCAAACGCCCGGGCATGTACATCGGGTCCACCGGTGAGCGTGGTCTGCACCACCTCATCTGGGAGGTGGTCGACAACTCGGTGGACGAGGCGATGGCCGGCTACGCCAACCGGGTGGACGTGCGCCTGCTCGACGACGGCGGCGTCGAGGTGGCCGACAACGGCCGCGGTATCCCGGTGGCGATGCACGCCACCGGCGCGCCGACCGTCGACGTGGTGATGACCCAACTCCACGCCGGCGGCAAGTTCGGTGGCGAGAACAGTGGCTACAACGTCAGTGGCGGTCTGCACGGCGTCGGTGTGTCGGTGGTGAACGCGCTGTCGACCCGGCTCGAGGTGGACATCGCCCGTGATGGCCACGAGTGGTCGCAATTCTACGACCACGCCGTGCCGGGCACGCTCAAGGAGGGCGAGGCCACCAAGAAGACCGGGACCACCATCAGGTTTTGGGCGGATCCGGACATCTTCGAAACCACCGAGTACGACTTCGAGACCGTGGCGCGCCGGCTGCAGGAAATGGCATTTTTGAACAAGGGCCTGACGATCGAGCTCACCGACGAGCGGGTGGCCCAGGACGAGGTTGTCGACGAGGTCGTCAGCGACACCGCCGACGCACCCAAGTCCGCCGAGGAAAAGGCGGCGGAATCGAGCGCGCCGCAAAAGGTCAAGCACCGCACCTTCCACTACCCCGGCGGCCTGGTCGACTTCGTCAAGCACATCAACCGCACCAAGAACCCGATCCAGCAGAGCGTCATCGATTTCGACGGGAAGGGAGCCGGCCACGAGGTCGAAATCGCCATGCAGTGGAACGGCGGCTATTCGGAGTCGGTCCACACCTTCGCCAACACCATCAACACCCACGAGGGCGGCACCCACGAAGAGGGTTTTCGCAGCGCGCTGACGTCGGTGGTGAACAAGTACGCCAAAGACAAGAAGCTGTTGAAAGACAAGGACCCCAACCTCACCGGCGACGACATCCGGGAGGGCTTGGCCGCGGTCATCTCGGTGAAGGTCAGCGAACCGCAGTTCGAGGGTCAGACCAAGACCAAGCTGGGCAACACCGAGGTCAAGTCGTTCGTGCAGAAGGTGTGCAACGAGCAGCTGACGCACTGGTTCGAGGCCAACCCCTCCGAGGCCAAAACCGTTGTGAACAAGGCGGTGTCGTCCGCGCAAGCCCGGATCGCCGCGCGCAAGGCGCGAGAACTGGTGCGCCGCAAGAGCGCCACC
Source organism: Mycobacterium sp. NGS57 (assembly GCF_059812405.1). Taxonomy (NCBI): domain Bacteria; kingdom Bacillati; phylum Actinomycetota; class Actinomycetes; order Mycobacteriales; family Mycobacteriaceae; genus Mycobacterium; species Mycobacterium sp. NGS57. The sequence continues at coordinate 316,899 of NZ_JCALCP010000007.1, read as the reverse complement.
GACCTCGGCGGGTTGCCGGGCAAGCTTGCCGACTGCCGCTCCACCGACCCGCGAAAGTCCGAACTGTATGTGGTGGAGGGTGATTCGGCCGGCGGCTCGGCCAAAAGCGGCCGCGATTCGATGTTCCAGGCGATCCTTCCGTTGCGCGGCAAGATCATCAACGTCGAGAAGGCGCGCATCGACCGCGTTTTGAAGAACACCGAGGTCCAGGCGATAATCACCGCCCTGGGCACCGGCATTCACGACGAGTTCGACATCACCAAGCTGCGCTACCACAAGATTGTGCTGATGGCCGACGCCGACGTTGACGGCCAACACATTTCGACGCTGCTGTTGACGCTGTTGTTCCGGTTCATGCGGCCCCTGATCGAAAACGGGCACGTGTTCTTGGCGCAGCCGCCGCTGTACAAGTTGAAGTGGCAGCGCAGCGATCCCGAATTCGCCTATTCCGACCGCGAGCGCGACGGCCTGCTGGAGGCCGGGCTGAAGTCCGGCAAGAAGATCAACAAGGAAGACGGCATCCAGCGCTACAAGGGCCTGGGCGAGATGGACGCCAAGGAGTTGTGGGAAACCACGATGGACCCGTCGGTGCGGGTATTGCGCCAAGTCACCCTGGATGACGCGGCCGCCGCCGACGAGTTGTTCTCGATCCTGATGGGCGAGGACGTCGAGGCGCGCCGCAGCTTTATCACCCGTAATGCCAAAGACGTTCGTTTCCTGGATGTTTAAGGGGATTTAGGAAATACATGACTGACACCACGTTGCCGCCGGGCGACGAAGCCGGCGACCGCATCGAGCCCGTCGACATCCAGCACGAGATGCAGCGCAGCTACATCGACTACGCGATGAGCGTGATCGTGGGCCGCGCGCTGCCGGAGGTGCGCGACGGCCTCAAGCCGGTGCACCGCCGCGTGTTGTACGCGATGTACGACTCCGGGTTCCGCCCCGACCGCAGCCACGCCAAGTCGGCGCGCTCGGTGGCCGAGACGATGGGCAACTACCACCCGCACGGCGACGCGTCGATCTACGACACGTTGGTGCGCATGGCCCAGCCGTGGTCGCTGCGCTATCCGCTCGTCGACGGCCAGGGCAACTTCGGTTCGCCGGGCAACGATCCTCCGGCGGCGATGCGCTACTGCGTCTCTGGAGATGTGTTGGTGGCGCTGCCAGAGGGCCGCTCGATCCGCATCGCCGATGTAGTGCGGGACGCAAAGCCGAACAGCGACAACGTCATTGATCTTAAGGTGCTTGATCGGCACGGCATGCCGGTGTCGGCGGACCGCCTGTTCCACTCGGGAGACCATCCGACCTTCTGTGTGCGCACATTAGGCGGACATGAGGTCACCGGTACGGCGAACCACCCACTGCTGTGCCTGGTGAATGTTGGCGGTGTGCCGACGCTTCTTTGGAAGCTAATCGAAGAGATTCGCCCGGGTGACTGGACCGTCATGAACGCCGAGCGTGGGGGCTACGCACGGAACACGCCGGCAGCGGCGTACATACCCCCCACGGTCGACGAGGTGCCCGGACTGGTCGAGTTCCTGCGTGTCCATGGGAATGACCCGGACGCGGCCGCCATAGCGACCGACCTCACCGACGGCCGGTTCTACTACGCACGTGTCGCCTCGGTGACCGACGCCGGCATCCAGCCGGTCTACAGCCTGCGCGTCGATACTGACGACCACGCATTCCTGACGAACGGGTTCGTCAGCCACAACACCGAGGCGCGGCTGACTCCGCTGGCGATGGAGATGCTGCGCGAAATCGACGAGGAGACAGTCGATTTCACCCCCAACTACGACGGCCGCGTCCAGGAACCGACGGTGCTGCCGAGCCGGTTCCCCAACCTGCTGGCCAACGGGTCCGGCGGCATCGCGGTCGGCATGGCGACCAACATCCCGCCGCACAACCTGCGCGAGTTGGCCGAGGCGGTGTTCTGGTGCCTCGAAAACCACGAGGCCGACGAGGAAGCCACGCTGGCCGCCGTCATGCAGCGCGTGAAGGGGCCCGACTTCCCCACGTCAGCGCTGATCGTCGGCTCGCAGGGCATCGCCGACGCCTACAAGACCGGCCGCGGCTCCATCCGGATGCGCGGAGTGGTTGAGGTAGAAGAAGATTCACGCGGCCGAACGTCTCTGGTCATCACCGAGCTGCCGTATCAGGTCAACCACGACAACTTCATCACCTCGATCGCCGAGCAGGTGCGCGACGGCAAGCTGGCCGGAATCTCCAACATCGAGGACCAGAGCAGCGACCGGGTGGGCCTGCGCATCGTCGTCGAGCTCAAGCGCGACGCGGTGGCCAAGGTGGTGCTGAACAACCTCTACAAGCACACCCAGCTGCAGACCAGCTTCGGGGCCAACATGCTGTCCATCGTCGACGGGGTGCCGCGCACCCTGCGCCTGGATCAGATGATCCGCTACTACGTCGCACACCAGCTCGACGTCATCGTGCGGCGCACCACCTACCGGCTGCGCAAGGCCAACGAGCGGGCCCACATCCTGCGCGGTCTGGTCAAGGCCCTCGACGCGCTGGATGAGGTGATCGCCTTGATCCGGGCGTCGGAAACCGTCGACATCGCGCGCGCCGGACTGATCGAGCTGCTCGACATCGACGAGATCCAGGCCCAGGCGATCCTGGACATGCAGCTGCGGCGCCTGGCCGCCCTGGAGCGTCAGCGCATCATCGACGATCTGGCCAAGATCGAGGCCGAGATCGCCGACCTGGAAGACATCCTGGCCAAACCGGAGCGGCAGCGGGCGATCGTGCGCGACGAGCTCACCGAGATCGTCGACAAGCACGGCGACGACCGCCGCACCCGCATCATCGCGGCCGACGGGGATGTCAGCGACGAGGACCTGATCACCCGCGAGGACGTCGTCGTCACCATCACCGAGACCGGCTACGCGAAGCGCACCAAGACCGACCTGTACCGCAGCCAGAAGCGCGGCGGAAAGGGCGTGCAGGGCGCCGGGCTCAAACAGGACGACATCGTCAAGCACTTCTTCGTGTCCTCCACCCACGACTGGATCCTGTTCTTCACCACGCAGGGCCGGGTGTACCGGGCCAAGGCCTATGAGCTGCCGGAGGCATCCCGAACGGCGCGCGGGCAGCACGTCGCCAACCTGTTGGCCTTCCAGCCCGAGGAGCGGATCGCGCAGGTCATCCAGATCCGCGGCTACGAGGACGCCCCGTACCTGGTGCTGGCCACCCGCAATGGCCTGGTGAAGAAGACCAAGCTGACCGACTTCGACTCCAACCGGTCCGGAGGCATCGTCGCGGTAAACCTCCGCGACGGCGACGAGCTGGTCGGGGCGGTGCTGTGCTCGGCCGACGAGGACCTGCTGCTGGTGTCCGCGCTCGGGCAGTCCATCCGGTTCTCGGCGACCGACGAGGCGCTGCGCCCGATGGGCCGGGCTACCTCCGGCGTGCAGGGCATGCGCTTCAACGCCGACGATTACCTGTTGTCGCTCAACGTGATCCGCGAAGATACCTACCTGCTGGTCGCCACGTCCGGGGGTTACGCCAAGCGCACCGCGATCGAGGAGTACCCGGTGCAGGGCCGCGGCGGCAAGGGCGTGCTGACCGTGCAATACGACCGTCGGCGCGGCCGGTTGGTGGGCGCGCTGATCGTCGACGACGACAGCGAGCTGTACGCGATCACCTCCGGGGGCGGCGTGATCCGCACGGCGGCGCGCCAGGTCCGCAAGGCGGGACGGCAGACCAAGGGCGTGCGGTTGATGAACCTCGGTGAGGACAACACGCTGCTGGCGATCGCCCGCAACGCCGAGGAAGCCGCCGACGAGGTGGTCGGGGAGGCCGACGTCGACGCGGAATCGGACGGCTAGCCAGGTCACGATGCCCACCAAGCCGCGGTCCTGTGGGTGCGGGCTGCCGTTCAGGCAATAGACTCGGCCCGACGATGCGCTAACAGTTCTAAGGAGTCGGGGTGACCTCACCGAACGAGCCGGGCGCCCCCAACATGGGCGACGGCCTAAATGGGGATGGCGCGGCCGAGCGTGCCGGTGCGCACCGCGCGGCACCTCCGCAGGCCGGCCGGATCCAGGATTCCGGCGATGGGCCACCCCGGCAGCGCGGCGGTGCCCGGCCGTCGCACGCGCCGCAACGCGAGCCCGAGCCTCACCCCGAGACGAGGCCGTCGGGCCCGCCGGCCGGCGCCGACGCCCGGCTGAACCGCTTCATCTCGGGTACCGCCGCCCCCGGCGCCCGTCCGAAGAGCCCCCCGCGCGACCCGGACGCCCCGGCGGCGCGCGACCAGGTGGCCGCACCCGCCGAGGCCTACGCCAGCGAGTTGCCCGACCTGTCCGGCCCGATGCCGCGGCCGCCACAGCGCAAGCCCGCGCCGGACCGCGGTGCGGAGGGCCCGGGCCGGGCCGCCACCGCCGAAGGGCCGGAGAACCGGGAGGCCCGCGAGGGCCGCGAAAGCCGCGTCCAGGTGTCGCGGCGGACCCGCGGACCCGTTCGGGCCAGCATGCAGATCCGCCGGATCGATCCGTGGAGCACGTTGAAGGTGTCCCTGCTGCTATCGGTGGCGCTGTTCTTCGTGTGGATGATCGCGGTGGCGTTCCTCTACCTCGTCCTCGGCGGCATGGGCGTGTGGGCCAAGCTCAACAGCAACGTCGGCGACCTGCTGAACAACACCAGCGGCAGCAGCGGCGAACTGGTCTCCAGCAGCACCATCTTCGGCGGTGCCGTGCTGATCGGCCTGGTCAACATCGTCCTGCTGACCGCGATGGCCACCATCGCCGCCTTCGTCTACAACCTGGCGACCGATCTGATCGGCGGCATCGAAGTCACGTTGGCCGACCGCGACTAGCGCGGCGATCGCTCGCGAGAGTGCAGTTGGCGACGCATCGCGCCCGAGAGAGTAGGCGTCGGTAGTTGCACTTTCGCGGAAGGCTGCCGGCGGCCCGGCGCGGATCATGGGCTTTTGGGGGTGGGGCGGCGATTGCGGTAATCTCGTCGCTCGGCCGTACGGCGAGTACGGGCCTATAGCTCAGGCGGTTAGAGCGCTTCGCTGATAACGAAGAGGTCGGAGGTTCGAGTCCTCCTAGGCCCACAACCATGTGCCCGTCCAGACGTTGCGTGAGACTTGCATTGCCACTGGCATTGGTCGCGGTAGCGGCGGCGGTGGTGCGGTCACGGCGCGGGGTCGAGGTATGGCACGTGGCGGTGGCCGATCCGTCCGACCACAACCAGGGGCCTTAGCTCAGTTGGTAGAGCACCGCCTTTGCAAGGCGGGTGTCAGGGGTTCGATTCCCCTAGGCTCCACAGACTCCCCCGTATCAACCGGCGGTCGGCGGCTGGACCTCGCTGCGGGCCTCGAAACCGTCGCGATCGGAAGCATTCGGCCTTAACGGTTTCCGCCCAGCGACCCGACGGGAACCATCGGCAATGCATCCATGCCTTCGGCTGCGACGGGGTTATTCGTCCGCATGAACAGTCGAATAGGACGAGCCGAGGAAGCGTTGCACCAACGCGCGTTCGGCGGCGACGTCTTTCAAAGGCCAGCGCCACAGCGCCAGAAAGACACGGATCAGCCACTGCGCGGCGAGGGGGTCGTCCGCGTTCCCCAGCATTTCGGTCGCCAGGGCGGTGACCGCCGATGAGCTGGCGATCCACTCGTTGGCCGGGGTCGCGTGCACCGACCGCATCAGGTGGGCCAGCGGGTCCGAACGCAACCGTTCCAAGGCCACGATCGTCGCGGTCACCACGCGATCCGCCCCGTCGAGGCCCCGGATGGCGTCCCGTGCGGCGTCGACGATGCGCTCCGCATGGATGGCGACGACGGCGTCGCGAAGGGCGGCCTTGCCGCCGGCGTGCCGGTAAATCGTCGCGGGCGAGCAGTGGACCGCGGCCGCGAGGGCTTCGATCGTGAAAGCTTCGTATCCGCGGCGGGCGATGAGATCCGCGGCCGCCGCATGAATCCGCTCGGTGGCCTCGCTACGGCGATCTCGTCCCACCAACCAGTCGTCGCGCATAGGCCCCTCCGCAGCGGTGGTCGGAAACACTTTCCTCACGATGAGAATTTCTGATGGATAACTCTCAAGTCAATCCGCTGCTGGAAGCAAGGGCGCAACCGGGGCTGCAACCTGTGCCCGACCCGTGGCGCTCCTCAACTTCGCCGCGACCCATTGACGGCGCAGGCCGGCACATCGAGCCTGAACACATGCCGGTATTGGACTCTCCGATCAGGTTCTTCGGCGCCGAGGCGGTGCAGGATCCCTATCCGCTGTATGAGCGCATGCGTGCCGAGGCGCCGGTACACCGCATCGGTGACTCGGTGTTCTACGCGGTGTGCGGCTGGGACGCGGTGCAGGAGGCCGTCGAGCGGGTCGACGACTTTTCGTCGAATCTCACCGCGACGATGCTCTTCAACGACGACGGCACCGTCACCCCGTTCGACATGGCGCCCGCGGGAGAAGCCGCGCACGTGTTGGCCACCGCGGACGACCCGACGCACGCGGTGCACCGCAAGCTCCTGCTTCCGCACTTGTCGGCCAAGCGCGTCCGGATCATCGAGGAATTCGCCGCCCACACCGCCGAGCTGTTGTGGGAGCAGAACCTGCGCGACGGGGAGATCGAATGGATGAGCGCCATCGCCAACCGCCTGCCGATGATGGTAGTCGCCAAGCTGCTGGGGCTGCCCGAGGGCGACGTCGACAAACTCATTCGGCTCGGCTACGCCACAACCACACTGCTCGACGGCATCGTCACACCCGCCCGCCTCGAAGAGGCGTTCGCCGCGGCACTGGAGCTGTCGCAATACGTCCTCGAGCATTTCGAAAAGGCAAGCAGGGGCGACGAATACGGTCTGATCGGCGATCTGGCCGCGCGCTGCGCTTCGGGCGAACTCGAGCAACTGCCGGCACTGGGCATCATGCTCACGCTGTTCAGCGCCGCCGGTGAATCGACGGCGTCGCTGCTGGGCAGCGCGGCGGGCATTCTCGCCGAGCGGCCCGCGATCCAACGCCAGCTACGCGAAAACCCCGAACTGCTCGGCGCTTTCATCGAAGAGACGCTGCGCTTCGAAGCGCCGTTTCGTGGCCACTATCGCCATGTGTGGCGCGACACCACGCTGGCCGGAGTCCACGTGCCGGCCGAGTCACACCTGCTGCTCATGTGGGGGGCGGCCAATCGCGACCCGGCGCACTTCGACGCCCCGGAGGAGTTCCGCCTCGACCGCACCGCCGCCAAAAGTCACGTCAGCTTCGGCAAGGGCGTGCACTTTTGCGTGGGCGCGGCACTGGCCCGCCTGGAAGCCCACATCGTGCTGCGCATGCTGCTCGAGCGCACCTCGTGGATCGAGGCGATCGACGTCGGCGATTGGCTGCCGAGCATTCTGGTCCGGCGTCGGGAACGGTTGCGGCTGGCCGTGCGGTAAGCGGCTAGGGGCGCGGCTGGACGTCCACGCTCGGCGGACGCGACTGGGGCTCCTGGGGCTTCGCTCGCACCGAACGCCGCACGATGCTGAATGCGACGGCGCCGCCCGCCAGGACCGCGACGGCCGCGCCGGCGATCAGCCACGGGCGCGGCCTGCGGCGCTGGGACCGACGCGCCTCCTGCAGCGCCTCGGGCAGCCCCGAGACCACCTCGTGCGCGGCGGCCAATTCCAGGGCCAATGTCTCTTGGGCCGCGGCGATTTCGCGGGCGAGCCGGCCGTCCCGGTAGCGGTGGCGCAGCTCCGCCGCGGCCGACCGCGCGGAGTTGGCGCCCAGCCCGACGATCCCCCGCGCCAGATCCACGGGCCCCACTGTCGTATAAGTCAATCCGCGGGCCAATCGCTCCCGTGAGGTCAGCCGGGATTCCGTCTTAGCGCTCATCTGCCGCCCTTCCGTGCCGCTCGTCCGGTGCCTCATCAGACTGCCATCAGACTGACTTCAGCGGGCCACGTCCGCGCCCATTGTGCGCGCCCGTGTTTCGGTACCGAGTGCGGGCATGCCCGCGCGTGATGGCAGACTCTAGGCCCGTGACTAACAGCCCCATTCAGACCGCCACCGCAACGCTGCACACCAACCGCGGAGACATCAAGGTCGCCCTGTTCGGAAACCACGCCCCCAAGACCGTCGCCAACTTCGTCGGCCTGGCCCAGGGCACCAAGGAGTACTCGACCCAGAACGCGTCGGGCGGCCCGTCGGGCCCCTTCTACGACGGCGCGGTCTTCCACCGGGTGATCACGGGCTTCATGATCCAGGGCGGCGACCCGACCGGCACCGGCCGCGGCGGTCCGGGGTACAAATTCGCCGACGAGTTCCACCCCGAACTGCAATTCGACAAGCCCTACCTGCTGGCGATGGCCAATGCCGGCCCGGGCACCAACGGGTCGCAGTTCTTCATCACCGTGGCCAACACTCCCCACCTGAACCGGCGGCACACGATCTTCGGCGAGGTGACCGACCCCGATTCGCAAAAGGTCGTCGACGCGATCGCGACGACGGCGACCGACGGCAACGACCGGCCGGCCGAGCCGGTCGTCATCGAGTCGATCACGATCTCCTAGCGCGGCTTCCGGTCAGCGCTTCTTACCGCCCGCGTAGCCGGCGGCCGTGAGCGCATCGAGCACCGTCAGCGGGTCGGTCCCGAGGTCCCAACGGGAGAGGACCACCAGCCCGCCTTCGACCGATTCGACTTCGAGCAACCGCATCGTCCGCGCATGGCGACGGAACTCGGTGATCCGGATGATCTTGATGTCGGAGTGCTGCAATACCTGCGTTCTGAACCAGCCGCGCAGCACCAAACCGCCGGGGGTAATTGCCAGTTTGGGGCGAGCGCGCCACGTCATGCCCGCAAACAAGATCAGACCCGCGGCGGCAATGCCCGCCAAAATGCGGGCCGGCGCGTCTGTGACCACGGTCACAGAGGCGGTAGCCATCAAGACACCGACGACCCCGCAACCAGCGATTCCCGCCGCCGGCGGCGCCCAATGTGTTTGCTGCATGGGCCGGCTAGCCCCTTCCACCACTGCCGATGCGGTTATCCACAAGCGCTATCAACAGTGGGGATAAATAACACGCGTGTGATTGGCCGCCCGCAACGTTGCTGAACCAGTTACAAGCGGACCCCAAGATGAATTCATTACCGCAGGGATCCGGGTCAGTGCCAGCGCATCGTGAGCAACAACCCGGTGATCATGAAAGCGAACGCGATCGCGTAGTTCCATGGGCCCAGTTGCGCCATCCAGTTCAGGGCGGCCGGAGCCTGGCTTCCGACCGCGGCCAGCTGAAACACCATCAGCCAGACGAGCCCGATCAGCATGAGGCCGACGAACAAACACACGAACCACACGCTGGACGGCCCGACCTTCACCTTCACCGGCGTACGGCTGACCGAGCTGACGGCGAAGTCGTTCTTCTTGCGGACCTTGGATTTGGGCACGGTTACCTCGGGGGTGTCGCGGCAATTACGCTACGAGACTAACCCACCTGGCACCGTGACCAGGAAATGGAGCGCCAGTGAAGGACCCGCCCGGCCCGCCGAACCCGCGCCGTTCGCCGTGGCGCTTCGGCGTCCCCTTGGTGTGCCTGCTGGCGGGGTTGCTGCTCGCGGCGACGCACGGGGTGTCCGGCGGCGCCGAGATCCGCCGCAGCGACGCACCGCGCCTGGTCGACCTGGTCCGCGAGGCACAGTCGTCGGTCGATCGCCTCAGCGCCGAACGCGACGAGCTGGCCAAGAGGATCGATTCGGCGCACGGCCACTCGTCGGACGCCGCGCTGGCGGCGATGCTGCGGCGTTCGGCCGAGTTGGCCGCCGAGGCGGGAATGGACCCGGTCCACGGTCCCGGGCTGGTGGTCACCCTTCAGGACGCACAGCGCGACGCCAACGGCCGCTTCCCGCGCGATGCGTCGCCCGACGACCTGGTGGTGCACCAGCAGGACATCCAGGCCGTCCTCAACGCGCTGTGGAGCGCCGGCGCGGAAGCGATCCAGATGCAGGACCAGCGGATCATCGCGACCTCGGTGCCGCGCTGCGTGGGCAACACGCTGCTGCTCAACGGCCGCACCTACAGCCCGCCGTACGTGATCACCGCGATCGGCGACGCGCCGGCCATGCAGGCCGCGCTGACCGCCGCTCCCCTGGTCGTCCTCTACAAGCAGTACGTGGTCCGATTCGGCCTGGGCTATCACGAAGAGGTCAAACCCGACGTGCAGGTCGTCGGCCGGTCCGAGCCGGCGCGGACGCACTTCGCGCAGCCCGCCGGGCCGGTCGGGTACTGAGCGGCGCATCTGTGCCCCGGGCCGGACCGGTACCCTGACACGATGCGGATCCTGGTTGTCGACAACTACGACAGCTTCGTGTTCAACCTCGTGCAGTACCTCGGGCAGCTCGGCGTCGACGCCGACGTCTGGCGCAACGACGACGCCCGCCTGTCCGGGTCGCCCGACCCATCCGATCAGCATGCCGCCGTCGCCGCGCAATTCGACGGCGTCCTGCTCAGCCCGGGGCCGGGCACCCCGGAACGCGCGGGGGCCTCGATCGGCCTGGTCCGCGCGTGCGCCGAAAAGCGCACCCCCCTGCTCGGGGTCTGCCTGGGACACCAGGCCATCGGCGTGGCGTTCGGCGCCACCGTGGACCGCGCACCCGAGCTGCTGCACGGCAAGACCAGCAGCGTATTTCACACCAACATCGGTGTGCTGCAAGGACTTCCGGATCCGTTCACCGCGACCCGCTACCACTCCCTGACGATTCTGCCGGAGTCCTTGCCGGCGGCGCTGGAGGTCACCGCGCGCACCCAAAGCGGCGTGATCATGGGCGTGCGCCACCGCGAGCTGCCGATCCACGGCGTCCAGTTCCACCCGGAGTCGATCCTGACCGAGGGAGGGCACCGGATGCTGGCCAACTGGCTCGCCTGTTGCGGCTGGACGCGCGACGACACGCTGGTGCGCCGGCTGGAGAACGAGGTCCGCGCCGCGGTCGGACCGTATGTTTCGGAGGATGCGGCGGCTACTGGCCGAACTTCAGCGTGATGATGCCGTCGCGGTTGCAGCCGGCGCCCGGCGCCGGGTTCTGATAGACCACCCGGTGGGACTGGGAGCCCCCGGCGTCGACGTCGGCGCCCTTGTCCAGCACCCCCGTCCAGCCCAGCGCGCGTAGCCGCGGCTCGGCGTCCGCCCAGAACATGCCGGACAGGTCGGGCATGGTGAACTGGTTGCCCTTGGAGACCTGGATCTCGATCACCGAGTCCACCGGAACCGTTTGGCCCTTGGGCGGATTGGTGCCGATCACTTCGCCGGCCGGCTTGGAGCTGTCGACCTGGGTCTGGCTGAACTTGGTGAACCCGTAGACGGTCAGGTTCTTCTCCGCGACGTCGACGGTCTGACCGGCGACGTCGGGGACCTGTTTGGTTTCCGGCCCGGAGCCGACGATGACGGTGATCACGTTGGTAATGGCCGACGTCTGGTTGGCCGGTGGGTTGGTCCCGATGACCTTGCCCAGCAACTCCGGGGTGGATGGCGAGTTCGCGGTCTTGAACTTGCTGAACCCCGCGGCCTTGAGCTTGTTGACCGCGTCGGTGTAGCTGAGCGAGGAGACGTCGGGCAACTCCCGCTGTTCGGGGCCGGTGGAGACGTTGATGGTGATCTCGTCGCCGGCGCTGACGGACGCGTTGGCGGCCGGGTCGGTGCTGATGACGTGATCCGGCGGCACCGTCGAGTCCGGCTTCTGCAGCGTGCGCGTCTTGAAGCCATGGTTTTGCAGCGTGGCGATCGCGTCGGCGGACACCTGGCCGCGCATGTCGGGCACCTGAACGTCGCGGGTGCTGCCGCCGAACGTGTTGAACGCGATCACGACGACGATCGTCAGCACCGCCAGCACGGCGACGGCGACCACCCAGCGGCCGATGGAACCACCGGGCCGATCGGTGTCGGCGTCGTCGAAGTTCTGGCGCGGCAACGGGTCGGTGCGCGGCCCGTGGCTGGGCGCGGTGGACGACAGGTACGAGCTGCGTTCGGCGTCGGTGAGCACCTTGGGCGCCTCGGGTGTCTCGCCGTTGTGCACCCGCACCAGGTCCGCGCGCATCTCCGCGGCGGTCTGGTAGCGGTTGTCAGGATTCTTGGCCAGCGCCTTGAGGACGACGGCGTCCAGGTCGGCGGAGATGCCCTCGTGCCGCTTCGACGGCGGCACGGGATCTTCGCGCACGTGCTGGTAAGCGACCGCGACGGGCGAGTCACCGGTGAAAGGCGGTTCGCCGGTGAGGATTTCGTAGAGCACACAGCCCAACGAGTAGACGTCGGAGCGGGCGTCGACGGAGTCGCCGCGGGCCTGTTCGGGCGACAGGTACTGCGCGGTCCCGATTACGGCGGCGGTCTGGGTGACGCTGTTGCCGCTGTCGGCGATCGCGCGGGCGATGCCGAAGTCCATCACCTTGACCGCGTTGGTGGTGCTGATCATGATGTTGGCCGGCTTGACGTCGCGGTGGATGATGCCGTTTTGGTGACTGAAGTTCAGCGCCTGGCAGGCGTCGGCGATGATCTCGATGGCGCGCCGGGGCGGCATCGGTCCGTCGGTGTGCACGATGTCGCGCAGGGTGACGCCGTCGACGTACTCCATGACGATGTACGGCAGCGGACCGGTCGGTGTTTCCGCCTCGCCGGTGTCGTAGACCGCCACGATCGACGGGTGGTTCAGCGCCGCGGCGTTTTGCGCCTCGCGGCGGAAACGCAGATAGAAGCTGGGATCACGGGCCAGGTCGGCGCGCAGCACCTTCACCGCGACGTCGCGGTGCAAACGGACGTCGCGGGCCAGATGAACTTCGGACATGCCCCCGAAACCGAGGATCTCGCCGAGCTCATAGCGGTCGGACAGGTGCTGCGGGGTTGTCATCGCGGTGTCTCGTGTCGAGCCGGCGATGCGCCGGGCCTGAAGGGGGCCCAGCCGTGTCCATGCGGCTCGCTCTGAAGTCCAGAATTACCTATGCTCCCGCGATCCGTCCAATCCAGGCGCAGACGTGGCGCGGCCCCACCGGGCGTCTTGCTCGCCGGCGCGGTCGCCGGCGGGGGCCCGGTGTCGGTGACCATCGGCGGCTGCTGCTGATTGTCCCCGCGGGAATTGATGACGATGATCACCGCGATCAAGATCGCCAGCGCGCCCAGGACCCCGGCGGCCCACAGCAGCGCGCGCTGGCCCGACGAGAACGTGCGCCGGGCCGGGGGCCGGGAACGCCCGGTGGACGGACCGGACCGGCGGGTGGCCGGGGCGCGACTCGGCCCGACCGCGGTGGCCCTGGCGTGCGGGCTGGACGGGATGGCCGCCGGCGAGGCGCGACCCGGGGGAGGCGACTGGCTGGGCCGCGGCGGCCGGCGCCCCGCGCGCACCGCGGCGACGGCATCGGCGAACGGTCCCCCGCTCCGGTAGCGCATCTGCGGATTCTTGACGAGGGTGATCTCGATGAGTTCCCGCACGTTCGGCGGCAGTTCGGCGGGCAGCGGCGGCGGGGGCTCCTTGATGTGTTTCATCGCCACCGTCAACGCGCCGTCGCCGGTGAACGGGCGCTTGCCCGAAACCACCTCGTAGCCAACGACTCCCAGCGAATAGACGTCGCTGGCCGGGGTCGCGTCGTGGCCCAGCGCCTGTTCGGGAGCGATGTATTGGGCGGTTCCCATCACCATCCCGGTCTGGGTCACCGGCGCGGCGTCGACCGCCTTGGCGATGCCGAAGTCGGTGATCTTCACCTGGCCGGTCGGGGTGATCAGGATGTTGCCCGGTTTGACGTCGCGGTGCACCAGGCCGGCGGCGTGCGCGACCTGAAGGGCCCGCCCGGTCTGCTCGAGCATGTCCAGCGCGTGCCGCAGCGACAGCCGCCCGGTGCGTTTGAGGACCGAATTCAACGGTTCGCCGTTGACCAGCTCCATCACCAGGTAGGCGGTGCGCCCCTCGCCGTCGAGCTGGCTCTCACCGTAGTCGTGCACGGCGGCGATGCCCGGGTGGTTGAGCATCGCGGTGGTGCGCGCCTCGGCGCGGAACCGCTCGATGAACTCGGGGTCCTGGGAGAACTCCTGCTTGAGCACCTTGACCGCGACGCGCCGGCCCAGCCGGCTGTCCACGGCCTCCCAGACTTGGCCCATGCCACCGGTGGCGATCAGACGCTGCAGGCGGTACCGGCCTGACAGCGTCACACCAACTCGCGGGCTCATGGTCCTCCCTGTAGCGCGGCCTCGATCACCGCCCGCCCGATCGGCGCGGCGAGCGCGCCCCCGGTCGCGGACAGCTCGTTGGCGCCGTTCTCCACCAGCACCGCCACGGCAACCTTCGGCGTCTGCGCGGGCGCGAACGCGATGTACCACGCGTGCGGCGGAGTATGACGTGGGTCGGTGCCATGCTCTGCGGTACCCGTCTTGGATGCAATCTGCACGCCGGGAATCGCCCCTTTCTGCTGTGCGACCTTCTCGGCGCCGACCATCAGCTCTGTTAGCTTAGCGGCGACCTGCGGTGACACCGCGCGGCGCTGCTGGTAGGGCGCGGTGGTGCTGATGTTGGAAAGGTCGGGTCCCTTGAGGCTGTCGATCAGGTAGGGCTGCATCGTCACCCCGGCGTTCGCGACGGTCGCGGCGACCTCGGCGTTTTCCAGCGGGGTCAGGGCGACGTCCTTTTGGCCGATGCTCGACATCCCCAGCGCGGCGGCGTCGGGGATGACCCCGACCGTGGATTCGGCGACCTGCAGCGGAATGACGCTGGGCGTGCTGTCCAGCCCGAACGAGCGCGCCATGCTGCGCAGCGCGTCGGCGCCGGTCTGCAGGCCCAGCTGAACGAATGCCGTGTTGCACGACTGGGCGAACGCCTGGCTGAGCGACACCGTGGGCTCGGTGCCGCACGGCGCGCCGCCGTAGTTCTGCAGGGTGGCGGTGCTGCCCGGCAGGGGAATGGAGGGCGCCGCGGTCAACTTCTCGGTTTCGGTCGCGCCGGCCTGCAGCGCCGCCGCGGTGGTGATCACCTTGAACGTCGAACCCGGCGGATACGTCTCCGAGATGGCCCGGTTGGTCAGCGGGTTGTCCGGGTCGTCGCGAAGTTGCTGCCAGGCCCGCGCCTGCACAGCGGGATCGTGCGACGCCAGCAGGTTGGGGTCGTAGGACGGCGACGACACCATGGCCAGAATCTTGCCGGTCGACGGTTCCAGCGCGACGACGGCGCCCTTGCACGGCGGTCCGCCGCAGCCCTGTTGCATCGCATCCCAGCCGGCCTGCTGGACGCGCGGGACGAGCGTGGTGTCGACGTTGCCGCCGCGCGGATCGCGGCCGGTGAAAAAGTCGGCCAGCCGGCGCCCGAACAGGCGCTCGTCGGACCCGTTCAACAGCGGGTCCTCGGTGCGTTCCAGGCCCGTGCTCGAATAGCGCAGCGAATAGAAACCGGTCACCGGGGCGTACGCGGCGGGGTCGGGATAGACCCGCAGGAAACGGAATCGGCTGTCGGTGGCCACCGAGTAGGCCAGCAGCTGACCGCCCGCGATGATCTGGCCGCGCTGGCGCGAGTACTCGTCGAGCAGCACCCGCTGGTTGCGCGGGTCGGCCCGCAGCCCCTGGGCGGCGAAGACCTGGGTCATCGTCGCGTTGAGCAACAGCAGCACCACCAACGCCATCACGGTGACCGAGATCCGGCGGAGAGAGGCGTTCATACCCGCTCGATCACGTCGGTGCCGGCCGCCGCGATCGGCGACGGGTTGCGCGCGCGGGTGCGCAGGGGGCGCCGGGCGCTGTGCGAGATCCGCGCCAGGATGGCCAGCAGGATGTAGTTGGCCAGCAACGACGACCCGCCGTACGACATCCACGGTGTGGTCAGCCCGGTCAGCGGGATCACCCGCGTGACGCCTCCGACGACGATGAACAGCTGGATGGCCAGCGTCGACGACAGACCGGCGGCCAGCAGCTTGCCGAAGCTCTCGCGGGTGGCGATCGCCGTGCGCAGGCCGCGGACGATGACGATCGTGTACAGCATCAGCAGTGCCGCCAGGCCCACCAGGCCGAGTTCTTCGCCGAACGCGGCGATGATGAAGTCGGTCGAGGCCGCCGGAACGGTGTCGGGCTGGCCGTTGCCCAGACCGGTGCCGAAGATGCCGCCCGTCGCGAAGCTGAACATCGCCTGCACCAGCTGGTAGCCGTTGCCGTCGGGATCGGAGAACGGGTCCCACCACATTTGCACCCGAACGCGGACGTGGTCGAAAAGGAAATACGCCGCGGCGCTTGCCGCGGCGAACAGCACCAGCCCGATGACGACCCAACTGAAGCGCTGGGTGGCGAGGTAGACCACCACCAGGAACGACGCGTAGAGCAACAACGACGTGCCGAGGTCCTTCTCGAAGACCATCACGCCGACCGAGATCACCCACGCCGCCAGCAGCGGGGCCAGATCCCGGGGGCGCGGCAGCGTCATGCCCATGACGTGCTTGCCGACGCTGGTGAACAGCCTTCGCCTGGCGATCAGCACCGCCGAGAAGAAAATCAGCAACAGGATCTTGGAAAATTCGGCCGGCTGAATCGAGAAGCCCGGCAAGCGAATCCAGATCTTCGCGCCGTTCTGCTCGGACAGGGATGCCGGCAGCAGCGCCGGGATCGCCAGAAAAACCAGGCCCGCGATGCCACAGATGTAGCCGTAGCGCGCGAGTTGGCGGTGGTCTTTCAAGAACGTGACGACCAACGCGAAGGCGGCCACCCCGACCACGGTCCACAGCAGCTGCTGGGTGGCGCTGGGATGACGATGGCCACCCAGCTCGTTGCTGACGAGATCGAGCCGGTGGATCATCACCAACCCAAGTCCGTTGAGCAGAGCCACAATTGGCAACAGCAGCGGATCGGTGTAGGGCGCAAACCTCCGGACGGCCAAGTGCGCGCTGCCGAACATGGCAGTGAAGATCAGCCCGTAAGTGACCAGGTTCCAGCGCAGGTCGCGGTCCTGGTTGGCCTGGACGATGAGCAACGCGGCGACGGTGATCAGCGCGGCAAAGCCCAGCAGTAGCAGTTCGGCATTGCGCCGGGTGGGCAGCGGAGGAGTGACCGCCACCGGCGGCTGGACTTGTGTGGTCATGCCACCGCCCGGCAGTCGATGCCTGGCTTCAGGGGGGCTGGCGGGAGTGTCGTCAGCGTCTGGGTGGGAGACGGTGACGTGGTCGCGGGCGCGGTTGGCGCGGTGCTTGCGGTGGTGCTGCTGGGCGGGGCGACGCTGGAGGAGGTCGGAGAGGTCGGGGGCGCTGGGGATTTCGGCTCACTGGTGCCCGCCGGGGCGGGCGGCGCGGGCGAGGCGGGCGGGGACGTGGCGCGCGGCGGCGGACACGGCGGCAGCAGGGAGTTGGCCGACAATTCGCGCAACTGCGCGATGGCGTTGTCCAGGGTGCCGGCCGGCAGCCCCGCCTGGACCTGAGCGCGTTCGGGCGGGCGCAGATCCTGCAGTTGCATCAGGCGGCATTCGAGATGAGTGCCGGTCTGGCTGGAGCTGATCAGGGACAGGTCGTTGCGGGCGTTCAGGCAGCCGATCAAATACGGCTCGTGCAGGGACATGCCCAGCAGGGATCCTTGTATCCCGCGCAGGATCGACACCATGCCGTTGTATTCGGCGACGTAGTAATTGCTCCGGATGATGGCCCGGCCGATGCCCAGACCCGCGAGCACCAGCAGCACCACCAGCGTGGCGACGAGCGCCATCCGCCGCCGTGGCCACCGCGGGCGCTTCGGCGGCTCCTCTTGTGGCGGAACGCGTTTGGTGACCTCGTCGCGGGGCCGGATCGCCGACGCGCGTCCGGCGGAGGTGTTGGGCAGGGTCAGCTGGTCTTCTTCACCGGAGACCGCGCCGGCCAGGATCGGCTGTGTCTGGCCGTAGTCGTAGTCGACGACGTCGGCGACCACCACGGTGACGTTGTCGGGACCGCCGCCGCGCAGCGCCAATTCGATGAGGCGATAGGCGCTTTCGGCCACGTCGGGGATCTGCAACGCTTCTTGGATGGTTTCGTCGCTGACCGGATCGGACAAGCCGTCGGAGCACAGCAGGTACCGGTCGCCGGCGCGGGCTTCGCGCATGGTCAGGGTGGGCTCGACCTCGTGGCCCGTCAGCGCCCGCATGATCAACGACCGCTGCGGGTGGCTGTGCGCCTCCTCGCGGGTGATCCGCCCTTCGTCGACCAGGGTTTGGACGAACGTGTCGTCCTTGGTGATCTGGGCGAGCTCGCCGTCGCGCAGCAGGTAGCCACGCGAGTCGCCGATGTGCACCATTCCAATCCGGTTGCCGTCGAACAGGATTGCGGTCAGCGTGGTGCCCATCCCCTCGAGGTCGGGCTCCATCTCGACCTGCGCGGCGATGGCCGCGTTTCCGGCGCGCACCGCCGAGTCGAGCTTGGCGAGCAGGTCGCCTCCGGGCTCGTCGTCGTCGAGGTGGGCCAGCGCGGCGATCACCAACTGCGAGGCCACCTCGCCGGCGGCGTGACCGCCCATGCCGTCGGCCAACGCCAGCAGACGCGCCCCGGCGTACACGGAGTCTTCGTTGTTGGTGCGTACCAGGCCGCGATCGCTGCGGGCGGCGTAGCGCAGGACCAGGCTCACGGGCGCAACTCGATCGCCGTTTTGCCGATTCGAACCGGCGTTCCGAGAGGAACCCTTACCGCAGTCGTCACCTTCGCCCTGTCGAGGTAAGTGCCGTTGGTCGATCCTAGATCTTCGACGTACCACTCCGACCCGCGCTGAGAAAGCCGCGCATGCCGTGTCGAGGCGTAGTCGTCGGTGAGCACCAGGGTCGAGTCGTCAGCGCGTCCGATCAGCACCGGCTGACCGCTGAGTGTGATGCGGGCGCCGGTCAGCGCCCCCTCGGTCACCACCAGATAGCGTGCGGCGTGGCGACGCTGGCGTGCCGGTAACAGGGTGCCGCGCAAGGCCAGCCCCCGGCGGACCATAACGGCGCCGGTGGGGGCGTAGATGTCGGTCCGAAGGATCCGCAGCACCGACCAGATGAACACCCATAACAACATCAAAAATCCGGCTCGCGTCAGCTGCAGTACCAATCCCTGCATCTGGCGTCCTTTCCGTCCTGGCGCCGCACCCCTCGTCGTACCCGTGACACCGAGCACATCAGCAACGTCACGATACTTGGACGGGCGTCGACGCGGGGCGAAGCACGGCAGCTTTGGGCCCGGTGCGTCTAGTGGATGCGAACGATGATCTCCGAGTGGCCCAAGCGGATTACGTCGCCGTCGGCCAACTGCCACTCCTGTACCGGTGAGTTATTGACGGTGGTGCCGTTGGTCGAGTTGAGGTCGGAAAGCAGTGCCACCTGGCCGTCCCAGCGGATCTCCAGGTGACGCCGCGACACGCCCGTGTCGGGCAGCCGGAACTGCGCGTCCTGGCCGCGTCCGATGATGTTGGAGCCGTCGCGCAACTGGTAGGTCCGGCCGCTGCCGTCGTCGAGTTGCAGGGTCACCGTGGTTCCGGCGGCCGCGTAGCCGCCCTGGCCGTAGCCCCCGTATCCGCCGGCCTGCTGGCCGTAGTCGGCTGAGCCGTAGTCGGCGGGCTGGCCGTAGTCGGGCGGCTGGCCGTAGTCGTACTCGCGGTGTGCGGTTTCGGCGTATCCGCCGCCCTGCGGGGCGTACCCACCCCCCGGGACGCTCTCGGCGTACTGGGTGTAGTCACCCTGGCCGTACTCCTGCTGGCCGTAGCCCCCGCCCTGCTGGTAGCCCTGGTCGTACCCGCCCTGGTCGGGGTAGCCCGGTCGTTGCTGCTCGGGCGCGCCCTGCGGGGGCGCGTAGGAACCCTCGTCCTGGCGAGCCGGCCCGCGGCCGTATTCGCTGTAGCCCTGCTGCGCGGCGCCGGGCTGCCCGGCCCCGGGCGGGCCGTAACCGCCGCCCTGGCGGTAGCCCTGATCGCCCGGACCGCTCTGGCCATAAGCTTGGCCGCCGTAGCCGCTGGGCGCAGGTGGGCGCTGCTCGTAGGACTGCGGGTAGCCGCCGCCCTGCTGCTGGTCGGGGTAGCCACCCTGTCCTTGGTCGGGGTAGCCGCGGCCCTGGTCGGGATAACCATGCTGTTGGTATCCGCGCTGGTCCTGGTAGCCGCCCTGGTCGGGGTAGCCCCCGCGCTGGCCTTGGTAGCCGCTCTGCTCCGGGTAGCCGCCCTGCTCGGGGTAGCCGCCCTGCTCGGGGTAGCCGCCTTGGTGCTGGTAGCCGCCCTGGTCGGGGTAGCCGCCGCGCTGGTCCGGGTAGCCGCCCTGCTCGGGGTAGCCGCCCTGCTCGGGCGGGCGTGGGGGCGGGTAGCCGCCCTGCGCCGGGTGGCCGCCTTGCTCGGGTGGATAACCCCCGCGGGGATCCGGTTCGCCCTGCGGATCCGCGCCACGCTGCTCGTCTTGCGGGCGCCCGTAGCGGTCGTCGTAATACTCATCGCCGGGCCGGCCCTGCCCCTGACCCCCGTGGTAGCTCGAATTGTCAGTCATTGCTGCTACTCCTCGTTCTGCGCCGAACGCGTCATTTGATTGTGGCCGGAGGGCATGGTTGACCGGCGGGCGGGGTTCGACATCGGGGTTGACAGCACCGCGGGCACGGTACTGGCCGGTATGCAGGCTCGACGACTGCTCGAACCGGACGACCACATCACCATACGTTTGCCACCCCTGTTCGTAGATATAGTCGGCCACGTACCTGGCGAAAGCGCTCGAAGTGAGATCCGTGTCCGTTCCCACCTTCGCAAAGTCGTGCATACCGAGGGTAATGATGTATTCGTTCGGGGCCAAAAGACGATTTCCCTGCAGCGCGCGGACGCCGTCCTCGGCTTCCCTCCGCAATAGCGTTTCAACCTCTTGGGGGACGACCGGTCCGCCGAATACCCGGGCGAACGCGTTGTCCACGGTCGCCTCGAGCTTGCGCTCGATGCGCTGAACGAGCCCCCTTTGGCTACTCATTTCGCAGCGCTCGCCCGCAGCTCTCGTCGTGTGTCGCGGGCCTGAGGCAATCGAACCGCCCGCGTGTCTATCACCCCAGCATGCTATCGGGATAGCGCGACGCAGTGGCACCGTGGAAATTCTGAGAATCGCGTCGGCGCAGTTCAGAGGTGGCGTGTGGGCTGCGGACGGCCGCCAGGCCCCGCCGGCTCGATTGGGGCACACCGCTATTAGAGTGGTATGGTCCACCGGTTGTTTTCCGGGCGAGTGGCGGAATGGCAGACGCGCTGGCTTCAGGTGCCAGTGTCCTTCGGGACGTGGGGGTTCAAGTCCCCCTTCGCCCACAGTCAGTACAAGCTGCTGCGCGCGAGGGCCTGTCGACGCAGGCCGTTGCCCTCAAGGCCGTCGATCAGTCCCTCGAAAACCGCGAGTTGCGCCGCGCGGCTCTGCTAGCCCAGATCCTTGAGGAGGATGCCGGACTGCTGCGGCGGCTCGCTGACGCGTGAGGACCGAGTACCTCGACCTCGACGACCTGCTGGCGTCCGCTGCCGCCTATCTTGGGCGCCCACCACAGGTCCGCGACTTCGGTCTGCTCGAATCGGCTCTCGCCAGACCGTGCGCCTCGGTGTTTGGACAGGACGCCTATCCGACGATTCACGAGAAGGCCGCCGCGCTATTGGAATCGTTGGTTAAAAACCGTGCACTGATCGACGGCAACAAGCGGCTCGGCTGGGTCGCCGTGCGGCTGTTTTACGGCTACAACGGCTACACGATCTCGGCGACGGAGGACGAGAAGTTCGATCTGGTGATCGCTGTGGCCACCGGCGAGCTGGACACGGTCGGCACGATCGCCCACCGATTATCTGCAATGGCTGAGTCAGCGTAGTCTGGCCGACCAATCCTCGGCTTCGCGCCGCGCAGCGACATGGTTGCGGCCTACAACACCCACCTCTTAGTACGGCGCATGCGCACCGCGAGCTTCGGCATCACTTGACCACGAATGCGATGGCGCCGGCGATAGCACATTCCATGGGCGGGCCGTTGGTACAAGAGCGTTTCAGCGGCTGAGGGGACTGTAAAAGACCAGTCCGTTCCCCTTGTTGTCGTAGACGACGGCGCGTCGTTCGTGGGCGTCGTCGTAGGGGCCTTTAACGATGCCGCCGCCACTGGCCTCGATTGCCTTCGCCGCGGCGTCGACGTCGGCGGTCTTGATTCCGACGACCACCTGCCCGGGGATCGGGTGGTCGACCGCGGTGGCCAGTGCGAGGGTGACGGCGCCGCCGTCGAGGGCCGCGAAATGGGCCCCGTCGCGGAACTTCAGCGGCATGCCCAGGGTCTCGCTGTAGAACCGGATCGACTCGTCCAGGTTGTCGGTCGACAAGACGATCATGCGCACTTCGTGGTCGCTCAATGCTGCCTCCCGTGGCTCGATCCCCTTACCCTATCCCCGTGAGCAGCAACCGAATCCCCGGTGGAGTGGTCCACGAGTTGCCGTCGGATCTGCGTCAGGCGTTGACCGCCAACTCCACGGCGTTAGCCGCCTGGCAGGACATCACGCCGCTGGCGCGCAACGAGTTCATCTGCTGGGTCGAAGACGCCAAGCAAGAGGCGACGCGACAGCGGCGCATTCGCCGCACCCAGGAGGAGCTGGAGGAAGGCAAGCGCCGCCCGTGCTGCTGGCCGGGCTGCAAGCACCGGGAGCGTACGGGCAGGTAGGCCATCAGAGGTGAATTGACCGATGCGCCGTAATTAGTACCGTAGCGAGCAGCTCAGGAAAGGCTTGGAATGCTCGTCACGGCAGGACACCGGTGTGGGGCGCGAAAGCCCGCGGGACGGTTACTCAGGCCTGCGTAGCTGCGGGCGGTGTGATGGGGCTCCCCTATATCGATGTGCAAGCGCTGATCGCCGAGGCCGGCGGCGATCCGTGGGCGATCAACGCAAGTCTTCAGTCGGGCAGCCCGTCGCAGATTTCCAATCTGGCCGAGGCCTTTCATCGCGCGGGGCGGTGCACGGCGGAGGCCGACAGCGCGTTCGAACAGGCCCGCGCCCGCTTCGAGGCCGCCTGGAATCACCAGGATGGCGGACATCCCATCAACGACTCCGACGAAGTGCAGCGGGTGACGAAATCGTTGGGAGCGCAGTCGTTGCAGCTACCCAACATCGGTGCGGACCTCGAGAACATTGCCGCGGCGTTGGCCGCCGCGCAGAAAGCCGCGGCCGCGCAGATCGCCACTTTAGATGCCCAGTTGAAGGTCATCTCGGACCTGGTTGGCGAGGCCGTCGCGATGTTGAACGACCAAAGCCTCAGCGCGGCGGACAAGCAAGCGCTGCATGCCTTTATCGACACGTGCGAAGGCGACGCGCTGCGGGATACCAAGACGGCCCTGGCCGCCCTGCACGCAATTCGCAACGCCTACTCCGATGGCCTTCAGCAATCGCTGAGCACTCTTCACGCCGACGGGTATGACGGCGCGGTCCTGCATGGCGTCGACAGCGATGGCGCGTCTCCGCCGTCTGCGGCCCAGCAGGGTGCGATGGCGGACATCCGGCAAGTCACGAACCAGGCCGTGGTGGACCAGATGGGCAAGGTGCGCGCGGCGCAGGAGGCGCTCAACAAGGCGATGGCCGACCTCTATGTCCACGGCCCGGGCTCCCCCGAAGGCGACGCCGACAGCGCCAAGTTGCCCAAACTCAAGGCCGATCTCGCGCATGCCCTCGATGACCTGGGCAAGATTCCCGACTACGACAACATCGACCCCGCGTCGGTGAGCATCAGTCCCGACGGCCATTTCATGTTCACCTACAACGTCAACGGCCAGCCCGTCCAAGTCGTCGGCCAACTCAAAGACGGCACGGGCGGGTTCTTCGACCAGGCCACCGGCACCAACTACACCTTCACCGGCGGCAAGTTGACCGGCATGCGCACGCTTGATCCCGGACAGGTGCAAGCGACGCCCGAACCGCTGTGGAGCGCCATCACGCTAGCGGTCGGGGGGCCAGAACTGAAGGCCGGCGGCGAGGCGGCCTGGCAGGGCCTGAAGACGCTTTTCAGTCGGCAAGCGTTGGAGGGCCTGACGTCCGAAAATGTGCTGGCCCGGGGACTAAGCGGTGCCGAGATGCGCGAGGAAATCGCTAAAGCGGCGCTGCCGCCTCGTGGCGAACCCGGCATCGGCGGTGACCCTGTACCCAGCACCCATCCCCTCGAGCCACCGCCGGTCGAGCACGCGCCTCCGGCTGCGCACGGCGACGCGCCGGTCGACCACGCGCCCGTTGGCCCGCATGCGGCGGTCGTCCCCGACGGCCCGACGCCGCTGCCGCCGGATCACCCTCCGCCCCCGCCGCTGCCCTCGGATCATTCGCTGTTCCACGGGTACACCCCGGTTGAACCAGGCCCGGAGTTCACCCACCCTGACGGCAGCCTGATCTACCCCGACGACACCTTGGCGACCAAACCGTACGCAGTGCCCGGAACAGTCGTTCCGGACGCCGATCTCGCACCCGGTACCGTGCTGAGCCGTTTCGGTCACCCCGGCGGTTCATACCTGGCACCGGAAGGAACTCCATTTACACAACTCTCTTTACCGCCAGACAGCGCCGTTAAGCCGTTCTATCAATATGTTGTAGCGGACCCATCTGCGCTACCGCCAGGTTGGCATATAGAGGAGTCGAAAGTAGCGCCTTGGTTCCACCAACCCGGTGGCGGGCAGCAATTCCGAATCATTAGGCCGGACGGCACAAATGGTACGGTGGAGCAATTGGAACGTTACGGCGTGGTGCGGCGGATACGGTGAAAATGGCAGACCTTTCTCTCTTATCGACCATCTGGTTGCAGTGGGCCCCCAAAGCCGGCCTGACTGGTGTGTCCACGTCATCAAATTGCGGCGATTGCGTAATCGTATTTCAGGCAGCCGACTATGCAGTCCATCTTCGCAATAGCGGCAATGATTGGCAGGTCGATGTCGTCGATGACCGGGGCCAGCGACGCAATGATGTGGCACGATTTTCGAGCTTCGACCTCGTAGAGAAGTACCTCGCTTGGGACTGGGCGACTCTAGCTAGGTCCGGTCTGGCGTCCGGTCCGCTAGGCGCCGATCTTTACAAGCTTGGATATGCGCCCGGAATCGAAGTCGCCGAGCTAGACAAAGGCAATATTGAACTGTACTTTAACGGTGATTGCGCCACTCTAGTTGTCGGAGATGCCACGATTTTCAGCCACATCATGAAACGATCACTAGACGAGCTATTGAATACCGCCAGGGCAGCAGGACTTTGATGAAGAACCTCATCTCCTAAGTCTTCGGTTCATTCTCCAGTTACGACCGCAGCCACTGGGAAGTCTATGGCGCGACCGGATCGGTGATGTCGTCGAATTCGGGATGCTTCTTGAGCACCGTGGCCACCATGGAACACACGGGAACGATGCGCTTGCCGTCGTCGCGAGCCCCGTTGAGCGCCTCCTCGACGAGGATGGTCGCCAGGCCGCGCCCGCCGTACGCCGGGTCGATCTCGGTGTGGTGGAAGACGCGCTGGTTGCCACGGTCGGCGAAGTCGGCGAGGCCGACGGTGGTGCCGTCGACGGCAATAGTGTACCGACCTTCCTCCTTGGTGACGACGGCTTCTGCGCCGGTCTTGTCGGCGGTCATGGGTGTTCCTTTCTTTGCGGTGGTGATGAGCGAGGCCGCAGCCGGGTCGTCGGCAGCGGCGGTGCCGGTAGTCGGGCGACCCGGCCG
This sequence comes from Mycobacterium sp. NGS57, assembly GCF_059812405.1. Lineage (NCBI taxonomy): Bacteria > Bacillati > Actinomycetota > Actinomycetes > Mycobacteriales > Mycobacteriaceae > Mycobacterium > Mycobacterium sp. NGS57. The sequence continues at coordinate 291,316 of NZ_JCALCP010000007.1, read as the reverse complement.
CGGTAGCCCGTGACCGCACCGAAGCGCTCGTCGGCGTCCTCCCACAGTCGGCGGTAGCCGACGATGTCTTCATGACTCCGCCCGACGAAGTTCCACCACATCACCAGTTCTTCGCCGAACGGGGCCCCGCCCAGCAGCAGGACCCGGGCGGGCCCTTCACTGACATTGCGCAAATGCAGCGCCGGCGCTCCGGGACCTTGGTAGCCGAGGTCGCCGACCGCCAGGCTAGTCTCGCCCATCGCGACGGGCCCTAAGTCGCACAGCACCCCGTGCTCGAAAGCGGGGTCGACGTCGATGTCCAGCGCGGCGGTCGGTTCCAGGTCGATCTGCGCGCCGAGTAGCGGTGTGAACGTGTGCACCGGCGAACGGCTGCCGCCCAGCTCGCCGAGAAACACGCGCGCCGTGCCGCCCGGAAGCGACGCCGCCGGGGGCGCGTGGTGGGCGAAATCGCGGCCGGTGTCGCGGTCGGAGTCGGGTAACGCCACCCACAACTGCACCCCGTGCAGGACGTCGCTCGTCTCGACCGACACCTCCGAGTGGCAGATGCCGGTGCCGGCCGTCATCAAATTAAGTTCGCCGGGCCGGACCATGGCGTGGACGCCGGCGCTGTCACGATGCTCCACTTCCCCGCGGAATAGCCAACTCACGGTTTGCAATCCGGTGTGGGGATGGGGCGGGACGTCCATGCGTGCGCGCACGGGACCGTAGTGGTCGATGAAACACCACGCACCCACCAGCGAACGTTGCCGTTGCGGAAGCGGGCGCTGCACCCGGATCGCCCTGGGCCCGCCCAGCGGAACCTCTCGTGGACGCAATACCTCGACGCCCGCGGTAACCGACGCGCCGCAAGCGACTTCGGCCGGCGCAGTCTCGAGGTTGCTCACTGGCCCGACGCTACGCCGTGTGGCGATCTCATCGGCCCGGCGGCCGGAGCACCTTCATGGCGAGCCGCATAACCGGCTCGGGGACGCGATCCTGCATCGACAGCGCGGCATCGGCGGCGCGGGACCGCAAGGGGGTGCCCCGACCAAAAAGCCGATTCAGCGGTCCCCCGGTCGGCTCGATCACCACGTGCAGCGGCGGGGTCCCCACGGCGGCGCCCAGCGCATTGGAGATGACCATCCGCTGGATCTCGCTGGTGCCCTCAAAGATGGTGTACAACTTGGCATCCCGATACCACTTCTCGACAGGGTGGTCGGTGATATAACCCCAGCCGCCCATGGTCTGGATGGCGCGTTCGGTGGCCTTCACCGCGACCTCGCTGGCGGCGAATTTCGACATCGAACCTTCGCCGCGTTCGAAGGGCACGTTGTTGGCGGCCATCCACGAGGCGCGCCAGGTCAGCAGCCGAGCGGCGTCGATCTGGGTGGCCAGCTCCGCCAGCGGAAAGGCGATGCCCTGGTTGTCGATGATCGGGCCGCCGAACGCCTCGCGCTCGGTCGCATACCAGGTCGCGTATTCCAATGCGGCGCGGGCGATCCCGATCGCCTGGGCGGCCACCATCGGGCGGGTCTGTTCGAAGGTGCCCAACGTCGCCGAGCCGGAACGCGTCCCCCCGGCCACCACCTCACGGGCCTTGGCGAGCTTGTGTTCCAGCTTCTCCTCTCCGCCAAGTAGATTGGCGCCCGGAACGCGCACGCCCTCGAACAGCAACTCGGCGGTGTGCGACGCGCGGCAACCCAGCTTGTCGAGCTTTCGCACCAGTTTCAGCCCGGGCGTCCCGCCGGGGACCACGAACAGTGCCTGGCCGCGGTGGCCGAGTTCCTCGTCGACCACGGCGTTGACAACGTGCACGTTGGCGATGCCGCCGTTGCCGATCCACATCTTGTGGCCGTCGATGATCCAGTCGTCGCCGTCGCGGCGCGCCCGAGTGCGCAGGTTCCGCACGTCGCTACCGCCCTCGGGCTCGGAAATCGCCAGGGCCGCGAGCTTGATATCGCCTGGCGTGCCGAAACATTCGGGCGCCCACTCCAGCATCTGCTCCGGCGACGCGGCCTGGCCGATCGCCGACAGCGCCAGCGCGGGCATCACGATCGCCAAACCGATTCCGGCGCAGCCCCAAAACAGCTCCTCCATGAACATCGGCAGCGAAATGCCGGTCGGGTCGCCGATCAGGTCGCGGTAGAACAGCGGGCTGTAGAAGCCTCGCTGGGCGGCCTCCTCGAGCACCGGCCACGGAAACTCCTGGCGCTGGTCGTAGTGGAGCGCCACCGGGCGGATGACTTCTTCGGCGAACTCGTGGGCGCGCCGGGCCAGGTCGTGTTGCGCCGCCGTCGGCGTCAGGTCGAACGTCATGGATGCGCCTTTGGGTCGACAGACTCGGTCGTGCCAAGCCCGTCTACCCCGTTGGCTGGGGCAACAAACTGCTCTGAGCGGGTCCGACGGGAGGTCAGGCGGCGTTGCGCGGGCCCACTTGCGCGATCGGCAGGTGCAGCACGACGGCTGCGACGGGAGTCGCCTCATGCTCGTGGCGGGCCAGCAGGCTCGCGTTTTCGGGCAGCTGCCGCGGGTTGATTTCTCCGGTGGCGATGCGACGCAGGACGTCGTGGGCCCGGGCGAGCTGTTCGCGCTTGCGGTACTGGCCGCCGGGCAGCTTGACGCCGGCCCAGACCCCGTACTCCTCGCGGTGCTCGATGGCGTGCTGGGCGCAGCGGCGCTGCTGTGCCAGCGGGCAGCGGCGAAGGCACTGGATCCGCGCCTCGGTAGCCGAGCGCTCGTAGGCCCGCGCCTTCGCCGCGCCGTCACCACCGTCGTCGTCGGGATAGCCGAACCACAATTCCGGGTTGGCTGCGCAGGGGTGTCCCATGTCGGTCTCCTTGTCGGCGGTGAAACGTAGGCAAAAGCGTATATCCAGATAGGGCGTCGGCGCAAGAGAAACGTGACAAAAACGTATATCTGCTGGGTGCGACCCCGGCCTGTGTAATATCCGGCCTATGGCCGGAGCGTGCGGTGAGCCGTGAATCGGCCGGCGCGGCCATCCGCGCGTTGCGGGAGTCGCGCGACTGGTCGCTGGCAGACCTTGCGTCGGCGACCGGGGTCAGCATCATGGGTCTGAGCTTTCTGGAGCGTGGCGCCCGCAAACCGCATAAAAGTACAGTTCAGAAAGTGGAAAACGGGCTTGGCCTGCCACCGGGCACCTACTCGCGCCTGCTCGTGGCCGCCGATCCAGACGCCGAGCTGGCCCGGCTGATGGCCACCCAACCGGTCGGTGCGGGGTCCGCGAGGCCGGCCGGAGCCGTGGTGGTCGACCGTCACAGCGACACAGAAGTGCTGGAAGGTTACGCCGAGGCGCAGCTCGATGCCCTCAAATCCGTCATCGATCGGCTGCCGGCGACGACATCAAACGAATATGAGACGTATATTCTGTCTGTGATCGCTCAATGCGTGAAGGCGGAGATGCTGGCCGCCAGCTCCTGGCGGGTCGCCGTGAACGCTGGAGCCGACTCGACGGCCCGGCTCATGGAGCACCTGCAGGCGCTCGAAGCGACGCGCACCGCCCTCCTGGAGCGGATGCCCACCAGCCTGAGCGCCCGGTTCGACCGCGCGTGCGTGCAATCGTCGTTGCCGGAGACCGTCATCGCGACCCTGGTCGGCGTCGGCACCGACGAGATGTGGGACATCCGCAACCGGGGCGTCATCCCGCCCGGGGCGCTCCCCCGCGTTCGCGCCTTCGCCGAGGCCGTCGAATCCCCCGGTGCTGGCACCGCAGATCAGGAAAGCGGGGGGCAGTGAGCGACAGCGAAATCGAGATGTTGAGCCGCGCCCATCGACTGTTTTCCGGCACCGCCGGGCAGCCGACGCTGGACGCCGGCGCCGCGCGCTACGACGCGCTACTGCGACGGGCCGCCGACGTGAATCACGCTGTGGCGCACGGCGCTTACCGGCTCGCAGCCGAATACGGTCGGCAGAACCTGCTGTCGGCGGCCGGCACGGATGCCGAGGCCGCGCGCGTCATCGCCGGCGCCCACCGGGATCGCGCCGAGGCCGGCGAGCGCACCAAATCCGTCGTCGAGGCGGCGCGCGCCGACGCCGCGGGGACCCCGGCCACCCCCTTGGCCCAGCGCGAGGCGATGCGGCGCCGGGTGGCGCGGCTGCGCGCGCAGCGGGCGCACGTGCAGTCGGCGCAGCTGAAAGCGCGGCGCCACTCGGCCGCCCTGCGGGCGCTGCGCTACCGAACGACCCACCACCGCGGGCGGCGCCCGCTGGCTCCGAACGGCCGCGCCGAAGCCGCGGTGCGCGCGGCATTGTCGCGGCTGGGACGGCCCTACGTCTGGGGGGCCACCGGGCCCAACCAGTTCGACTGTTCCGGCTTGGTCCAGTGGTCCTACGCACAGGCGGGCCTCCATTTGGGCCGCACCACCTATCAACAGATCAACAACGGGATCCCGGTGCCCCGTTCGCACGTGCGGCCCGGCGACCTCGTGTTCCCCCACGCCGGACACGTGCAGCTGGCCATCGGCAACAACCTCGTCGTCGAGGCGCCCTACTCCGGTGCATCGGTGCGAATCAGCCGGCTGGGCAGCAACATCGCGATCCGCAGGCCGCTATGACAAAGCACGGACCGCCCCGCCGCTTGGGCACGACGAGAAGGTTGAACCGATGTCGGAACATGCCGGATCTCCGGTAGGCGCCATCCAGGCGCGGCAGGCGGCGCTGGCCGGACAGCACGGCACCGCCGCCGAGGCCGACCGCGTGCTGGCCGAGGTGCTCGCCAGCGCGCACGCCGCGACACGGGAAGGCATCAGGCGTCTCGACGCCATCGCCGAGGAGATCGACCGCGTGGCCGCCCAGCGTGCGAACCTCGCCGTCGACACCCCTACGGGGGCGCGGGAATTGCAACGATTTCTGGTGGACAAACAACGCGAGATCGCCACGGTGGTGGCCGCTGCCCGCGAACTCAATCACGCGAAAAGGGTTGTGCTGGATGGCCTGCGGGGTCAGTACGCGATCCCTGCGGGCTAGCCGGCGCGTTCGTTCACAGGCGCGCCGGAGTGAGTTGTCGCCGCGAACGTGCCTGCGTACTGTCGCCCGGCATGGAGGGGCCGCGACATCGATGTCGACGCATGACGAGCTGATCACCGCGATCACGCGCGTCCGGGACCGCACCGGCGATCCGAACGCGTGGCAGACCGGCTTGGCGCCGGATGAGGTGGCTGCCGCGATCACCCCCGCCACATCGCCGGGCCGGCTCGACGCGATCGTGCGCAAGATCCGCCGACAACACCCGGACATCTTCGGCGCGGTGCCCACCGGTCCGTCGGGACGGCCGGAGCAGGGCGAGGGCGCCGATGCCATGGCGGACGCCGAAGCGGCTCTGGCACACCAGAACTCGGCGAGTTCGCAGCTCGACATGCAAGTGATCGCGGCCATCCTCAACGCACACCTCAAGGCGGTCGAGGGCCAAGGAGCGCTGACCAACCTGCAGCGCGAGATCGAAACCGCGGTCCTGACGCGGTCGGATCTCGACACCCCGGCCGGAGCGCGCGATTTCCAGCGGTTCCTCATCGGCAAGCTCAAGGACATCCGCGCGGTCGTGTTGAACGCGAGCCTGGACGACACGTCGAAATCGGCGTTGATGGCCGCGTGGACGTCGCTGTACGAGGCCTCCAAAGCCCCCAAAGCCGACTCCGACGACCACCCGCCCGCGGCCGCCGCACCCGTCGGCGACGCGGCACAAGAGCCGTTGGACGATCCCGAGGCCGACGACCCGCTGCTGGACCCGACGTTCGCTGAGGACCCCGGGCTGGCGGCGCCGACGGGCGCCGCGGCCCCGGCCCCCACCGCTGGCGCCGCCGTTCCGGCTTCTCCGGCAATGCCGTCCCTGCCCAGCTTTGGCGGTGCATCGCTGCCGGGCCTGGGCGGACCGGGCGGCCTGCCGCTTTCCGACCTGGCCGGGGCCGGGCGAACCGATCCGGCGCTGCGGGACCTCGTCGAGGAGGACCTCCCCGGATCCCACGACCCCGAACCCGACGAACCCCCGGACGAGCGGGATGGCGACGACGAGGCACGCGACGTGGACGCCGCGGCCGATCAACCCGAGGCGCCACCGGCGGTTCCGACCACGGTGACCCTGCCCGACGGCGACACCGTCACGGCCGCCAGCCCGCAGCTGGCGGCGGTGATCAAAGCCGCGGTGGGCGGGGCGCCGATCGCAGAGGCGTTCCACCAGCAGGGAATCACCGTCCCCGCACCGGGAACCGCGGTCACCGAACCCGTCGACCCGGCGCAAGCCGTACCCGGCGACGTCGGCATCTTCACCGATCGTCATGCGCTTGCCCTCGGCCACGAAAAGGCGCTGCTCGACGGCCAGATTCAACGCATTGCCACCGTGAGCGGCCCGAGCTTCCTAGGCTGGGAGCATCCGCCGGCGGCGACCGCGCCCGCGACCCCACCGGCTAAGCCGCACACACCAACACCCACCGGGCCGGCGGGCACGTCGACCACCTGACAATCCACAGTGATCCCGTCGGGAGCCCCGGCGGCGCATGAGGAGGAGAACGCAGATGGCAGATCCGATCCGTGTGGTGCCCGCGCACTTGCGTGACGCCGCTGCGCATCACCGGGAGACCTCCGACTACCTGCGCACCGTGCCGTCGTCGCATGCGGCGATCCAGGACAGCCTCGACTCGCTGGGGCCGGTGTTCGGCGAACTGCGCGACGCCGGACGCGACCTGCTCGAGTTGCGCCGCCAGTGCTATGAGCAGCAGGCCGACGACCACGCCGAGATGGCCGAAAACCTGACCGTCTCGGCGGCGATGTGGGAACAGCACGAGCAAGACGCGGCGCGAGATTTCGGTGGCATCGTCGACGGCGGTCGATGACCGACGCCAATCCCGCCTTCGACACCGTCCACCCCAGCGGACACATCCTGGTCCGCTCCTGCCGGGGCGGTTACATGCACAGCGTCGCGCTGAGCGAAGAGGCGATGGAGACCGACGCCGAGGCGCTGGCACAGGGCATCCTGTTGACCGCGGACGTGTCCTGCCTCAAAGCGCTATTGGAAGTGCACGACGAGATCGTCGCGGCCGGCCATACCCCGTCGGCCGAGGTTCCGAGCCCGCGCGATCTGGATGTCGCGATCGAAAAGTTGCTGGCGCACAAGCTGCGCCGCCGTGGCAAGGCACGCTGAAGGCACGGCCTACAGCAACCACGTTTTGGCGCTATCGGGATCCGGAGCGATGTCGGTGGGCGGTTCGATGGGGTTGGGGCCGAACAACTCTCGCGCGCGCGCCAGCAGGGTGCGCACTTCGTCGAGTTGCTGCTGCAGCGCAGAATCAGCCATGTCCTCACGCTACCCACGTCGTCGCAGCTGCACAATTCACTTGGTGAATGGACGTGCCGATGGATGCCGGTAGGCTTGACCAGTGGCGATCTTCGGTCGGATGTCGGCGCGCCAGCGCCTCCGGAGAGCTGCCCGGGAATCACTGACCATCCCTGCCTTCAGCTCTTCTGTCGACTGCACCCCGTGGGTGACGGGCGGACTGTGGCCCGTCGAGCTGTCCACCAACACCAGGCCCGAAACCGCCACGCTCGCAGAGTATCTGAAGGTCGGTCTGCGGCGAATCACCAGAAGCGCGAATGACGAACTCCGCACCATTCGGCTGGCCGGATTGCCCGACGCCGTCCGGCAAGCGGAAGAAGCCAGGGTCATCGAGGCGGCCCGCGCGCGCGCCGTGCGCCGCGTCGAGTCGACGATGCGCCAACTGCACGCGTTCCAGGCCAAGGCGCCCGCCGCGGGCGAGGGCACTGCCGACACCGGAAGTCCGACCTGGGCCGAACTCGAGAAGACCGAAGCCATCCCCTCCGTCACCGAACCGGCCCCCGAGCCGACGGAAGTCATCCCCGAGCCGACGGAAGTCATCGAAGAAGACCATGGCGACGAAGCGCCGGAAAGCGCCCCGGTGGCCGATGAGTCAGCTGCCGAAGAGGAGGCGCCCGAGGTTGCCGAGGGGCGGCACCGAGCCGCTGTCGACGGCGCAGTCCCACCGCAGCCGCCGGTGGCTCCGATCACCCCCGCAGCGCCTGAGGCGCCGGCGGCGACGGCGGCCCCGGTCGCATCCGAATCCGATACCGAGCGGCTGCGGCGGCTGCTTGCGTTCGTGGTCCATCAAGAGCCGCGGCTGAATTGGGCAATCGGCGATCGCCCCGACGGCACGACGTTGTTGGTCACCGACTTCGCGCACGGTTGGGTGCCACCGGGAATCGCGGTTCCGGAGGGCGTGCGGTTGTTGGAACCTGATCGACGTCAGGGCAAGGTCTCCGCGCTGCTGGGCGAAACCACGCACGCCGTCACCTACGCTCCCGGGGATGCCATGGGCCGGCTGGACGACTTTGCCGAGACGACGGCCTCGGCGCAGCCCCGTGAGCTACCCGCGGTCGACGACCCCGGCTGGCAGTTGAGCCAGGCCACGCATTGGCGGGACGGGCTGCCCCGCATGGTGCACACGTTGGCCCGGGCCGCGGCCGCCGGGACCGGTGTCGCCGAAGAGGAAATCGACTTGCTGCGAGTGCATCTCGACACCGCGCGCTATCAGCTGCTGATCCAATATCCGAACATCGATCCGCTACTCTTCCTCAACTGCCTGTTGTTGGCCGCCACGGAGGGCGTCGTGACCGGGGATGCGGTATCGGCGAACTATCACCTCGCCTGGTTCCAGAAACTCAACGCCCCGACGGCCGGCCGGTAGGCGCTCATCGCCCGGGGCTCGGTTGGATGGCCCGGCTCTCTTCGCGCCGCAGACGCTCATCGCCCGGGGCTCGGTTGGATGGCCCGGCTCTCTTCGCGCCGCAGGCGCTCATCGCCCGGGGCCGGGCGGCCCCGCGAAGGCCTGCGCGATCCCCAACCACCGTTGGGCATCGGGCCCGTGCGCGGTAATCTCCAGCGCACCCAGCGGGCGGCGCTGCGTCACCAAAAAGCAGAAGTCCTCGGCGGAGCCGGTAACGCGCTGGGCGGCATCCGTCGGCCCCCACGACCAGGTGTCGCCTTCGGGCCCGCGCAGCTCGACACGGAACGGCTCGACCGGCGGGGTCAGATCATTGACGAAAAAGGCGTAGTCGCGCGCGCGCACACCGATGTGCGCGATCGATCGCAGCCGCGCGGTGGCGACCCGCTCGGCGCCGAGGGCGTCGGCGACGTCGAGGCCGTGCGCCCACGTCTCCATCAACCGGGCCGTCGCCATCGACGCCGCGCTCATCGGCGGCCCGAACCACGGCAGTTTGCGTCCGTCGGGCACGGCCAGCAGGGCGTCGTGCAGCCGCGTGCGGGTGGTGCGCCAATCGGCGAGCAGGTCCGCCGGCGGCACGGCCGCCAGCTCCTCGGCGCCCGCGTCGACGAATCCGGTCGGATCGGCCTGGGCGGCCTGCAGCGCCTGGGCAAACCCTGCCTCGTCGGTGACCGCGGTCAAAGCCACCCGGTCCGTCCACAGCAGGTGCCCGATCTGGTGGGCGATGGTCCAGCCGGGCGCGGGAGTCGGAACCGCCCAGCGGTCCGCCGCAAGCGGCGCCACCAACGCGTCGAGGTCGTCGCTTTCGGCACGCAGGTCGGCCACCATCGGTGCGGCGGCGGAAATCACATATGCACCTTAGCGATTGCCCGCGGGCCGGCCGCGGCGGCCGAGAATCGCGTGGACCGCCAACCCGATCAGGTACAGCACCGAGCCGAACAGCACGAACACCGGCGCGCGCCCGTCGTCGGGAATCAGGGCCGCCGCCACGGTGATCGAGACGATGAACGCGACCCAGAACAGCGCGTCCTGGACCGCGAACACGTGGCCGCGCAACGCGTCGTCGACATCCATCTGCATCGCCGAGTCGGCGCAGAGCTTGACCATCTGGCCGGCCACCCCGAGCAGGAAGCCACACGCGACCATCACCGGAATCCGCAGCCCGGCCCCGGGAACCTGGACGATCGCGGCCACCAGCAGCGCGCCGTTTGCCGTGGCGTAGCGCCCCCAGCGGCGCACCGCCGACGGCGTCAGCACGTTGGACAGGAAAGCCCCGAGACCCGAAACGCCGAAGAACACCAAGGCGATTCCCAGCCCTCCCCCGCCGGACTCGGGCAGGTGGTGCACCAGGACCAGCATCACCAACGAGTTGATCCCGACCACCATCCGATGCGCGGCCAGCCCGGACAAGGTGGCGGCGACCGTCGGGCGCTGGGCTACCGTGCGCGCGCCGTGCAGCCAGCCGGTGATCACCGCGTAGACGGCCGATCCGTGGATGGCGCGCTTGGTGTCGTCCGGCCCCAACGCACCGGGGCGAAACCGCAGCGCCAGCACCAGCGCGAGCGCCACCGGTATGGCGGTCAGGAAGATGATCGCCGAGGCGCCCTCGTCGCCGGCGCCGACCAGGATGCGCGGCACCAGCATGAAATTGGCGCCGACGAACGCCGCGGCGGCGCCGCACGCGGTGGCCACCGAGTTCATCGTCACGACCTGCTCGCGCGGCACCACATGCGGCAGTGCGGCCGAGAGGCCCGATCCGACAAACCGGGCCAGGCCGTTCGCGAACAGCGCGGCGATCAACAGGGGTATGTCGCCGGCGCCGACGGCCAGGATGGTGCCGATACCGGCGATGAAAATCAGGCGGCCGACGTTGGCGCCGACGAGCACCAGCCGCCGATCCCAGCGGTCCATCAACGCGCCGGCGAACGGTCCCAACAGGGAGTACGGCAAGAACAGCACCGCAAACGCCCGCGCGATGGCCATCGGATCCGCGGCGCGATCCGGGTTGAACAGCAGCGCGCCGGCCAGCCCCGCCTGGAAAAGGCCATCTCCGAATTGACTCGCCATGCGCACCTGCAGCAGTTGCCAGAAATCCGGCAAGCCGCGCACCGACCGCCACAACTCGACCGGTGCGCGGGATTGCATCCGGGCTGGAATCACAGGACCGACTTCCACGATTGGGGTGGGCACGATCGCCGCGGGTCGGCGCGCTGCACCAACAGTACAAATATTCGCCGCCCACGCTCGATTGACCCGGCTGACGAGGCGAAGGTGCGATGATGGTTTGGTGCCGCCACCCGAAGATCCAGAGGACTACATCGCACCCGCTGCACAGCGGGTGCGCGCCGGCACGCTGCTGCTTGCCAACACTGATCTTCTCGAACCGACCTTCCGGCGCAGCGTCATCTACATCGTGGAGCACAACGACGGCGGCACATTGGGTGTCGTGCTCAACCGGTCCAGCGAAACGGCGGTGTACAACGTGTTGCCGCAGTGGGCCAAGGTGTCGGCCAAACCCAAGACCATGTTCATCGGCGGACCCGTCAAGCGCGACGCGGCCCTGTGCCTTGCGGCGCTGCGGGTCGGCGCCGATCCCCAAGGCGTGCCTGGACTGCGGCACGTGGACGGCCGGATCGTGATGGTCGACCTGGACGCCGAGCCCGACCTGATCGCCCCGCTGGTCGAGGGGGTGCGGATCTTCGCCGGATATTCCGGCTGGACCATCGGCCAGCTCGAGGGCGAGATCGAGCGCGACGACTGGATTGTCTTGTCCGCGTTGCCATCTGATGTGCTGACCGGACCGAGGTCCGATCTGTGGGGGCAGGTGCTGCGCCGGCAGCCGCTGCCGCTTTCGCTGCTCGCGACCCACCCCATCGACATCAGCCGCAACTAGGGCCGCTCCCCCGATCCCGGGGTATCACGCGAAAGCCCTGGGCTCACAGTCGATAGCGACGGCGCACCCGGACTAGTGGCAGGACTGCGTGCAGGCCGCGCAACTTCCGGCGCATGCGGGTGCCGCGGCTTCCTGCCGGATCGCGAAGCGGGCGCTTTGCCAGGACCCCGTGGCCAGCGTCCCCAGGGCACCGGCGACGCAGACGATCAGCACGACCAAAGCGGTGTCGGGGGAGGCGGCCAGGGCCACCACCCCGCCGGCGGCCAGCATCACTGCGGCGGCCAGCTGGGTCGGCGCCATGGCGCGCAGCGCCAGCTGAGTGGAGTCGACGGCCTGGCCTTGGGACAGCGACCACGTCCCGAACCCGGCGGAGGCGACCGCCGCACACATGCACACCACGCCCGCGATCAGCATGGCCTCACAATACGAGGCCGTCCTCGGCCCCCGAGTCAGCGCCCCTGCAGGAAGGCGAAGTTCGGCAGCGGCGGCAGCCCGGGCACCATCGTCAACAGGTTGGGCACGGGCCGCGGCGCCATCTGGTTGGGCGTGACCGGCTGCGCGGGAAGCCCGACGGGCGCGGCGGGGACGGTCTGTGCGGGGACGCCGAGGGGAGCCACCGGCTGCGCGGGGACGGCGACCGGCGCCGTCTGCGCGGGAACGGCGACGGGCGCAGCGGGGGCCGCCGGTGCCGGGAGACCCACGGGTGACGCACCGGGTCCCAGCTGGGCCGGGGCGGGGGACGCGGCCGCGGGGGCGGTCACCCGGAAGCCGTTGACGATCGCATCCGTGGCCGGCGCATCCGAGACCGCCACCGAACGATCGGTGGTCACCGACAGCGTCACCAGGTACTTGTCGCGCCCGGACGTCGCGATGACGTGGCGGTGCGACGTGTTGAGCATCATGTCGCCGTCGCGGTAGGTGCCCTCGATGACCGAGGAGGGAAAGCCGCCGAAGTCGGCCATCGTGGCGTTAGTGGTCTGCCAGGCGGGCAACTGCTGGCTGTCGACGAAGCCGTGGGTGATGGCCTCTTTCGGGTCGAAGTTACCGACCAGCTTGTACACCACCACCTGCGCGTTTGACGTGTAGATGGAGGCTCCGCGCCGGTCGGCGATCACCGCGAACGCGTCGGGCACGTTGGGATCGGGCACCTGGGTCCACCGCGGGGGCACCGGCAGCGTGATGTCGAGCGCCTTGAATCCCTGCGGCTTCTGCGCCTCGAGCTTGACGCCCTTGGACTGCAGGTAGTCGCGCACAGTGCCAGAGACGGCGGGTGCGACGGCGGCGGGCGCGACGGCGGCGGGCGCGGGCGCGGGCGCCGCAGGGGTGGGCGCGGCGGGCGCCACTGCAGCTGGATTCGGCGCCACAAACGGGTTGGCGGTCGGGGGAGTGGCCAGCACCCTGTTCGTGGGGAGCTGCCCGGGGGCCGCGGCGACGTTCTGCGGCGCCGTGGCCGGGACGGCGGGGGCGGGTGCCGGCGCGGGCGGCGCGGGATCGGCCGATGCGGTGGCGCCCGCGAACGCCGTGACACCGATCGCGCCGGCGGCCAGACCCCCTGCGAATACCCGCAACGTACGGGCGATCTGAATCATCTGCGTCGATCCTTCCCACTGCCACGGGCCTGCGCGCCCGTCTTAGAGGCTGACTGTAACCAGTGGTCAGGCGCGTGGGCGGCCCCGAAACCGAGCTGGGATGAAGCCCTGATCGGTGCGCAACGGAACCGAGACCAACCTGTGGCCGACGGGCGCACGGAGCGGGCCCTTATACCCTGTTCGGGTGACCCGACCCCCGACCACCGGGGCTGGGAGCGGCCCCGGCGCCGCCCAGCCCGACCCCGATGCGCCGCCACACCGCTACACCGCGGCGCTGGCGGGCCGCATCGAAAGCGCGTGGCAGGAGAAGTGGGCGAGGCTCGGGACGTTCCACGTGGCCAACCCGGTCGGCGATCTGGCCCCGACCGATGGCGAGCCGTTGCCCGCCGACAAATTGTTCGTGCAGGACATGTTCCCCTATCCTTCGGGCGACGGACTGCACGTCGGGCACCCGCTCGGTTACATCGCCACCGACGTCTACGCCCGCTATTTCCGGATGACGGGCCGTAATGTCCTGCACGCGTTGGGCTTCGATGCCTTCGGTCTGCCCGCCGAACAATACGCCGTGCAAACCGGCACGCACCCGCGCGTCAAGACCGAGGCCAACATCGTCAACTTCCGGCGCCAGCTGGGCCGGCTGGGCCTGGGCCACGACAGCCGGCGCAGCTTCTCGACCACCGACGCCGAGTTCTACAAGTGGACGCAGTGGATCTTCCTGCAGATCTACAACGCCTGGTTCGACCCCGCGGTCAACAAGGCGCGGCCGATCGCCGAACTGATCGCCGAGTTCGATTCCGGCGCGCGCCGTCTCGGCGACGGCCGGGACTGGGCGACGCTGGCGGCGGGGGAGCGGGCCGACGTGATCGACGGCCACCGACTGGTCTACCGGGCCGACTCCATGGTGAATTGGTGCCCGGGCCTGGGCACCGTGCTGGCCAACGAGGAGGTCACCGCCGACGGGCGCAGCGACCGGGGAAACTTCCCGGTGTTCCGGAAACGGCTGCGGCAGTGGATGATGCGCATCACCGCCTACGCCGACCGGCTGCTGGACGACCTCGAGGTCCTGGATTGGCCCGATCAGGTAAAGACCATGCAGCGCAACTGGATTGGTCGCTCGACCGGCGCACAGGCGCTGTTTGCGGCGACCGCGGGCGACGGCGCAGCGGTCGACATCGAGGTGTTCACCACCCGGCCCGACACCTTGTTCGGCGCCACGTATCTGGTGCTGGCCCCCGAGCATGACCTGGTCGACGGCCTGGTCGCCGCCGCCTGGCCCGGCGGCACGGACGCCCGTTGGACGTACGGCTCCGCCGCCCCGGCCGAGGCCGTCGCCGCCTACCGCCGCGCCGTCGGCGCGAAGTCGGACCTCGAACGCCAGGAGAGCAAAGAGAAGACGGGCGTGTTCCTGGGCAGCTACGCCACCAACCCGGCCAACGGCAAGCCGGTGCCGATCTTCGTCGCCGACTACGTGCTGGCCGGCTACGGCACCGGCGCGATCATGGCGGTCCCGGGCCACGACCAGCGCGACTGGGACTTCGCCCACGCGTTGGGGCTGCCGATCGTGGAAGTGATTGCCGGTGGCGACCTTTCGCAGGCCGCGCACACCGGCGACGGTGCGCTGGTCAACTCCGGCTACCTCGACGGCCTGGACGTGGCGGCGGCCAAGGAAGCGATCACCGACCGCCTGGAGGCCGAGGGCCGGGGGCGCGTGCGCGTCGAATTCAAGCTGCACGACTGGCTTTTCGCGCGACAGCGGTACTGGGGTGAGCCGTTTCCGATCGTCTACGACAGCGACGGCCGCGCGCACGCGCTTGACGAGGCCGCGCTGCCCGTCGAGTTGCCCGACGTGCCGGACTATGCGCCGGTGTCGTTCGACCCCGACGACGCGGGCAGCGAACCATCGCCGCCGCTGGCCAAGGCCACCGACTGGGTGCACGTGGAGCTGGATCTCGGCGACGGCCTGAAGGCTTACACCCGCGACACCAACGTGATGCCGCAATGGGCCGGCAGCTCTTGGTACGAGCTGCGCTATACCGACCCACACAACCGAGAGCGGTTCTGCGCCAAGGAAAACGAGGCCTACTGGATGGGCCCGCGACCGGACGAGCACGGCCCGGCGGACCCGGGCGGGGTCGACCTGTATGTCGGCGGCGCCGAACACGCGGTGCTGCACCTGCTGTACGCGAGGTTTTGGCACAAGGTGCTCTACGACCTGGGCCACGTCAGCTCGCGCGAGCCGTTCCGGCGGCTGGTCAACCAGGGCTATATCCAGGCGTTCGCCTACACCGATGCGCGCGGGTCCTACGTGCCGGCCGAGCAGGTAGTCGAACGCGACGGCGGCTTCTACTACCCGGGGCCCGACGGGGAGATCGAGGTCTTCCAGGAGTTCGGGAAAATCGGTAAGAGCCTGAAGAATTCGATATCGCCCGACGAAATCTGCGACGAGTACGGCGCGGACACGCTGCGGGTGTACGAGATGTCGATGGGCCCGCTGGAAGCGTCCCGGCCCTGGGCCACCAAGGACGTCGTTGGCGCGCACCGGTTTTTGCAGCGGGTGTGGCGGCTGGTGATCGACGAGCAGACCGACGCGACCCGGGTACCCGATGAAACCGGCCAGGAACAGCTGGACACCGCGACCCTGCGGGCGCTACACCGCACCATTGCGGGAGTCTCCGACGACTATGCGGCGTTGCGCAACAACACCGCGGCGGCCAAGCTGATCGAGTACACCAACCACCTCACCAAGGCGCACCGCGACGCGGTGCCCCGCGCGGCGGTCGAGCCGCTGGTGCTCATGCTGGCGCCGCTGGCCCCGCATATGGCCGAAGAGCTGTGGTCGCGGTTGGGCCACGCCACCCCGCTGGCGCACGGGCCCTTCCCGCAGGCGGATCCGGCCCACCTTGTCGAAGACTCAATGGAGTATCCGGTGCAGGTGAACGGCAAGGTGCGGGGCCGAGTGGTGGTGCCCGCCGACACCGACGACGACGCGCTGAAAGCCGCGGCCCTGGGTGACGAAAAGGTCCAGGCGTTCCTGGCCGGCGCCACCCCGCGCAAAGTGATCGTCGTACCCGGCCGGCTGGTCAACCTGGTCGTCTAGCGGACGCGCGCGTCATCGCCGTCCGGGGCGAAGCACCACCTCGTGCACATGACCGTCGCGCGGCGTGGCCACCGCATAGGCGACAGCGGCCGCGACCGTTTCCGGCCGCAGGAAGTTCGCGGCGTCGTACTGGCCGCCTTCGAACGCGACGAGTTCGCGTTGCATCGCGGTGTCGGTCCGGCCGGGATAGATCGTCGTCACGCGCACGCTCGGCTCGTCGTCGCGCAGCGAGTCCGCGAAGGCCCGCACCGCGAACTTGCTCGCGGAATAGGACGCCATGCCCGGTGAAACCTTGCGCCCCGAACCGGAGTTGATGAACACCACCTGGCCGCGGGCCTGCCGCAATGCCGGCAACAGCGCCAACGTAAGCTCCACAGCCCCAAAGACATTCACCGCGAACGTGGCCCGCCACTCGTCGACGTCGGACTCGGCGACATGGCCCGCGAAGAACGCCCCCGCGTTGTGCACCAGCACGTCGAGTTCGTCCACGATTTCGCAGCTGGCCTCGATCTCACCGGGATCGGTCAGCTCCAGCGGAAAGGTGGTGGCGCCGAGCCGCTGGGCGACGGCGTCGAGTCGATCCGAGGGCCGCCCCGCCAACAGCAGGGTATGCGTTGCCGAGAGCGCTTCGGCGATCGCGGAACCGATACCGCCGCTCGCTCCGGTGATCAGTGCGGTGGGCATGACCACAGCTTACGGAAGTCTACGGAAAACGGCAGATAGCTTGTGGCTAAGGCGCTTTCACGCCTGCTTCCGGGCCGCGGGCTCCCCCGTGGGGCCCGACTCGCCGCAGCCAAGTCGTTGCAGCGGCGCCAGCGCCTGCGTCAGGGTGTCCAGGTCGGACGCGGGGAGCTGACCGAGCATCGCGGCCAGGGCCGCGTGCCGATTGGCCAGCGACTCGGCGTGAACCGCCCGTCCGCGCGGCGTGATGTCGACCAGCACCGCGCGCAGATCCGACGGGTCGCGCGAGCGCTTCACCAGCCCGATCTTCTCCAGCCGGCGGATCGCTACGGTCGTCGTCGGGGTCCGCACCCGTTCGTGCGCGGCCAGATCGGTCATCCGGATGGGACCCTGATCGAGCAAGGTGACCAGGATCGACAGCTGCGCCAGCGTTAGCTCGCCGGCCACCGCCCCACTGGGGTCGCCGCGGCGCAGAATCGAAAACAGCTTGGACAGCGCGCGGTGCAGGCCTTCCGCAAGCTCGGCCACCTCGGGCGCGGTGGATTCGCTGTCCGCCATAAGTCGGCAGTCTAACCCGATATGGGTAGGTAACAAGGGAGCTACCCTAACTAAGTGGCGATCGCAAGCGCGGCGTTGCCGGGCGCTGCGGGTCGCCACCATCGAACGCAAGTGGCGATCGCAAGCGCGGCGTTGCCGGGCGCTGCGGGTCGCCACCATCGAACCCAAGTGGCGATCGCAAGCGCGGCGTTGCCGGGCGCTGCGGGTCGCCACCATCGAACGCAGTAAGAACCGTTCAGAGCACCTGGGACAAAAACCGCTGCAGCCGCTCGGTCCGAGCGGCCTCGAATATCTGCTCGGGAGGCCCGGATTCCACCACCTTGCCGTGGTCCATGAACACGACGGTGTCGGAGGCCGAGCGGGCAAAACCCATCTCGTGCGTGACGACGATCATCGTCATGCCGTCCGCGCCGAGGTCGGCGATCAATTGCAGGATGCCCTTGACCATTTCGGGATCCAGCGCCGAGGTCGCCTCGTCGAAGAACATCACCTGCGGGGCCATCGCCAGGGCACGGGCGATGGCTACCCGCTGCTGTTGGCCACCGGACAGCGTGCCGGGACGGGCACCGGCCTTGTGTTTCAAACCAACTCGGTCCAGCTGGGTCAGCGCGAGCTCGCGGGCCGCGTCCGCCGACAGCCGACGCAGCTTGCGCGGTGCCAGTGCGACATTGTCCAGCACGCTGCGATGGGGGAACAGGTTGAACTGCTGGAACACCATTCCGATGCGCTGGCGAAGTTGGTCGGGATCGTCGCGCAATACCGACCGGCCGTCCAGCAGGATGTCGCCACTGTCGGGCTCGTACAGTCGGTTCAGGGTGCGCAGCAGCGTCGACTTACCAGAGCCGGACGGTCCGACCACGGCCACTGTGCTGCCGGCCGCGGCCTCCAGGTCGACGCCGCGGAGCACCGCCGTACCGCCGAGGGTTTGATGAATTGCCTTGGCTTGCAAGGATACTGATGGACGCTGGGGGACGGCGGCGGTCACGTCATCTCCTGGCCGAACGTCGTGCCCAGCGCGTCGAGATCCTCTTTGGGCTCAACCGGCGCGCGGCCGCGGCGAAGCCGCGCGTCGATGTAGTTCACCAGATGCGTCAACGGGACGGTCAGCATCAAGTAGAAGACGCCGGCGGCCACCAACGGCGACAGGTTGCCGGTCTGCGCGTTGAGGTCTCGGCCCACCTGAAACAGCTCGCGCTGCTGGGCGATCAGCCCCAGGAAGTACACCAACGCCGAGGCCTTCAACAGCGCGATGAATTGATTCACCAACGCGGGCAACACCCGGCGAACGCCCTGGGGCACGACCACCAGACGCATCGCTTCGGGATAGCTGAACCCAAGGGCGCGGGAGGCTTCCAGCTGGCCGCTGTCCACGCTCTGGATTCCCGCGCGGAGAATTTCGCCGATGTAGGCGGCGGCCATCAATCCCAGGGCCGCAATGCCCAGCGGGTAGGGGTTGCCGTTGGTCAGGCCGCCGACCAACGGGCCGACGCCCAGCCCGATGATGAGGATGATCACCACCTCGGGCAGGCCGCGGAAGACATCGGTGTACACCCGGGCCGGCCAGCGCAGCCAGCGCGACCGCGAAATGCCCGCGATGGCCAGCACCATGCCGAGCGCCAGGCCGATGACGGCCGCGCTGCCGGTCAGGATCAGCGTGTTGGGCAACCCGGTGGTGAACAGCGTGGGGATGGCCTGGCGGTACATGTCCCAGTCGAAAAAGGAATCACGCAACTGCGCCAGCGTCGATCTCGGCGCGGCGGGGCCGACCGGCTTGTGGTGTTGGCGCGCAGCGATCTTGGCGAAGTCCGGCAGCGTTGGAACGGGCGCGGCCCGCGACCCCGGCTTCCATCCCGGCGGCAGCGACCGCGGCACCCACTGGGAGTACAGCGCCGCCCACGTGCCGTCGGCGATGACCGCGTCCAGCCCGGCGTTCAGGGCGTCGACCAGCGGCTGGTTGTCCTGCGCGACGGCGAAGGCCACGAATTCGCCCGCGCTGAACGTGTTCGCGACGACCACGGCCGGGTCGCCCGGTCGCATGGCGTTGGCCGCCTGACCCGCCGGGGCCACCCACGCGTCGATCTGGCGGGTTTTGAGGCTGGCGTACACGGTGGCGAAGTCGGGATATTTGACCGGTTGCAGGTGCAGGGTCTCGACGACGTACGACTCCTCCACGGTGCCCTGGACCACGCCGATGCGCTGGCCGGCGGCGAGCTCGCGAAAGTTGTGGATCGCCGAGCCCGGCGGCACGACGAGCGAGTAGTAGCCGAAGTCATAGCCGTTGGTGAACGCGACCGTGTGCCGGCGCGCGTCGGTCGCCTTCACCGACGCCGAGCCGACGTCGAAGCGCCGCGACGCCACCTGGGCGAGCAGCCCGGAGAAGTCGGTGCCGACGAAGCGGACCTGCAGGCCCAGCTTGTCGGCGATGGCGCGCAACAACTGGTTGTCGAAGCCGCTGAACTTGCCGGTGGGGTTGATGCATACGTTGGGTGGGGCGTCGGACAGGGTGCCGACGGTCAAGACGCCCGGCATCCCCAGCCCCAGGGCGCCGGGGTCAATCGCGCTCAGCGGCTCGACGGTGGGTGTGGTGTGCCGGTCGTCCTGGCCAACCCCGCTGTCTGCGGTCAGGCCGCTCGGCAGCGCGTAGGCGCTGTCCAATCCGGCTGGGGCGCATTGGTTCCGGTCGGCGCGCGCCGGCGCGGCCGGCGACGCGGACGCCGCGGCGCACGCCACGAGCACGGCCGCGGTCAGCCCGAGCAGTCGTCCGCGGCGCTGGGCGCGCCGGACCAGATGCCAACCCATCGCCGCCACCGTATCGACCGAGCGGCGGCCCGGCCGGTTCAGCGCCGCTTCACAGGGCGACCGACGGCTCGTCGCGGATCGCATCCGCTTCGGCGACTACCCGGAGCGGGCCCGAAACGACCTGGCCGATGTCGTCGGGCGCGGCGAACACTCGGCGCCGAAACAGTTCGGCCAGCATGGTCTGGGCCATGAGGTGGGACCGGCCGACGCACGCGGCCCGCGCGGCCTCGGGGTCGCGCCGGTGGATCGCGGCGGTTTCGTCTTCGTAGAACGGCAGGATGTCCTCGCGGCTGCCCTGGTAGGTCGTCCAGAACACCCGGGGGATGAGGTTTTGCGAAGCGCGAATCGTGGCGTGCAGCCGCGGTCCCGCGTACTCGTCGTTGATCGTGCGCCGATAGTCGCCGGCTATTTCCGAAAAGGCGCGAGACTCCTTCGCGGCGCGCAACGACCGCATGAGCGCGTCGAGCTGTCCCAGGATCCGCGGCGTGGGATTGCTGGCCGCGCGCGCCGAGGCGATGCCGTTGAGCAGGCCGTCGACCTCGTGATGTTCTAGGACGGTGTCCTCGTCGAATCGTTCGACAAACGCGCCGCGGTGGTAGCGCGTCGACACGATCCCGTCGTGTTCGAGTTGGACGAGCGCCTCTTGGATCGGGACGCGGCTAACCCCGAGGCCAACGGCGATCTCGTTGCGGTCCACGCGGTCACCGCTGCGCAATTTCCCCGTCAGCACCAGGTTGAGAATGTGCGATACAACCTGGTCTTTTTCTTTGACCCCGTATTTCTTCGGCATCCGTTTCTTGAGTGCCTTTCAAACGGTAGGGCAAATCCGGCGGTGAGAGTTTCTCACGAGTTGGCGCGCGCGTTGCCGTGTTTGGCGCATGAATCGCGGGGAATCGCGCGGAAAGGTGGGCCGGAGGGGTCAGCCGCTATCGCGCCACTTGCACAGCGCCTCGGCGTCGCTCAGGTCGTAGTCCGGACCGTCGCAACCGACGGT
The DNA here is from genome assembly GCF_059812405.1 of Mycobacterium sp. NGS57. Taxonomy (NCBI): domain Bacteria; kingdom Bacillati; phylum Actinomycetota; class Actinomycetes; order Mycobacteriales; family Mycobacteriaceae; genus Mycobacterium; species Mycobacterium sp. NGS57. The sequence goes on along the minus strand of NZ_JCALCP010000007.1, from coordinate 269,982 downwards.
CAACAGCGTGACACCGAGGTTCACGAGGGTTTCGGCGTTGGCGATCAGGGCACCGTCGTTCTTGACCGCCGCCGAGCATTCGATGCCGGCCCGGTCGCGGCCGACGTCGGCGCAGTGCCGGTCCAGGACGGCCGACTTCGCAGGGAACTCGTCGGCGGAGGTGAAGCTGTGCCAGATGTCGGCGTGCTCGGCGACCAGCCGCAGGGTCTTGCGTTCGCCGCCGCCACCGATCAGGACGGGGATCTGGCGGGTGGGCGCCGGGTTGAGCTTGGCCAGCCGCGCCTTGATGCGCGGCAGCGCGGCCGCCAGGTCGTCGAGGCGGCTGCCGACGGTGCCGAATTCGTAGCCGTACTCGTCGTAATCCTTGTACTTCCAGCCCGATCCGATGCCCAGCACCAGCCGGCCGCCGGAGATGTGGTCGACGGTACGGGCCATGTCGGCGAGCAGCTCCGGGTTGCGGTAGGAGTTGCACGTCACCAGCGCGCCGATCTCGATGCGCGACGTCTGCTCGGCCCAGGCCCCGAGCATGGTCCAGCATTCGAAATGCGCGCCGTCGGGATCGCCGTAGAGCGGGAAGAAGTGATCCCAATTGAAGGTGATGTCGACGCCGATGTCCTCACAGCGGCGAACCGCGTCGCGAATCTGGCTGTACTGCGGGGCGTGCTGCGGCTGCAGTTGGACGCCGATCCGAATGGGGTGAGTCATAGGCCCACCGTAGGCCCCGTCAGCCCGCCGGTGCCGCCTCGACCTGCGTGCGCACCACGCACTGCGTCCCGGTGTAGACGGTCGGCATGCATTTCATGCAGTGGATGCACCGGCCCTCGGTCGCGGCGCCTTCCTGAAAACGGTTGACCAGGTTGGGTTCTCGCAGCAACGCACGGGCCATCGCGACGAACTCGAAACCCTCGCCGAGCGCGGTTTCGACAGTGTCGAGGCGGTTCAGCCCGCCGAGCACCATCAGCGGCAGCGACAGGGCCGCGCGGAACTGGCGGGCAAGCGGCAAAAAGAAGGCCTCCTCGAAGGGATAGGCGCGGAACATCCGCCGCCCGAGAACACGCAGACCGAGGCCCACCAGCCGGGGCTGGGAGGCGATGAATTCGTCGAGGGGGACGTCGCCGCGGAAGTAGTACATCGGGTTGAGCAGCGAGCTGCCTCCGGTGAGCTGCAGCCCGTCGAGGTGGCCGTCGGACTCGAGCAGGCGCGCGGTGGGCAGGCTGTCGGTCAACCAGAAGCCGCCGCGCACGCCGTCGTCCATGTTGAACTTCGCTGTGACGGCGGCGGATTGACCGACGGTAAGCCGCACCCGTTCGGCGACGCGGCGGGCCAGTTCGGCGCGGCGCGCGGTGTCGCCGCCGTAGCGGTCGGTGCGCTTGTTCAGGTTCGGGCTGAAGAACGAGCTGAGCAGGTAGCCGTGGCCCATGTGGATTTCGACCGCGTCGAAGCCCGCCTCCACTGCGTTCGCGGCCGCGGCGCCGAAGGCGTCGACCACCCCGTCGAGTTGGTCGGTGGTGGCGCCGCGGACCAGCCCCATGGCCGGTGGGCTGAGCCGCGTCGACGGCGCCAGCGTGGGCGTCTTGGTCGACAGCGTGTTGGCGACCAGGCCCGCGTGCCCGATCTGCGCGCAGACCAGGGCGCCCTCGGCGTGGACGGCGTCGGTCAGGCGGCGCAACTGCGGGATGCGATCGCGGTCCAGCACGATGGTGTCGCGGTGCACGCGGCCGCCGGGGGAGATGGCGCAGTAGGCGACCGTGGTCATGGCCGCCCCGCCCCGCGCGACCTCGGTGTGGAAGTCGACGAGGGCATCGGTGACCTGCCCGCGGGGCATCACGCCCTCGAAGGTCGCCGCCTTGACGAAGCGGTTCTTCAGCGTCAGTGGACCCAGCCGCGCCGGCGTGAAAGCCTGTTTCGATACCATTGGCATCGAAATATAGCACCAAAGGAGGCGGGCCAGTGCAGATCGCGGTGACGGGTGGAACGGGCTACCTGGGCGCGCATACGGTGCGGGCGTTGCTGGGCGCGGGTCATCGGGTGCGGCTGCTGGTGGCCCCGGACGATCCCGGCTCCGTGATCGAGCGGCTAAAGGCGCTCGGGCCCGCGACGGTGCTCGTCGGCGACGTACGCGCCGCCCCGACCATCGAGGCGCTCCTCGACGGCGCCGACGCCGTCGTGCACGCGGCCGGCATCGTCGGCACCGATGAGCGCCGGGCGCAGGCCATGTGGGACGTCAATGCCTATGCGACGGAGGCGATTCTGGCCTGCGCGGCCGCCTCCCGGCTCGACCCGATCGTCTTGGTCAGCAGCTACAGCGCGCTGTTCCCGCCGCCGAACGGGATCATTTCACCCGACTCCCCGACGGCGTCCGGGCGCAGCGCGTACGCGAAGACCAAGGGCTACGCGGATCGCGTCGCCCGCCGGCTGCAGGCGGACGGTGCGCCCGTCGTGGTGACGTATCCGTCCAGCGTCGTGGGGCCGGCGTTCGGCACCGCGGCGGGCGTCACCGAGCGGGGGTGGGCGCCGATCGTCCGGTGGGCGGCGGCTCCCAGCGTGCGCGGCGGCATGCAGATGGTCGACGTGCGCGACGTGGCCGAGGTGCACGCGCGCATCATGGTGGCCGGTCGCGGCCCGCGCCGCTACGTGTGCGGCGGGGTGTTGCTGACCTTTGACGAGATGATCGACGCGCTCGAGGACGGCTTGGGGCGGCGGATACGGCGCGTCCCGCTGTCGCCGAAAGCGTTGCGCGCCATGGGCCGTCTCGCCGATGTTGCCGGCCGCTACGTTCCGCTCGGCGATGGGCTCAGTTACGAGGCGGCCATGCTGCTCACCGCCGCCACACCGACCGACGACAGCAACACGTTGCGCGATCTCGGAATGACCTGGCGGTGCCCGAAAGCCGCGATCGCCGAGTCACTGCGGGTGGGACGCGGCGATGGCGGCGGTCAACAATTGAGCGATCCGGCTCTGTAGCTTCTCGGAGTGGTCCTCGACGGCGACGGTCGTGACGAACAACGCGGCACCCGCCGCCATCGCCAGGGTCGCCCGGGCGTCGGCGTCGGCACGCCGTCGCTGGGCGGCCGTCGTCGCGTGCACGTCCTCGGCGAAAAGCCGTACCGCCGGCCCGCTGAACCTCGCCCACAAATCCCTGCGGAGGTTGTCGTTTTCACGCAGGGCCAGCAGCAACCCCGGTACCGCGGCCCGCACGTCGGGCCTGCTGAACAGTTCGTGGCTGCCCCGCACCACCCATTCGATCCAGCCCGCCAAGTCGGTGCCGAAAAACGGTGCCAGGTCCGGGGTTTCGCCGAGGATCGCAGCGAGTACCAGCTCCGCCTTCGACGACCAGCGCCGGTTCAGGCTGGAGCGGCCGACCCCCGCCCGCGCGGCGACGAGCCGCATGCTCAGCTCGTCCCAGCCGGACTCGGCCAGCAGCTCGCGGGTCACCGACAGCACCCGCTCGTCGATCGAGGTGTCGCGCGGGCGTCCGGCGGGCCTGGCGCGGCGATCGGCAGCGGTCATGGTGCTCAGCGCGCGTCGAGTACCCCGCGCAGCAGGTCGATCAGCGCGAGGGGCTGGTCGCTCTGCACGGAATGCCCCGAGTTCTCGACGACGTGCGCGGCGCGGAAATCGCTTGCGCGCCGGGCGAGTTCGTCGGCGTCCTCGTCGGTGACGAAGCCCGACGAGCCACCGCGGATGAGTGTGATGGGCGCGGTCAGCCTGTCCACGTCGTCCCACAGTCCGGCGAAGTCCGGGAATTTGCGGATGGCGTCGTAGCGCCATGTCCAGTTGCCGTTGTCCAGCCGGCGGGAATTGTGAAAGACCCCGCGGCGCAGTGCCTTCGGCTCGCGGTGGGGCGCGGCGGCGATGGTGAGGTCCACCATGGCCTGGAAGCTGGGGAACTCCCGCTCGCCGTGCATCAGCGCCACGGTGCCCTGCTGGTCCTTGGTCAGCTCGGAATGCCGTTGCAGCGCCGAGGGGGTGACGTCGATGAGGACGAGTTCGCGCACCAGCTCTGGGGCCACGGCGGCCAGCCGGATGGCGGTCAACCCGCCCAGGGACATGCCCACGACGAGGTCGGCGTCGGGCGCCAGGTCGCGCAGTGCGGGCGCCAGCGCGTCGGCGTTGTGGTGGGGCGAGTAGTCACCGTCTTCGCGCCAGCCAGAATGTCCGTGGCCGGGCAGGTCTACGGCCAGCGCGGGCTGACCGAGGCCCACGAGGACGGTGTCCCAGGTATGGGCGTTCTGGCCGCCGCCGTGGAAGAACACGATCCGCGGGGCGGTGCGGCCCCAGCGCAGGGCGCTGATCGCGGCCTCCCCGGCGCCCCGGTCCACCCGCTCGACGTCCGGCAGGGGTCCCGCGACGCCGGCCTGCTCGGCGTTCTCGGATAACAGCGCGAATTCCGATAGTTCGGTCAGGCCGTCCTCAGATATCTCGGTCACGATCTTCGACACTAGAACACCCCTACAAGACGTAGCGACGCCGAATGCACTGGAACCGCTCCCACATCGCGGCGGTGCGCTCTTCGGGGCTGACCGTGGCGGTGTCGGGGGGCAGTACCCCGGGCAGGTCGTCATGCTTGACGACTCTCGTGTTCAGGACGGCGGGCTCGCCTTCGAGCATGTGCCGGTAGGTCAGGTTCCCGCGGGTGAAGCCCTGGGTGTCGAGCCAGTTGTGCACGTTCGGATCACGGTGCGCCATGACGAGCCGCACCCGCCCGTCGCGGTCGGTCTTGGTGCGGCTCGGCGTGTAGCTCACCGGGCGGTACAGGTAGTCCATGCTGTTGAAGAAGATGCCCATGTTGGTGAACATCCACAGCCCGTCGTGGGCGTCGAACTCCACGATCAACGCCTCGTCGGGCCGCAGTTCCCAGTACATGTTGGCCGCGGCGCGGCCGCGCTTGCCGTCGGCGTCGGTCGCGGCGGCGCTCGGGAAGGTGTTCGGGTGGTCGGCGTCGACGCCCCCGTAGGTGAACGGGAACTCGGGCCAGTCCGACATCAGACCGGTGACGAAGTCGCCGGCCCAGCCCATCGCCTCGACCATGGCGGCAGGGGTGGGAAGAGGCTTGGGGGAGGCCATGTCGGTTCGCTCGATCCGCATTTGCGCGGGCACTTCGTCCCACCGGTCAAACCCCTGGCGGATGAACAACTTGCGTGACTCGGCGGTGGTGGGCAGCCAGTTGGGGCCGCGTTCGGGGCCGCCGATGTAGATTTCGAACGTCCCGTCGTCGTCGTCGACGAGTTGGTGTCCGAGCAGGTTGGCCTGCGGTGTGTCACCGAACGGCTCGTGCAGCACACCGGGGCCGGGGACGCGGGCGCCCTGGACGGTGACGTTGAAGAATCGGGCGCTGCCGCGGTTGCCGGTCAGCCGGTAGGTCGACTGCCCGTCGATCCACGCCTGCTGGTAGGTGAAGTCGGCGCAGTCTCCACCGAGCTTGCGGGTGGGCCCGCAGAAGGTGTGCAGTGCCGGGTAGCGGGTGGCGCGGGTCTCCAGCGCCAAATCGAAGGCCTGGCCGAGGTTTTGGGTGAGGAAGCGGAAAGCGTCGGCGCGCTGCACGCCCGATGCGGCGTTGGCCTCCTTGAAGACCTGTTCGCCGGCTCGCCGCAGCTGCTCGCAAAATTCGTTCCACGCCGATTGCAGGCCCGCGTCGTCGGTGCCGTCGCCGAAAGCCATTGTCATACGCCCAGTCTGGTCAGCATTGCCCCGACGGCGTCACACGCGCGCCGGGCGGATTGCAGGCGGCCCTCGGCGTCGATCCGGGGACCGATGAGTTCGAGGTCGAAGCCGTGCGCGTAGCCGCCGGCGAGGGCCTGCGTGACGAACGCCTCGACCGGGATGACGCCGTCGCCGGGCACCGCGCGGCCCGGCAGGGCCCGGTCGCCGAGGACGTAGTCGCTCAACTGGATGAGCGCGGTGCGGGGCAGGGCGCGTTGCACCATCGACTCGAAATCGCCTTCGGCCCAGCAGTGGAACACGTCGATGCAGACGTCCAGCCCGCACATCTCGGCCAGGGTTACGGTGTCGCGCAGCGTGTGGGCGAGGTGCATGTCGGCGTAGAGGCTGGACGCGTTCTCGACCGCCAGCGCCACCCCCGTCTGCCGGGCCCGCTCCACGCAGGGGGTGACCATGGCGCGGAATCGGTCGGCGGCGCTCTCCCAGCTCATGTCGCCGCGGCCGCCGGTGAGCAGGTAGACGGTGCGCGCGCCTACGCCGGCCGCGCCGTCGATCACGCGGCACAGCGCGTCGCGCGCGGCGCGGGGGTCGGTGGACAACCGGCCGTCGGCGAACAGGTGGTAGACCGCTTCTACGGTGTAGCCGCTGCGCCCCAAGAACGTCGGGAACTCGGGGTCGAGGAGCTGACTGTCCAGGATGCTCAGCCGCGATACGCCGAGCGCCGCCCAGTGTTCCCGCAGCGCGGCCGGCGAGTCGCCGTAGAAGGTGACGTTGTGCACCGACAACCGGTTGTGAGCCACGTCAGCCCCGATTTTCGATCGGGACATCGAATCGCTCACGGAACGGCCGGAATTCGGCGTGCAGGGCGTCGAGGTCTTCGCCGATGTCGATCAGCAGTTGGGTGGAATAGTGGAACTTGCCGTAGCGGTCGCCGCGGTTGTCGGCGAGGTAGGCGCGCATGGCCGACTCGGCCTCCGGCGTGACCGAGCGGCCGGCGAACGTGTAGTAGCGCCGCACCGTCGCCACCTGGTCGGCGATGAAGTCGGTGTAGCGGACGTGCAGGATGCGTGGGTCGTCGACCAGGGGATTGCTCATGGTGTTGGCGACGCCGGCACGCGTGAGCTCCAAATGCATCTTCGCCAAGGCGTGGAGGTCGACGGGACCGACCATGCCTTCGGCGATGTCGGCCATCATCATGGTGCGCGACGCGGCGACCTGCACCGGGTCGCGGTGCAGCCAGACCAGCGAGGCGTCGGGGTAGGCGTCGAACATCTCCTTGAGCCGGAAGCCGTGAAACCCCTTCAGCGCCCAGTACTTTCGCGGCCGGTTGTACTGCAACTGCTGCAGCATGGCCTTGTGCAGCCGGTATTGCGCGGCCGCGTCGGTCGCCAGGCCGCCGACCAGCGACTGCATCGGCACCCGCCACCAGGCCGTCGGCGTCATGACCCGGAAGTCGAACGCCCAGGTGCGTTCGTCCTCGGGCAGCCCCTCGCCGAGCATGTCGTTGTAGGGGTGGCTGTGCAGCCACTTGGGCATCTTGGCGTTGATCTCGCGCCAGTCCGCGTCGGCCCGCTCACGCCGGTCGTCGTCGGGCGTGGCGAGGCCCGGCGGCGGCGAGGGATACATCACCTCCCAGAAGCGCAGCGCCCGCGCGTGCGGATCCACCGACATCAGCGCGTGCATGAGCGTTGTGCCCGAACGGGGTTCGCCGGTGACGAACATCGGCGCGTCGACGACTTCGTCGCCGATCGGATACCGGCTGCGGTCCTCGATGAACTCCAGGCGCGAGGTCAAAAGCCACCGGCACACCCGCGCGGCCTGCTCGTTGCCGTCGCTGTCCATGCCCAGGCCGTTGAGGTGCTCGACGGCGACGGCGAACCGCTGCGGAAAGGTGGGATCGCCGTAGTCGCGCAGCCCGGTCTCGGTCTCGGCGGCGCGCAGCAACTCGGCCGCGTCCAGCTGTGCGCTCACGCCGGCTCCCCGCAGAGCCGCAGCAATTCGTCTTCGGCCGCACGCACATTCGTCGCCGACGCGGCGGCGTAGTCCAGTCCCGCCATCGCGCCGTAATCGAGGATCTTGGGCACGCGCAAGCCCGCGTCGACATAGGTCTTGATGATCTTGGCGACCTCTGTCGGGGTCCCGTGCGGCACGACGGCCAGCAGCATGTCGGGGCGCACGTCGTCCAGGAACGCGATGATGCGTTCGCGGGTGAGCACCGCGGGGTCGATGTCCTGGAACCCGCGCCACCCGTCGCCCATGGGATGCTCAAAACCCAAGCCGCGCAACGTCTCCGCCGACACCTGCAGCAAAAACGCCTTGACCAGCGGCGCCTGCAGGACCTCGGCCAGGGCGTCGTCGTCCTTGCCGAGCAGGCACACCTGGATGAAACACGGTGTGATCGCCAGCGGATCCCGGGCGGCGCGCTCGGCCGAAGCCCTTACGGCGGACAGCATCTCGGCGTAGTGCTCCGGGGACCAGGCCCCGGCGGGCCACCACCCGTCGGCGTGGCGGCCGGCGACGTCGAGCATCCGCGGGCCGCTGGCGCCGATCCAGATTCGCGGCGGGGTTCCCGCGTACGGCTCGGTGTCCAGGCGGGCGTGGTGCAGCGTGTAGAACCGCCCCTCGAAGTCGACGGGTCCGTCGCTTTCCCAGAGCAGCCGGATCACCGCCAGGGCTTCCTCGAATCGGCTGACCGGCCGGGCGAAGTCGAACCCGTAGGGCAGGGTGTTCTCGCTTTCGCCGCTGCCCAGGCCGAGGATGAACCGCCCCTTGGCCAGGTGGCCGATGGTCAGCGCGGTCTGCGCGAGCATGCAGGGATGCCGCCGCACGGTGTCGACGACGGCGCTGACGAGCGGCACCCGCTCGGTGAGGACGGCCGCGGCCGCGGCGACCGCCAGCCCGTCGAGGTGGCGATGCGGCGACGGGGATGCGGTGGCGAGGTCGGTGAACTCGGGAGTCCAGATCGAGTCCGGCCAGAAGCTGACCATGTGATCCGGCAGCCAGATCGAGTGATAGCGCCCGCCGTCGAGTTCTGCCAGCTGCGACAAGTCGAGGGGCAGGGTCGTGCGGAGGAACGCGGCGGGCTGAACTCTCATCAGCTAGCTATGCTAAGCACCTGCACAGCGTTCTGTCGATGAGTTGGCTTCCGCGGGCCGAGAACGGTTAGCCCGAGATGATGAACTCTTCGAGCTGGGTGCGCGCGACGTCGTCGGGCAGCTGCTTCGGCGGGCTCTTCATCAGGTAGGCCGACGCGGGGACGACCGGTCCGCCGATGCCGCGGTCCTTGGCGATCTTCGCGGCGCGCACCGCGTCGATGATGACGCCGGCGGAGTTCGGCGAGTCCCACACCTCGAGCTTGTACTCCAGGTTCAGCGGCACGTCACCGAAGGCGCGGCCCTCCAGCCGGACGTAGGCCCACTTGCGGTCGTCGAGCCAGCCGACGTGGTCGGACGGGCCGATGTGGACGTCTTTGGTCTTGAACTCGCGCTGCAGGTTGGAGGTGACGGCCTGGGTCTTGGAGATCTTCTTCGACTCCAGCCGCTCCCGCTCGAGCATGTTGAGGAAGTCCATGTTGCCGCCGACGTTGAGCTGCATGGTGCGGTCGAGCTGCACGCCGCGGTCCTCGAAGAGCTTCGCCATCACGCGGTGGGTGATGGTGGCGCCGACCTGGCTCTTGATGTCGTCGCCGACGATCGGCACGCCCGCGTCGGCGAACTTCTTGGCCCACACCGGGTCCGAGGCGATGAACACCGGCAGCGCGTTGACGAACGCCACGCCCGCGTCGATCGCGCACTGGGCGTAGAACTTGTCGGCCTCCTCCGAGCCCACCGGCAGGTAGGACACCAGCACGTCGACGTTGTTCTCCCGGAGGACTTTCACCACGTCGACCGGCTCGGCGTCGGACACCTCGATGGTGTCGGCATAGTACTTGCCGATGCCGTCGAGCGTCGGGCCGCGCTGCACGGTCACGTTGGTGGGCGGCACGTCGGCGATCTTGATGGTGTTGTTCTCCGACGCGAAGATCGCCTCCGACAGGTCGAACCCGACCTTCTTGGCGTCCACGTCGAACGCGGCCACGAACTTCACGTCGCGAACGTGGTACTGGCCGAACTTCACGTGCATCAGGCCGGGCACCGTGCTGTTCTCGTCGGCGTCGTAGTAATACTGAACGCCCTGAACCAAGGAGGACGCGCAGTTACCGACGCCGACAATCGCGACTCGTACCTCGGACTGCGCCGCTTCCGCCTGCGGCGGCTGCTGCTCACTCATAGGGCGTTCTCCTAACTCCATAACTTTGTCGGCTGTTCGGATTCGTGCAGGGGATTTAGGTCTGCTCGGTGAGGCCGGGCATCGCGCGCTCCGCGGCGATGAGCTCGTTGAGCCACTTGACCTCGCGCTCGCTGGACTCGAGCCCGAGCTGATGCAGTTGGCGGGTGTAACGGTCGAACGAGCTGCTGGCCCGCGTCACCGCCTCGCGAAGGCCTTCGCGGCGCTCCTCGACCTGACGGCGGCGGCCTTCCAGGATGCGCATCCGCGCCTCGGCCGGCGTGCGGTTGAAGAACGCCAGGTGGACGCCGAACCCGTCGTCGGTGTAGTTGTGCGGGCCGGTGTCGGCGACCAGCTCACCGAAGCGCCGGCGGCCGGCGTCGGTCAGTTGGTAAACCCGCCGGGCCCGCCGCACGGGGGTGCCCGCCGGCGCGGCGTTTTCGGCGAGCAACCCTTCGGCCTGCATCCGGCGCAGGGCCGGGTACAGCGACCCGTACGAAAACGCCCGGAACGCACCCAGCAGGCCGGTCAACCGTTTGCGCAGTTCGTAGCCGTGCATGGGCGATTCGATCAGGAGGCCCAGGATGGCGAGCTCCAGCAATCGATACACCCCCTTGAACTGGCTGGCCACGGCTGCGGATTTGCAGATTAGCGGTTCGACGTCTCGCGTCATCGTATCGTTTCGATATATTCGTCACAACACTACCCGGCGTTGGTGCGCTGTTCGTCACCGCCGCTGCCTGTGAAAACGGGTGCCCAACCAGGCGCTACGGCAGATTGATCCGCTTGATGGTGCCGTCGCCGGCGAAGAGGATGTAGCCGCCACCGTAGTCGCTCGACACATACACCGACAGCGACAGCGCCCCCGGGGCGGTGGGATCGGTCGCGGGATCGATCACCAGGTACATGCCTTTGACCTCGGACGGCTTCATATGCAGGGTCTCGGGGGCGCCGCGCATGATGCCGACGGCGGTCGCGATGTCGAATTTGCCGAGGTCGACCGCGGCGGCGCCGTCGGCGGAGCTCTTGGCCGAACTCGTCGGGTCGTCCCAGCCGCCGCGGTAGGTGTAGGCCAGCACGCGGCGGTCGTCGGACGAGTCGGGCCGGTCGAGCACGGCATAGGCCGGGTAGATCACCAACCGGAATCCGACGGTGTCGCCGAACCTTTTGCGGGTCTGCTCCATCAGCCCGCTGAGCCCGCCGAGCGAATGCAGTTGGGTCGGTGGGGTCAGCACCACCGGGGCGACGCCGTCGGGCTTGGCTCCGGGGTCGGTGGTGAAATCCAGCGGCGAGCGGGTGTTGCCGTAGAGCCCCCAGCCGATACCGACGCCCAGGAGCACCGCCACGAGCAAAGCGGCGACCCTGCCGCGCCACCCGCCCAACTTCGGCAGCCTCGCCGCCCGGGCGGTCGTCGGCAGCGGCGCGAGTTCAGTCTGCAGGTCGTCCACCAACGCCTGCAGATCGCCGAGGGTGACCGCGTTGGTGGCGGCGCTGACGCGTTCCCGGTGTTCTTGCTCGGAGAGCTCACCATCGCTGAGCGCGCCGTCGAGAATCCCGCAGGTGTTTTGGCGGTCGCTGTCCTTGGCGCGGGTCGTTGTCGTCGCCCCGACGCGGCCCCCGATCCGGTGCGGTGTCCCGAGGAATTTCGCCACGCCGATGATCGTAGGGGCGGGCGCGCTCTCGGGCGCGGCGGTTGACGGGTGATCGCCGCGGGGCGCGCCCGCAACGGCCTCGGTTGCGTGTCGTGGATGCCGACAGCCACGTACTCTGGTCAGCGTGCGACTGCAGCGACAAGTGGTGGACTACGCGCTCCGGCGGCGCTCCCTGCTTTCCGAGGTGTACTCGGGCCGCACCGGGGTGTCCGAGGTGTGCGACGCCAACCCGTATCTGCTGCGCGCCGCGAAGTTTCATGGCAAACAGAGCCAGGTGATGTGCCCGATCTGCCGCAAGGAGCAGCTGACCCTGGTGTCGTGGGTGTTCGGCGACCGTCTGGGCGCGGTGTCGGGCTCGGCGCGCACCGCCGAAGAGCTGGTGCTGCTGGCGACCCGCTTCGAGGAATTCTCCGTCCACGTGGTGGAGGTGTGCCGGACCTGCAGCTGGAACCACCTCGTGAAGTCGTACGTGATGGGTGCGGTGCGCACGGCGCCGCCGCCGCGGGGCAGGCGTACGACGACGCGGGACGGCGCCCGCACGGCCATTGAGTAACGAAGGGCGCCACGACCAGTCGCCCGCCGACCTCAACGAATCAGCGACTGAGCGCGTGGGCAAGCACAGCAGCGCCGACCGGCCGGACGACCCCGCCCGCCCGGGCGGCCGCGACGCGCCGGGAGGCCCCGGCCACCGTCGTCCCGTTCCCCCCGACGACCGGATGACGACGATCCTGCCGCCTGTCGTCGACGACCGCGCGCCGCGGCGGCCCGATCCCATTGACGAGGTCAAGGCCGCATTGGACGCGCCCCCGCAACGGGACGCGCTCGACGAGGTCAAAGCGGCCCTGGAGGCACGCGCGGACCGCGCGGGCCGCGCGGGGCCGGCGACTTCAGCGTCCTCGCGCGGCGACGGGCCGATGCACGGCCGCCGGCCACCCGACGGTCCCCCGCCCCCGCCGCCGCCGCGCGGGCCAGGCGGACCGGGCGACCGAGGACCCCGGCCGGGGGCCGACTGGAGCTGGACCCAGCAGATCAACTGGCTGTGGGTGCGTCGCGCCGCGTACCTCACCGCGGCGGCGCTGGTGCTGTTGCCGATCGTCACGTTCGCCATGGCGTACTTCATCGTCGACGTCCCCAAACCGGGCAACATCCGCACCAACCAGGTGTCGACGATCCTGGCCGGCGACGGTTCGGAGATCGCCAAAATCGTTCCGCCCGAAGGTAATCGGGTCGACGTCAACATCAACCAGGTGCCGGTGCACGTGCGCCAGGCGGTGATCGCCGCGGAAGACCGCAATTTCTATTCCAACCCGGGCTTCTCGTTCAGCGGCTTCGCCCGCGCGGTGAACAACAACCTCTTCGGCGGCGGCGACCTGCAGGGCGGGTCGACGATCACCCAGCAGTACGTGAAGAACGCGCTCGTCGGTTCGGCGCAACACGGGTTCAGCGGTCTGATGCGCAAAGCCAAGGAATTGGTCATCGCCACCAAGATGTCGGGGGAGTGGTCCAAAGACGATGTCCTGCAGGCCTATCTGAACATCATCTACTTCGGCCGGGGCGCCTACGGGATCTCGGCCGCCGCCAAGGCGTATTTCGACAAGCCGGTCGAGCAACTGACGGTGTCGGAGGGCGCGCTGTTGGCGGCGCTGATCCGGCGCCCGTCCACCCTGGACCCGGCCGTCGATCCCAAGGGCGCCGCGGAGCGGTGGAACTGGGTGCTCGACGGCATGGTCGAAACCAAGGCGCTGTCACCGAGCGACCGTGCCGCACAGGTGTTTCCGGTGACCGTGCCGCCCGATCAGGCCCGCGCCCAGAACCAGACGACCGGCCCCGACGGATTGATCGAGCGCCAGGTGACCAAAGAGCTCATGGACCTGTTCAACATCGACGAGCAGACGCTGAACACCCAGGGACTGCAGGTCACCACGACGATCGACCCGAAGGCCCAGCGGGCCGCCGAGAAGGCGGTGTCGAAATACCTCGACGGGCAGGACCCCGACATGCGCTCCGCCGTGGTGTCGATCGACCCGCACACCGGCGCCATCCGCGCCTACTACGGCGGCGCCGACGCCAACGGTTTCGACTTCGCCCAGGCCGGCCTGCAGACCGGGTCGTCGTTCAAGGTGTTCGCTCTTGTCGCGGCGCTGCAGCAGGGCATCGGCCTGGGCTACCAGGTGGACAGTTCCCCGCTCACCGTCGACGGCATCAAGATCACCAACGTCGACGGCGAGAGCTGCGGGACCTGCAACATCGCCGAGGCGCTCAAGCTGTCGCTCAACACCGCCTACTACCGGCTGATGCTCAAGCTGAAGGGCGGGCCGCAGGCCGTGGCGGACGCCGCGCACCAGGCCGGCGTCGCGACCAGCTTCCCCGGCGTCGCGCACACGCTGTCGGAGGACGGCAAGGGCGGGCCGCCCAACAACGGGATTGTGCTGGGCCAGTACCAAACCCGGCCGGTCGACATGGCCTCGGCGTACGCCACGCTGGCCGCGTCCGGCGTGTACCACCGGCCGCACCTGGTGCAGCGGGTCGTCAACGCCGAAGGCCAGGTGCTCTTCGATGCGGGCGATAAAGACAACAACGGCGAGCAGCGCCTCGACAAGGGTGTGGCCGATAACGTCAGCGCCGCGATGCAGCCGATCGCCGGCTACTCCCGGGGCCACAACCTGGCGGGTGGCCGCCCCTCGGCGGCCAAGACCGGCACCGCGCAGTTGGGTGACACCAAGGCCAACAAGGACGCCTGGATGGTCGGATACACGCCGTCGCTGTCGACGGCCGTGTGGGTGGGCACCGCGCAAGACAACAAGCCGTTGGTAACCGCCTCGGGCGCCGAGGTTTACGGGTCCGGGCTGCCATCGGACATCTGGAAGTCGACCATGGACGGCGCGCTGAAGGGCACCTCCAACGAGAGCTTCCCCAAGCCCAGCGAGATCGGCGGCTACGCCGGCGTGCCCGCCCCCCCGCCGCCGCCCGCCCCGTCGGTGACCGTGATCCAGCCCACCATCGAGGTGGCGCCGGGCATCACCATTCCCGTCGGTCCGCCCACCACGGTCACCAATGCGCCGCCGGCGCCCGGCGGCCTGCAACCGGGCGGCGGCCTACCGGGCGGCACCGAGCCGGGCGCGCCGCAGCCACCAGGTGTGCCGCCGGGCGGCCCGCAAGCTCCCGCACCTCCGCCGTGAGTGGCGCCGGGCAGCAGAGCGCCATCATCTCGCCGATCTCACCGCGGCCCCTGGCGCTCGATCGGCGCAGCGCCGACAACCGCGATTGCCCGAGCCGCACAGACACTTTGGGTGCCGCGCTGACGGATGTCGCCGGGGGGCCGGTGGGCCGGCACGCGCTCATCGGCCGGGCCCGGGTGATGACGCCGGTGCGGGTCATGTTCGTGGTCGCGCTGGTGTTCCTGGCGCTCGGCTGGTCGACCAAGGCGGCCTGCCTGCAGAGCAGCGGCACCGGCCCCGGCGATCAGCGGGTGGCCAATTGGGAAAACCAGCGCGCCTACTACGAGTTGTGTTACTCCGACACGGTGCCCCTCTACGGCGCGGAATTGTTGAGCCAGGGAAAGTTTCCGTACAAGTCGAGTTGGATCGAGACCGACGCCACGGGAGCCCCGCAGACCCGCTACGACGGGCTGCCCGCGGTGCGATACATGGAGTATCCGGTGCTCACCGGTGTGTATCAGTACGCCTCGATGGCGGTGGCAAAGACGTACACGGCGCTGAGCAAGGTCGCCCCGCTGCCGGTGGTCGCCGAGGTGGTGATGTTTTTCGACGTCGCGGCATTCGGGCTGGCGCTGGCCTGGCTGGCGACGGTCTGGGCGACCGCGGGCCTGTCGGGCCGCCGCATCTGGGACGCGACGCTGGTGGCCGCCTCGCCGGTGGTGATCTTCCAGATCTTCACCAACTTCGATGCGCTGGCAACGGCTTTCGCGATGGGCGGCCTGCTGGCGTGGGCCCGACGCAAGCCGGTGTTGGCCGGGGCGCTGATCGGATTGGGCGCCGCGGCCAAGCTGTATCCGCTGCTGTTTTTGGGCCCGATGTTGGTGCTGGGGGTCCGGACCGGTCGCCTGCGCGCCGTGGCGCGCACCGCGGCGACGGCCGCGGCGACCTGGCTGTTGGTGAATCTTCCGGTGCTGGTGCTCTTCCCGCGCGGCTGGTCCGAATTCTTCCGCCTCAACACCCGCCGCGGCGACGACATGGACTCGCTCTACAACGTGGTGAAGTCGTTCACCGGGTGGCGCGGTTTCGATCCGCGGCTTGGCTTCTGGGAGCCGCCGACGGTGCTGAACGCGGTTGTCGCGGTGGCGTTCATTCTCTGTTGCGCGGCGATCGCCTACGTCGCGCTCACCGCCCCGCGCCGGCCCCGGGTGGCGCAGGTGGTGTTCTTGGTGGTCGCCGCCTTCCTGTTGACCAACAAGGTGTGGAGTCCCCAGTTCTCGCTGTGGCTGGTGCCGCTGGCGGTGCTGGCGTTGCCGCATCGCCGAATCCTGTTGGCCTGGATGACGATTGACGCGCTGGTCTGGGTGCCGCGCATGTATTTCCTGTACGGCAACCCCAACCGCGGGCTGCCGGAGCAGTTCTTCACCACGACGGTGCTACTGCGCGACATCGCGGTCGCGGCGCTGTGCGCGTTGGTAGTGCGGCAGATCTACCGGCCCGAGGAGGACCTGGTGCGCTGGGACGGGCGCGTGGACGATCCGGGGGGCGGCGTATTCGACCGTGCCTCCGATGCCCCGCCCGGTTGGTTGCCCGACCGGCTGCGTCCGCCCGGCCTGCGGCGCCCGGCGACCGTCGCCAGCCAACCGTGACGCTGGTCGCCATCCCACTGTTTCCGCGGTTCACCGCGCTCGACGCCGTGGGCCCTTACGAAGTGCTGCAACGCACCCGCGTCGTCGAACACCCGCCCGGGCGCATCATCACGGCGGCGGGCGTGTCCAGCGGCATCGACATGGCCTCGCGGCTCGTCGAGCTGCTCGTCGATCGGGAGGCCGCGCAGGCCGCCCAGTTACTCATCGAATACGACCCGCAGCCGCCGTTCGACACCGGCGCGCTCGCGAAGGCCGACGCGGCCACTGTGGCCAGAGCCAAGGAATACTCCCAGCGTCGGCAGTGACCGATTTTCACGTGACGCCCAGGTCCGGTACCCTGATGCGGTTGCCGACGCAGGCGACCCTCCTGCCACGGATCGACCGTGGCCGCTCGAGACCAGAGGAGGTGGTGAGGTTTCCATGCGTCCATACGAAATCATGGTCATTCTTGACCCCACGCTCGACGAACGCACCGTCGCTCCGTCCCTGGAGACGTTTCTCAACGTCGTCCGCAAGGACGGCGGTTCCGTCGAGAAGGTCGACATCTGGGGTAAGCGCCGGTTGGCCTACGAGATCGCCAAGCACGCCGAGGGCATCTACGTCGTCGTCGACCTCAAGGCCGAGCCGGCGACGGTGTCCGAGCTCAACCGCCAGCTGAGCCTCAACGAGTCGGTGCTGCGCACCAAGGTGATGCGCACCGACAAGCACTGACTGCCGAGTGTCGTGGGACCTGCGTAGGCTCAGCGAGGACATGCCCATGACGATCCGGCTTCTCGCGGCGGCGAACAGGCAGGAACGAGGAGGAAACTGTGGCTGGTGACACCACTATCACCGTTGTCGGCAACCTGACTGCCGACCCCGAACTGCGGTTCACTCCTTCGGGTGCCGCCGTGGCCAACTTCACCGTGGCGTCCACGCCGCGGATCTATGACCGCCAAAGCGGTGAATGGAAGGACGGCGAGGCCCTCTTCCTGCGGTGCAACATCTGGCGGGAGGCCGCCGAGAACGTCGCGGAAAGCCTCACGCGTGGCGCCCGGGTGGTCGTGACGGGGCGGCTCAAGCAGCGTTCCTTCGAAACCCGTGAGGGCGAGAAGCGCACCGTCGTCGAGGTCGAGGTCGACGAGATCGGCCCCTCGCTGCGGTATGCCACCGCCAAGGTCAACAAGGCCAGCCGCAGCGGCGGTGGGGGCGGCGGCTTCGGCGCAGGCGGCGGCGGTGGCGGTGGCTCTCGCCAGGCGCCGGCCGCGCAGCCGAGCGGCGGGTCCGGGGACGACCCGTGGGGCAGCGCCCCGGCCTCGGGATCCTTCGGCGGCGGCGACGACGAACCACCGTTCTGACGCAACTTCAGACCACTTCAGACCAGTAGTAAACGAAAAGAAAGACAGACATGCCCAAGTCCAACAAGCGGCGCCCGGCTCCGGAAAAGCCGGTCAAGGCGCGCAAATGCGTCTTTTGCGCGAAAAAAGACCAAGCGATCGACTACAAGGACACCGCGTTGCTGCGCACCTATATCAGTGAGCGCGGCAAGATCCGGGCGCGCCGGGTCACCGGCAACTGCGTGCAGCACCAGCGTGACGTCGCGATCGCGGTTAAGAATGCCCGCGAGGTGGCCCTGCTGCCCTTCACCTCCTCGGCGCGCTGACGGCCGCGATCTTTTAGGCCCCAACGGAAAGTATGTAAACGATGAAGCTGATCCTGACGGCTGACGTCGACCACCTCGGGACCGTCGGCGACGCGGTCGAAGTGAAGGACGGGTACGGCCGCAATTTCCTGCTCCCGCGCGGGCTGGCGATCCTGGCCTCGCGCGGCGCGCAGAAACAGGCCGACGAGATTCGGCGGGCCCGCGAAACCAAGATGGTGCGCGACCTCGAGCACGCCAACGAAATCAAGTCGGCGATCGACACGCTGGGCCCCGTCGCGCTGCCGGTGAACGCCGCCGGCGACACCGGCAAGCTGTTCGGCTCGGTGACCGCCGGGGACATCGTGGCGGCCATCAAGAAGGCCGGCGGACCCAACCTCGACAAGCGGGTCGTCCGGCTGCCCAAGGCCCACATCAAGGCGCTCGGTGCCCACCGGGTCTCGGTGCACCTGCACCCGGAGGTCGACGTCGAGGTCGCGCTCGACGTCGTCGCGGGCGGCTAACCACCTAGCGTTCGCTCTCTGCAGGCGGCGGCCGTTCTTGGGCTGCCGCCTGTTTTTCGGGTACTTGCACGCGCCGGCCGCGGTCACCGACGCCGGGCGCGACGGGCGGCTGGCGAACTATTTCGGCGCTCCGGCCGGGCGATGCTCTTAACCGTCCCTTAACGCGGCGAAAATGCGGCCGAAAGCCAACACGCCCGGCGCGGTAACCTCGCGCGACACGC
Organism: Mycobacterium sp. NGS57; assembly: GCF_059812405.1. NCBI lineage: Bacteria > Bacillati > Actinomycetota > Actinomycetes > Mycobacteriales > Mycobacteriaceae > Mycobacterium > Mycobacterium sp. NGS57. The sequence goes on along the minus strand of NZ_JCALCP010000007.1, from coordinate 251,236 downwards.
CGGGCGACTTCCTGTCCACACCAACTTCGGCGGGTTGTACTGCTCGTATCAGCAGTGATGCCGCGGTGCCCCGAAGTAATCCACAGGTTCTCCACATCCGCTTTAACACACGTGTCGAAGGATATGCACACACGATGCACAGTGTTATGAACAGCGCCCCCTTTAAGTACTTGCCAGCAACGTTTACCGTCGTCCCGGCGCGATGGGAAATGGGCGCGACGGGTGGCGAGGTGTCGGTACCTTGACCTACCCTCCGATTAGCGGTTATCGAATGTATGTTCGGAAGCTCGTGTCCGGGCGTCCGTGACAGGGGAGGAGGGAGTCCATGGCGGTCGTCGATGACCTCGCGCCGGGCATGGGCTCCGCGCCGCCCAACGAAGAGTTCGGTCGCCAGCCCCCGCAGGATCTCGCCGCCGAGCAGTCGGTGCTGGGCGGGATGCTGCTGAGCAAGGACGCGATCGCCGACGTGCTGGAGCGGCTGCGGCCCGGCGACTTCTATCGCCCGGCGCATCAGAACGTCTACGACGCGATCCTGGACCTGTACGGGCGCGGCGAGCCGGCCGACGCCGTGACGGTGGCCGCGGAACTCGACCGCCGCGGGCTGCTGCGCCGCATCGGCGGGGCGCCGTATCTGCACACCCTGATCTCGACGGTGCCGACCGCCGCCAACGCCGGCTACTACGCGGGCATCGTCGCCGAGAAGGCGCTGCTGCGCCGGCTGGTGGAGGCCGGGACCCGGGTCGTGCAATACGGCTACGCGGGCGCCGAGGGCGCCGACGTGGCCGAGATCGTCGACCGCGCGCAGGCCGAGATCTATGACGTCGCCGACCGTCGGCTCTCCGAGGACTTCGTACCGCTCGAGGATCTGCTGCAGCCGACGATGGACGAGATCGACGCCATCGCGTCCAGCGGCGGTGTGTCGCGCGGGGTGCTGACCGGGTTCACCGAACTCGACGAAGTCACCAACGGCCTGCACCCGGGACAGATGATCATCGTGGCGGCGCGGCCGGGCGTGGGGAAGGCGCTGGCGTTGGATACGCCGCTGCCCACGCCGGCCGGCTGGACGACGATGGGCGACGTGGCCGTGGGCGACGAGTTGCTCGATGCCGACGGGCTGCCGACGCGGGTGGTTGCCGCGACTGAGGTGATGCTGGGGCGCCCCTGCTACGAGATCGAATTCTCCGACGGCACAACCATTGTCGCCGACGGGTCGCACCAGTGGCCCACCACCCGCGGCATCCGGACCTCGGCTCAGCTGCGCGCCGGATGGGACACCATCGCCGCGGCCGGCGCGACCCCGCGCTACGGCACGCGCAGGACGGCCTTGCTGGCGCCGGTGCTGCAAATCGAGTCAGTACGCCGGATGGACAGCCTCCCGGTGCGCTGCGTCCAGGTCGACAACGGCGCGCACTTGTATCTGGCCGGCCCGGGGATGGTGCCGACGCACAACTCCACGCTGGGGCTGGATTTCATGCGGTCGTGCTCGATCAAGCACCGGTTGGCCAGCGTCATCTTTTCGCTGGAGATGAGCAAGTCCGAGATCGTGATGCGACTGTTGTCCGCGGAGGCGAAGATCAAGCTCGCCGATATGCGTTCGGGCCGGATGAGCGACGACGACTGGACCCGGCTCGCGCGGCGGATGAGCGAAATCAGCGAAGCGCCACTGTATATCGATGACTCGCCCAACCTGACGATGATGGAGATCCGCGCCAAGGCCCGCCGGTTGCGGCAGAAGTCCGACCTGAGGCTGGTCGTCATCGACTACATGCAGCTGATGACGTCGGGCAAGAAGCACGAGTCGCGGCAGGTGGAAGTCTCCGAATTCTCGCGCCATCTCAAGCTTTTGGCGAAAGAGCTCGAGGTGCCGGTGGTCGCGATCAGTCAGCTCAACCGCGGTCCCGAGCAGCGCACCGACAAGAAGCCAATGCTGTCCGACCTTCGCGAGTCGGGATGCCTCACCGCGTCGACGCGGATCCTGCGCGCCGACACGGGTGCCGAGGTGACCTTCGGTGAGCTGATGCGCACAGGCGAGCGCCCCCTGGTGTGGTCGCTGGACGAGCGACTGCGCATGGTCGCCCGGCCGATGACCAACGTGTTCCCCAGTGGGCGCAAAGAGGTGTTCCGGCTGCGGCTGGCTTCGGGCCGCGAGGTCGAGGCCACCGGCAACCATCCCTTCATGAAGCTGGACGGCTGGACTCCGTTGGAGGAGCTCAAGGTTGGCGATCGCATCGCGACCCCGCGGCACGTTCCGGAACCCGTCGAGACCCAACGGATGGCCGACTCTGAGGTTGTTCTGCTTGCCCACATGATCGGCGACGGGTCGTGTGTGAAGCGCCAACCGATCCGCTACGCGTCGGTGGACGAGGCGAGCCTGGCCGCAGTGACGATTTCGGCCGCGCACTTCGGTGTGACCGCGATTCGGGACGACTACCCGGCCGCCCGGGTGACCACGCTGCGGCTACCGGCGCCGGAGCGGCTGGCGCGCGGCCGGCGCAACCCGATCGCGGCCTGGCTCGACGGCCTGGGGCTGTTCGGCAAGCGTAGTTACGAAAAGTTCGTGCCGGAGCCCGTCTTTCGCCTGCCTTACGACCAGGTCGCGTTGTTCCTGCGCCACCTGTGGGCCACCGACGGCTCCGTTCGGTGGGACGCCACGGTGGGACAGGGACGCATCTACTACGCGTCAACCAGCCGGCGCCTCATCGACGACGTGACTCAATTGCTGCTGCGGGTAGGCGTGTATGGGCGGATCAAGCTGGCCCGAAAGCCCGGATACCGCGACTCGTGGCACCTGCACATCTACGGGGCGGAGAACCAGCTCAGGTTCCTCCGGCATGTCGGGGTGCACGGCGCGAAAGCGGCCGCTGTGCAGCAAGTCATCGCTCAGCTGGAAGGGTTGGTGCGCAATCCCAACCTGGACACCGTGCCCGTCGAGGTCTGGGCGCGGGTGCGAAGCATCCTGTCCGCCAAGCAGATAACCCACCGCCAGTTCGCTGCGGCGATGGGCACTCAGTTCTGCGGGTCGACGATGTGGAAGCACTCGCCGAGTCGGTCCAGGCTCCATCGCGCGGCAATGGTGCTCGATGATCCCGACATCCACGCGCTCGCGACGACTGACGTTTATTGGGACACCGTTGTTGAGATCACCAGCCTTGGCGAACAAGACGTGTACGATGGAACCGTAAGTGGCACACACAATTTCGTGGCAAACGGCATTGCAGTTCACAACTCGCTAGAACAGGATGCGGACGTCGTGATTCTGCTGCACCGGCCGGACGCGTTCGAGCGCGACGATCCGCGTGGGGGAGAGGCGGATTTCATTCTCGCCAAACACCGCAACGGCCCGACCAAGACGGTGACCGTCGCGCACCAGCTTCATTTGTCGCGGTTCGCCAACATGGCGCGGTGAATGTAGGCAGTTGTTTAGGGTCTCACACCCCGTGTCGTTTTCTTAGCGGTGATGTCACGCCGTTTTATGTGCCTCACGAACGTGTCAGGCAAATATACGCAGGTTTGAGATTTGGCCCTGACAGGTAAGTACGCCCGCGCCGCCCGGGGGGACATGCATCTTGGCGGAAACGCTTCCCGCTCTCGCTGGCACGCGGCATCCTGTGCGACGCTTACGCTCATGCCGCAGGCCGCCAATCCGTACCGTGAGGAGGTCGTGGGTTACCTCCGCCGCGCTCGCTGCCATTACGGCGCGACGTTGCTCCTCGAGGAGGCTGGACTGACCGTCGAGGAAGCCGCCCGTGAACTCGACGTGAAACCCGCCCAAGTGAATTACTGCCGCCGGGGCATCCACAACGTACTGGACGGGGAGTTTGCCGCCACTAAGAAGCAGGCCACCTACGACGAGGCCGTGCTGCGGGCACTGTTGCACTTCCGGACCGAGATGACTGAGGGGCTGCGCCAGCACGTCGATGCTCGTCTGACCGGACTGCGGACGACGTTCAGCCTCACCACCGGGGTCGAGCCGCTGCGGTGTCCTTACGGCTTCGACACTCTGACGAAGTCGGCCGCTCCGCCGCACCGGCCGCTTGTCCCCGCAGGGGACAACGAAAAGTTCCACGATCCCGGTCCGGAATCCCCCGCGGCGATCGATGAGACGAGTCCGGGGGCATCGGCATACGCCGATGCCGCACATATCCAGCGCGTCGACGACCTGGCGATGAAGCTCGCCATCGAGACGGCAACTCGCCGGTGGCCGGAGGCGACGATCCAGAGGATGCCCCACAACAATCCCGGGTTCGACATCACGATCCGTCGCCCAAACGGTGGCAGCCACTTCATTGAGGTCAAGGGAACGTGTTCTCTCGAACCCAGCTTCTTCATCAGTGCCGGCGAGGTGGCGTACTCACACGCATACCCCGAGTGCTACTCGATCTGGATCTATCACTCGATGGACCTCGATTCCGGCACAGCGGAATTGGTTGAACACGACGGCGCGGTCACCGCGGAGCACTTCGCGCTTCACCCGGTCCAGTACCACGGCCAGTACACGGGATCCCGGTGACCCGATCATCGAAGACCTGTCGGAACCCCTTCATATGCTGATCCGATCAGATGCAGAGGAGGAACCGGGATGAACAAGGCTGAGCGCCTCTGGAGTCTAAGGGACGGCGCGCTGGCTTGGCTGTACGGCCTACGAGTCGACGGGGCCACCATCGCCAAGGCAGAGCCCGCGGCCTTCATGGCTGCGACATCCTGGTCCGACGAGGCGGTGACCTCACGTGAGTTGAACGAGGCGATTAAGTGGCTGAAAGACGAGGGATACGTCGACGGCACCGGCACCTGGCAGGGGGACGTTCTCCGGCCGCACTTGAGCACCTACGGTGAGAAGTACGCAGCATCCGGTAAGTCCGTCCGAGATCTCCCCGGCGTCATAGAGGTGCAGAGCCCCTACCTCCACATCGAGGGCAGCAGCGGTGTTGCTGTCGCGCTCCACAGCCCCAATGCGACACAGAACGTGAACGTCCATCAGAAAAAGGAACAGGCACAGGCGCTGACTGAGGCGATCGAACGAGCGCTGCCCGCGATCACAGACGATCAAGTCCGCGCGAGCGCCGAGGAATTGGTGTTGGAGATCCACGCCGAATCGAGCTCGGAGGCCCCGACGCCGGGTCGGTTGAAGCGTCTGGCCATGACAGCCATGACCACGATCGCCACCGGCGCTGGCACAGAGCTGGGGAAAGCGATCATCGAGGCGGCACTTCCGCTGCTGTGAACCAGGACGGCTACTTCCGCGGGGTTGCAGCGTCACGGGCGCGGGGGAGAGCTGCCTGGCGGTTCCGCGCGGATCGTGAACGGCGGAAATCACCCCCAACGTACGTGGAACCCTCTCGCGAGGGGGCTGGCGCCGGCCTTCCCGGGCAACGCCAGATCTTCACGACGAGGCAGGCGGTCCGCGCGATCATTCGCCTACGTGGGACGGATCGAGAACAGTGCGTCCGGTATCGACACGGCCGTGCTCAATAAGCGCTCTACTAGGTGCAGCTTCCACTATCTGGTACTTCTGTCAGTGCTACCGGCCAGATTGGTGGCCAAATGCTCGAGGAGGACTGTTGACGGCTGACCCCATCACCCTGTCCAACCTGGAGCAGTACCTCGCGAAGGCGGCGGACCTGCTGCGCGGCAGCATCGACCAGGCCGATTTCAAGGCGTACATCTTCCCGCTGATGTTCTTCAAGCGGATCAGTGACGTCTACGCAGAGGAGTTCGCGCAGGCGCTGACCGAATCCGACGGCGACCACGAATTCGCGGCATTTGCCGAGAACCATCGCTTCGCCATCCCCGACGGCAACCTGTGGTCCGACGTACGCAACCACACCGAGAACATCGGCGGCGCGCTGCAGACCGCGTTCCGCGAGATCGAGCAGGCCAACCCCGAGACGCTGTACGGCATCTTCGGCAACGCGAACTGGACCAACAAGGATAAGCTGCCCGACCGAAAGCTCGCCGACCTGATCGAACACTTCTCCACCAAGACGCTGTCCAACACGAACGTCGCGCCCGACGTGTTCGGCAACGCCTACGAGTACCTCATCAAGCGGTTCGCCGACCAGTCGAACAAGAAGGCCGGTGAGTACTACACGCCGCGCTCGGTGGTCGGTCTGCTGATCAACATCCTCGACCCGCAAGAGGGTGAGAGCGTCTACGACCCGGCGTGTGGTACGGGCGGCATGCTGATCGAGGTCATCGAGCATGTGAAGTCCGCCGGCGGCAGCCCGAAGACGTTGTGGGGCAAGCTCTACGGACAGGAGAAGGTACTCGCGACTTCCGCGATCGCCCGCATGAACCTGCTGTTGCACGGTGTCGAGGACTTCAAGATCGTTCGTGAGGACACCCTGCGCAACCCGGCGTTCTACACCGGAAATCACCTGGCCCAGTTCGACTGCGTCGTCGCCAATCCGCCGTTCTCACTGAAGAACTGGGGAGAGGCCGAGTGGGCGAGCGACAAGTGGGGCCGCAACCAGCTCGGCGGCGTCCCGCCGAAGGGATACGCGGACTGGGCCTGGGTCCAGCATATGCTCACCTCCGCCAACCCCAATACCGGCCGGGTCGCGGTCGTCCTCCCGCAGGGCGCACTGTTCCGCCAGGGCGCCGAGGCACGCATTCGCACCCACGTGCTCAAGGCCGACAGTATCGAGGCTGTCATCGGGCTTGCCCCGAACCTGTTCTACGGCACCGGTCTTGCGGCGTGTGTGCTGATCCTTCGCCACGACAAGCCCACGGACCGTACGGGCAAGGTGCTCTTCATCAACGGCGAGGACCTGATGAAGAAGGGCCGCACCCAGAACACCCTGGAACCCGAGCACTCCCGCGAGCTGCTTGAGGCGTACCGCGGCTTCGCGAACATCGCCGGCCGCGCCCGCGTCGTCGGCCTCGATGAGATAGCGGCCAATGGCTTCAACCTGAATATCCCGCTGTATGTCGCCCCGGCGGACACCGGCGAGAAGCTCACTCTCGCCGAAGCGCTCGCCAACCTCGAAGCCGCCCATGCCCGGGCGGCCGAGACTCGCGCCGCTCTGGAAGCCGAGCTGGCCAAGTGGGGGTTGGGCGCATGACCAGGCAGATCAGCCAACGGGAGTTGGAGTCCTACCTGTGGGGCGCGGCCATCGTGCTGCGCGGGCTCATCGACGCCGGCGACTACAAGCAATACATCTTCCCCCTCGTGTTCCTGAAACGGATCTCCGACGTCTACGACGAGGAGCACGCCGCCGCGATACAGACCTACGGCGACGAGGAACTCGCCGACCTGCCGGAGAACCATCGCTTCGCCATCCCCGACGGCTGCCACTGGGACGACATCCGCTCCGTCACCGAGAACATCGGCGCGACCGTCCTCCAGGCGATGCGGGCCATCGAATCCGCCAACCCCGACACCCTGCCCGGTGTCTTCGGCGACGGGGACTGGGGCAACAAGAACCTCCTACCCGACTCCACCCTGGCGGACCTGGTCGAGCACTTCTCCACGAAAACGTTGTCGATCGCAAACCTGCCCGAGGACGAACTCGGCAACGGCTACGAATATCTGATCAAGAAGTTCGCCGACGACTCCGGACATACCGCCCAGGAGTTCTACACCAACCGGACGCTCGTGCACCTGATGACTCTCATGCTCGAACCCCAGCCCGGCGAGTCGGTTTACGACCCGACCTGCGGCACCGGCGGCATGCTCATCTCCACGGTCGCCGAGCTCAAGCGCCACGGAGAAGAGTGGCGCAGCGTGCGGCTGTACGGCCAGGAACTCAACTACGGGACCTCGGCGATTGCGCGGATGAACCTGTTCTTGCACGGCATCACCGACGGCCACATTGCCCACGGCGACACCCTGGCCCGTCCCGCGTTCCTCAACACGAAAGGCGGCCTGGAGACCTTCGACGTAGTGCTCGCCAACCCTCCCTACTCCATCAAGTCCTGGAACCGCGACGCCTTCGCCAAGGACTCCTACGGTCGCAACATGTGGGGCATCCCGCCACAGGGCCGCGCCGACTACGCCTTCTTCCAGCACATCGCTAAGAGCCTCGACCCCAAGACCGGGCGCGCCGCCATCCTCTTTCCGCACGGCGTGCTGTTCCGACGCGAGGAGGCGGCGATGCGCGAGGCGCTGGTGAAGTCCGACCTCATTGAGTGCGTCCTGGGCCTCGGCGAGGGGCTGTTCTACAACTCGCCGATGCCGGCGACCATCGTGATTCTCCGTAGCGTGAAGCCGGTTGAACGGCGAGGCAAGATTCTCCTCATCAACGCGGCGAATGAGGTCGCGCGCGAGCAGGCGCAGTCCTTCCTGCGGGAATCGCACCAGCAGAAGATCGTCGACGCCTACCACGCCTTCACCGACATCGACCGGTTTGCCACGGTCGCCACCATCGACCAAATCGCTGGCAAGCACTACAGTCTCGCCATCTCGCTGCACGTCGCAGGTTCCAAAGCAGCCGGTGCTGGCGAGAGGATTGACGTCAGTGACGCCGTGACCGCCTGGCGCGCAGCGACGGCGAATTCCGACGCAGCCATCGCCGACGTCCTGGTCCTGCTGCGGTCGGAGGTGACGGCGTGAGCTTGAACCTCGACAGGCCCGCCTGGAAACGAGTCTCCCTCGGGGAAGTGGCAACGGCATCCAAGGAAAAGGTTGATCCATCCGACGGCGCCGTCGAGAGATTCGTCGCCGGGGAGCACATGGACACGGACGACCTGAAGATTCACCGATGGGGCGACCCGACGGAGGTCGATCTCGGGCCAGCCTTCCATCGCCGGTTCAGGCCGGGACAGGTCCTCTACGGGTCGCGCCGCACATACCTGCGGAAGGTCGCTGTCGCCGACTTCGACGGGGTTTGTGCCAACACGACCTTCGTCGTTGAGACACGAGACAATGCTGTTCTGCTGCAAGTGTTCCTGCCATTCGTCATGAGCTCTGAGCCCTTTCACGCATTTGCGATCGCAGAGTCCAAGGGATCCGTCAATCCTTATGTGAACTGGTCTGACATCGAGCGCTACGAGTTCGACCTTCCACCCCTTGAGGAGCAGAAGCGCGTCGCCGACCTCCTCTGGGCCGTCGAACGGCATCGACTTCAGATCGTCGGCATGGCCGCCTCCGTCGCGGAAGGGGGCGATGCGCGCCTCGCCGCGCTTTGGGAGGCGGACGCTGACAAGAAGCCGATCAGTGAGATCGCGGACTGTGTCACGGGTTCCACCCCCCCGAAGGCACATGCTAAGTACTGGAACAGCGAGGAAGTGCCTTTCTATACACCGTCGGAAATCGACGGCGACACAATGCTCGAGGCGCGTCAGCACGTTAGCGAGGAGGGTGCCAAAACTGGCCGACCGCTGCCGGAGTTCGCCGTGGCCGTGGCGTGCATCGGTGGCGACATGGGCAAGTCCGCTGTCATCCGGGAACCCGGGATCTCAAACCAGCAAATCACTTCGGTCATTGGGCTTTCGGAAGTTGATGCGTACTTGATGCAGTCCCTCCTGGCCCATCCTCGTGGTCGCCAGGCCCTGGAAGCCCGCGAAACAACCACTATCGTGAGGAAGCTCAACAAGGGGGACCTCATGAAGGTGGAGGTTCCATGGCCTACAGACCGGTCTCCCCTGTGGCGGCTGGTGGCTGAGAGACGGGCCGCGCTGTCTGGAATCGCCGCAGAGTGCGACTCTCTCCGTCAGATCAATTCGACGGTCCTCGCCGAGATCTTCGGAGGTAACTGATGGCTCAGTTCAACGAAGCCAATACGGTCCGTGACTTCGTCCGCGATCTGGTGAAGTCCATCGACGTCCAATTCGTGCCAGGCAACGAGCTGCCGCGGCGCACTGACGAGGTGCTGTTGGAGGGGGCGGTCAGGGCTGCACTGATCCGATTGAACCCCGAGATCGAGGCCGACCCGCGCAAGGCAGACGAGGTCATCCACACGCTGCGGGCGATCCTGATCTCGGCGCGCACGACCCCGCATCCGGTGGTGGCCAACGAGGAGTTCATGGCGTGGTTGACCGGGCAGAAGTCGATGCCGTTCGGCCCCAACGGTGAGCACACCACGGTCCGGCTGGTCGATTTCGATCATCCCGAGGACGACTCGTCGAACCAGTGGATCATCTCGACCGAGGTGACCTACCAGATCGGCCGGGTGAGCAAGCGCTTCGACCTGGTGTTGTGGTGCAACGGGTTTCCGTTGGTAGTCGGTGAAGCGAAGACTCCGACCCGGGCGGCGTACTCGTGGATCGACGGCGCCGCGCAGGTGCACGACGACTACGAAGCCAGCGTGCCGCAGTTCTTCGTGCCGAACGTGTTCTCGTTCGCCACTGAGGGCAAGGATTTTCGCTATGGCACAGTCGGGATGCCGGTCGAGCTGTGGGGTCCGTGGCGCGAGGAGGAGATCGATCCCGACGCGCCGGCGAAGGTCGGATTGGAGGTCGTCAAGGACGCCGTCAACGGCGTGCTCAAGCCCGCCGCGGTGCTGGACTTCCTGCGGTTCTTCACCATCTACGCGACCGATTCAAAGCATAGCAAGATCAAGGTGATCGCCCGGTTCCAGCAGTTCCAGGCGTCCAACCTGATCGTGCAGCGCGTGCTGCGCGGCAAGATCAAGCAGGGGCTGATCTGGCACTTTCAGGGCTCGGGCAAGTCGCTGCTGATGGTGTTCACCGCGTTGAAGCTGCGCGCGATGACCGAGCTGGCCAATCCAACCATCCTGATCATCGTCGACCGCATCGACCTCGACACCCAAATCACCGGGACTTTCAACGCCTCCGACGTACCCGGGCTGGTGTCTACCGACTCCCGCAAGGAGTTGCAGACGCTGCTGAGCCACGGTGCGCGCAAGGTCATCATCACGACGATCCACAAGTTCGGTGAAGCCGACGGTGTGCTCGATGACCGCCACAACATCATCGCGATGGTGGACGAGGCGCACCGGTCCCAAGAGGGCGACTACGGGCAGAAGATGCGCGAGGCGCTGCCAAACGCGTTCTTGTTCGGGCTGACCGGGACGCCGATCAACAAGCGTGACCGCAACACCTTCATGTGGTTCGGCTCCCCGGAGGACGAGGGCGGCTACCTGTCGCGGTATACCTTCCAAGACTCGATCCGCGACGGTGCAACGCTGCCACTGCATTTCGAGCCGCGCCTGTCCGAGATCCACCTCGACCAAGAGAAGATCGACGCCGCCTTCGAGGAGCTCGCCACCGACCGGAACCTGACCGAAGACGAGAAGACCACCTTGTCGAAGAAGGCGGCCTCTATCGAGGTGCTCATCAAGGCGCCTGACCGCATCCACCACGTTGCGGCCGACGTGGTCGAACACTTCACCACCAAGGTCGCACCCGAAGGCTTCAAGGCGCAGCTCGTCGCCTACGACAAAGCGTCATGCGTGGCATACAAGGAAGCCCTCGACACCATGCTTCCGGCCGAGGCTTCGAGCATCGTGATGTCGAAGTCGCGTACGGATCCCGCGGAATGGGCGAAGTGGACGCCCGGCGCTGACGAACTGGAGCAGGTCGTCGCTCGGTTCAACGACCCGGCCGATCCCTTGAAGATCATTATCGTCACCGCAAAACTGCTCACGGGGTTCGACGCGCCGATTTTGCAAACGCAGTACCTGGACAAGCCGCTTACGGAACATACGCTCCTGCAAGCGATCACCCGCACCAACCGCGTCTACCCGCCCAAGAAGACCCACGGCTTGATCGTCGACTACCTCGGCATCTTCGATGACGTAGCCAAGTCGCTCGCTTTCGACGAGGCCGCCGTCCAGAAGTTCATCACCAACATCGAGGCGCTCAAAATGCAGCTCGCCCCGGCGATGGCGACTGCGCTTGAATTTTTTCCTGGGGTCGACCGGTCCGTCGGTGGGTACGAGGGGTTGGTTCAGGCGCAGGCCGCGATCGCGGACGACACCACCAAGGATGCTTTCGGGCTGGCGTACAGCGTGGTTTCGCAGTTGTGGGAGGCGCTCAGCCCCGACCCGATGCTCAAAGTGTTTCGCGAGGACTACAAGTGGCTCACCGATGTGTATGAGTCCGTGCGTCCAGCCGACATCACCGGCCGGCTCGTCTGGCATGCGCTCGGCGCCAAGACCATCGAGCTGATCAACGAGAACATTCAGGTCGAGGTCCCCCAGGGCGCTGAGACCATCGTGCTCGACGCGCAGACGATCGAGGACCTGATGACCGGCAAACGCAAGGACGTGCCGATCGAGGAAATCGAGAAGCAGATCACTGCCCGCATCGCCCGCCACCTGAACAACCCCGTCTTCATCGAGCTGGGCCAGCGCCTCAATGCCCTGCGCGAAAAATACTCGGATATCCAGCAATCCAGCCTCGACTTCCTTCGTGAGCTCCTGGAACTGGCCAGGGACACCGTCGCTGCCGAGAAGGCGGAGAACGAGATCCCCCGCGAGGAAAAGGGCAAAGCGGCACTCACCGAACTCTTCGAAGCGCTCAAGGGTGACGAGACGCCGATCATCGTGTCCAACGTCGTCGACCGTATCGACGAGGTGGTCCGCGGTGTCCGCTTCGAGGGCTGGCAGTCCACCATTCGTGGCGACCAGGAGGTTCGTCAGGCACTACGTCGAACCCTCTACGTGCAGTTCAAAATTCGCGACAGTGACGTGTTCGAGAAGGCTGTCGGCTATGTCCGCGAGTATTACTGAGATCAGGATAGGGATGACGAAATCAGAGCCCGGACTGGCAGCGAACGCTGTGCCGACGCCGGCGTGCCCTAGGCGTGCAGCCTGACCTAAGCGGTGTGGCTTGGCTTGCGCCAATGCCGGCGAACCGATCGGCCAGGCATCTCAACTCATCCTAATTTGTTAACCAGTAGGCAAAGATGTCACTGAGTCGCCCGATGTCGTCGGCTGTAAGGCCGATTAGCTGCAACCTGTGATGCGCCGCTAGCTCAATCTTTTCGTGCATCTTCCGCGCGTATACGGGATCGTTGGGCATACCCCACATCTCGACGAAGGTACCGTCCTCCAGTAGCCAATCGGCTCGACGGCGGGTGTACGGGTTAAGCTCCGGGTCAAAGGGATACCTCGGCTCGGGCGTGTGGCCAATCCCGTATTGGGTGAAGAAATCATCGACCGCCTTCTCTTGCAGCGACAGACACCGGTGTCCATCGGCAGCTTTGAGTACAGTGCCGCGCGACAGCCGTACGCCGTCGTCGGCCAGCCCGGCCTCGATGAGGATGTGCGTCCATGGAAGCTGTCCGCGCGTGATGGCAATACGCAGAAGCAGCCGGTGATCGATGTCGGCCGGCGACAGTTGATCCTGCGGATTTGCGCGGATCCTGGTCAGCTGGGACTCGACGAATGCCGCCCCGCCGAACTCGGCCTCGGCCAAGGCGCGGACCGCCACTATTGCGCGATCAGTTGCCCGGGCGAGCGTCGACGCCATGTTCGGCAGTCCCTCGACTGCCACGGCGAGGCACCGGTGACAGTACGCCAGCGTCTGCGCGCACAGGCTCGCGCGGAACTCACCGGCCGGCCGCTCGCAGATCCGGCACCTGCCGATCCTGTCGAGATAACTGTGGCTGGGAAAGAGAGTGCCGCGGTGGGTGGTGAGTCGCTCCAGCAGCGCGGTGGGTTCGGCGCCCTGCTTGTGAGCTGGCTGGGCGATCCGCGCCAATTCTGACGCCTGGAACAGTGTGTCCGGCACCTCGCCCGCCGCGGCGGGGTTCAGCGGCCGGAAGGTGGGTCCGATGCTCATCTATTCGTAGGACAGGTCACGCAGGTGACCGCGCCACACCCGCTCGCGCAGCGTCCATCTCAGCGGCGGCAGCCCGATGTCGTCGACCGGGATACCAAGGCGAGCAGCGAACGCACACGCCGGCGCGATCAGCCGCTCGTCTTCGACCCACAGTTTCTCGGTTGTCGGGTTGTACTGGGCGAAGGTCGTTCGTGATGACGGTCCGTCCGGCTCGGCCCACCGCAGCTTCAGCCCACCCGGGCGCCAGTCCACACGCACGTTGGGGACGGCGCCGGGTTGCCATTCGGTGCTTACGGCTTCGCGGCGGGGATGCGCGGGCGCAGCCGCAGGGACACCCAGCTCCCGCAGCCCGTCGAGCACGTCGGGGCGAAGGCGCTCGTCGTCGAGGAATAGGTAGCCGAGAGCGACAGATCCGATCACGGTATCCCGGGCGCGCACGACCAACGAACTGGGCTGTCCCGCCTTGCCTTCGCGGACTGCAACCGACAGCGGACCGAGAGGAGCGTTCTGCGCGGGGAATGTGCGTAACCGTTCGAGGACATGACTCGTGCGCTCTCGCCCTTCGCAGTCGGGGTCAATTCCGCGCGAGATCAAAAAGCTGTGCATCGCGTATGCCAGCTCGGCGAATGAGGGTAAGGCGAGTGCGGCCTCACCGTAGGCGCAACGCAGGTCGTCCGGGTCGTCGAAGTCCAGACCGTAATAACTCGCGTCATCGCGCTCGATGATGACGGTGCAGTTGACCTCCCCGCCAGACATTTCAGCAAGGAGTGGGATCGCGTTGTCCGGCAGGTAGTCCAGCAGCCGGCGGTACAGGAAACCCATGTGACGGTCGTCGATGTCGCCGCCGGTGGATCGCGGCCTCGCGACCGACACGGCATGCGGGTCGTGTTCGTTGTCCGGGCGAGGTATGAGGACCACCGGGGCCAGCGTCAGGGTCTCGCCTTCGGGGCCTGCGTTGAACGTGTCCGCTGCGTAGCGCGCGAACCGCAGGTCTGCGTCATCCCACGTGGTGAACGAGAGCCCGTCATCGATCGAATCGCCCACCGGCGGCAGCGTGACCGTGTGGCCGTCCCACTCGATCTCGTAACCCAACATGGCCTCCATTCGTAGATCCGACCCGCCCGCACTATACGGATACGCATTGTGGAGGCTGTTGGTCTCGATCCTGTCGACCTGCTGCCGCCGCTGGTACGACGCCCCTGATGCATGTCAACTGCCACAAGCCCAATGAACGGTGCCGTGCCGCCGCGTCGGCCGCGCGCTAGCTCGGTGACATGCACGTGACGGCGGACCGTCGAGGGCGGCTGGTCATCCCTAAAGCGCTGTGCGTGGCGCTGCGTATCGCACCGGACACACCGCTCGAACTGGTCCCGGACGGAGCCGGCTTGCGGATCCAACCCATCCCGCGGCGACCACGTTCGATCGAATTGCAAGACGGACTACCGATACTCGGCAGCGTCGAAGGCGCCGTGCTAACCGATGGCGACGTGCGCCGGCTTCGCGCTGAAGCCCGACGGCGAGCTTTGGGTCTGACGCGCACGTCGGCCAGGCCGCGTTGACCAATCGCCGAACGCTGCTCACCCGCGATCGCCGCGCGGAGAGCATGAACCGCGCACTCGGTGTCGACTACCGGATCGTCGACTGATCAACAACGCCCGCGGCGCGTCCGCGGCGAGGTGTCACACCCCTCCGCAAGAATCCGGTGCATGAGCAGACGCAACCGCGAGAAGCGGGCCGCCAAACAAAAGAACCGGCGCCGGGCGGCCACTGATCGAGAACGCACTGGGTCCGACCCCGGGCCGGACCGGGCGCTGCTGCTGGAACGCCTCGTGGTGGCGCTGAGTACGGCCGCTTCGTATTCGCCCGATGACGCGCCGCGGCACGCGGCGCAACTGTTCGAGGGGTTCCGGTCCTTCCCGCGCGACCTCGACGTTGCGGCCGACCTCACCATGAACGAGGCCATCAGAGCGGCATGGGAGCACGGCTGGTTGCCGTCCGACCTGCACGAGGTGGCGCGCCGCAGGCTGCCGGCAACCGAGGTCCGCTACCTCGACGAGGCCATCGTCCGGGAGTCTGCGGGGTACGCGGTCGCGACGCTGCATCCGAATTGGCGGGCCGAAATCAAAGCGCTCGCAGCCACCGTCGACGTCGATGCGCAGACGCCGCAGATGTGGCGCTGGGCGGCGTCCAACGCCGTCGACCGGCGTATGGCACTGACCGTTGTCGTGAAGCTGCTGAACCTCCTCGGCAGAATTCCCGTGCTGCAAGCGATCCTGCCGCCGCCCGGCGCGCATCGTCACGCGCCGACGACGGTGAACGACGTCGACGAGAAGGCCCTCGCGAAGGTGCGCGCGCTGCTGGCGAAGGCGGAAGCCACCGAGTTTCCCGACGAGGCCGAGGCCCTGTCGGCCAAGGCCCAAGACCTGATGAGCCGGTACTCGTTGCAGGAGGCGCTGACCCACCACGACCGCGGCCAGGCGCCGGTGGCGGTCGCGCGACGGATCTGGATCGAGAATCCTTACGCCGCGGCAAAGTCGATGCTGGTGCAGGCGGTGAGCCAGGCCAATCGTTGCCGGGCGGTGTGGGCGCAGGGCCTCGGCTTCGTCACCGTCGTCGGCTGCGAAACCGATCTCACCCTCGTCGAGGTGCTCACCACCTCGCTGCTCGTCCAAGCCAACCGGGCCATGCTCAGCGCCGGGCGCCGCCAAAGCAATAGGCACACCCGAAGCAGGTCATTTCGCCAATCGTTCCTCCTCGCGTATGCCCAGCGGATCGGCGAACGCCTCGATAACGCCAGCGCATCCGTCACGGCAGAGGCCAAGCAGGACGGTCGACTACTCCCGGTGCTGGCCGCCAACAGCCGGGCGGCCGATGAGCTCGCTGACCGACTGTTCCCCGCGACGGTCCGGCGCTCGGTAGCGGCGTCCGACATCGCCGGCTGGGGCGCCGGGCGCGCGGCCGCGGATATGGCCGTGCTCGACACCCGGGAGGCGATCGCGGGTTAGAACACCGCGATAGGCTCAGGCGGAAACTGCGCTCGTCCGCCGGCACGGCAGGGGAAGTCTATGGACCTTCGGTGGTCAGCGGCCGACCGTGCGTTCCAGGACGAGGTCCGGACCTTTCTCGACCAGAAGCTGACCCCCGAACTGCGGCGCGCCGGGCGGTTGATGACCAGTGTTTACGCCGAGCACGAGGCGAGCATGGCCTGGCAGGCGATTCTGTACGAGCGGGGATGGGCGGCGCCCGGCTGGCCGGTCGAGTACGGCGGCTGCGACTGGAGCCTCACGCAGCACTACATTTTCAGCCGCGAAACGACGCTGGCCGGCGCGCCGGCGTTGTCGCCGATGGGGATTCGGATGGTCGCGCACGCGATCATCAAGTACGGCACCGACGCGCAGAAGGACTACTTCCTGCCCCGGATCCTGACCGGCGAGGTGTTTTTCTGTCAGGGATATTCCGAGCCCGAGGCCGGGTCGGACCTGGCGGCGCTGTCGATGGCCGCCGTGGCCGACGGCGACGATCTGGTTTGCACCGGCAGCAAGATCTGGACCACCCACGCCGCCGAGGCGAATTGGATGTTCGCGCTGGTGCGCACCTCCCGTCGGGAAAAGAAGCAGCAGGGCATCACGTTCGTCCTGATCGAGATGACCTCGCCCGGCATCGCGATCAGGCCGCTGGTGATGACCTCCGGCGAACAGATCCAGAACCAGGTGTTCTTCGACGTGGTGCGGGTGCCCAAGGCCAACGTCATCGGCGAGATCGATAGCGGCTGGACGGTTGCGAAGTATCTGCTGGAGTTCGAGCGCGGCGGCGGTGCGGTGGCGCCGGCGCTGCAGGTGGCGGCCGAGGAGATCGGCCAGGCGGCCAAGGGCCAGCCCGGCCCCGGCGGCGGACGCCTGGCCGACGACCCCGCCTTCATGCGCAAGCTGGCGGACGCGCGCATCCGCGCCGAGGTGTTGGAGGTCCTGGAATACCGGGTGCTCGCCGCGGCGGCTGGGGGCCGCAACCCCGGCGCGGCGTCGTCGATGCTCAAGGTCTTGGGCACCGAACTCAGCCAGGCGCTCACCGAGCTCGCGCTGGAGGCGGCCGGTCCGCGGGGCCGGGCCTACCAGCCGCACGTGACCGCACCCGGCGGCCCCATCGCCGAGTTCGAACCGCCCGCCGACGGCTACCTGACCGGCGAGCCGTGGCAGGCGGTCGCACCGCTGCGATATTTCAACGACCGGGCCGGCTCAATCTACGCGGGCAGCAACGAAATTCAGCGGAACATCCTCGCCAAAGCCGCGCTGGGACTGTAGATGGACTTCAACCTGACCAGCGAGCAGCAACTGTTGCGTGACGAGCTCGCGAAGTTCCTGGCCGCGAGATACAACCTCGAGGCCAGCCGGGCGGCCGCCAAGACCGGTGCCGGTTGGCAGCCCGACATCTGGCGCGGTTTTGCCACCGAGCTGGGTATCCTTGGCGCCACCCTGCCCGAGGACGTCGGTGGAATCGGGGGTGGCCCAGTAGAACTCATGGTCATCACCGAGGCGCTCGGCCACGCCCTGGTGATCGAACCCTACGTCGACGCCGTCGTCGTGGCGGGCGGGCTGCTGCACCGCGCCGGCGGACCCGCGGCGACGACCGTGCTGAAGGAGGTCATCGCCGGCACCGCGGTGGTGGCGCTGGCCGCCGGGGAGCCGGACTCGACCGACAGCTGGCACGACGCAACGACCCTCGCCCAACCCGACGGCGATAGCTGGGTGCTGAACGGCGCGAAGGCCGTGGCCGTGGCGGCACCGTTGGCGACGCACCTGTTGGTCACCGCGCGCACCCCGGGTGTCGACGGAATCTCATTGTTTATCACCGACATTGACGCGCCCGGCATCGAGCTCCACCCGTATCGAACCATCGACGACCGGCGCGCCGCCGACATCACGTTCCATGACGTGCGGCTGCCGGCACAGGCGCTGCTCGGCGAACAGGGCAAAGCATGGCCCTCGTTGAGCAGGGCGCGCGACGAGGGCGCCGCGGCGATCTGCTCCGAGGCCGTCGGCTGCATGCGAAAAGTGTTGGCGGACAGCGTCGAATACTGCAAGCAGCGCAAGCAGTTCGGCCAACCGATCGGCAGCTTCCAGGTGCTCCAGCACCGCATGGTCGACATGTATATGGAACTCGAACAGTCCGTCGCCGCCGTCTATCTGGCGATCCTCAATCTCGAGGCCGATGAGGAGATGCGCGCCCGCGCGGTATCGGTCGGCAAGGCCACCGTCGGCCGCGCGGCGCGCTTCATCGGCCAGCAGGCCGTGCAGCTGCACGGCGGGATGGGCATGACCGAGGAACTGGCTATCGGCCATTACTTCAAGCGGCTCACCGCCATTCAGTACGAGTTCGGCACCACCGACCAACACCTCGCGCGGTACGCCGAGCTGACGAAGGCCTAGCGGCAGAACGGAGGCCACCATGGCATGGGACTTCTCGACCGATCCCGAATTCCAGGAGAAGCTCGAGTGGGTCGACAAATTCTGCAAAGAGGAGATCGAGCCGCTCGACTTCGTGTTCCCGTACGCCGTTCGCACGCCGGACCCCCGGGTGAAGGCCTACGTGCGCGGCCTGCAGCAGCAGATCAAAGACCAGGGGCTGTGGGCTCTATTCCTCGACGAGGAGTTGGGCGGCCCCGGTTTCGGCCAGCTCAAGCTGGCGCTGCTGAACGAGGTCATCGGCCGCTACTCGCAGGCCCCGCAGATGTTCGGCGCCGCGGCCCCCGACACCGGCAACATGGAGATGCTGGCCGCGTTCGGCACCGAGGACCAGAAGAAGCGGTGGCTGCAGCCGCTGCTCAACCAGGACATCTTCTCGGCGTATTCGATGACCGAGCCGCAGGGCGGCTCGGACCCCAGCCTGTTTACGACCCACGCCGCGCGCGACGGCGACGAATGGGTCATCAACGGCGAGAAGTGGTTCACGTCGGCGGGCCGGGTCGCCGACATCCTCTTCGTGATGTGCACCAACGGCATGTTCGTGGTACCGCGCCAGACCCCGGGCGTCGAGATCCAGCCGGAGCCGCGCAACCACAACCACATCATCTACAAGGATGTGCGCGTTCCGCTCGACCACCTGCTCGGTCCCGAGGACGGCGCCAAGACGCTCGCCCAGCGCCGCCTCGGTGGAGGCCGCATCCACCATGCGATGCGCACCATCGCCCAGTGCCGGCTCGCGTTCGACATGATGTGCGAGCGCGCGCTGTCGCGCGAATCGCACGGCAAGGTCATCGCCGAGCACCAGATGGTGCAGGAAAAGATCGCCGACTCCTATGCCGCCATCCGCATGCTGCGGCTGCTCGTGCTCGAAACCGCTTGGAAGATCGACAATTCCAGCACCAAGGAGGCCCGAACCGACATCGCGACGGTCAAATTCACGATGGCCAAGGTGCTGCGCGACGTGTCGTACAACGCCCTGCACATCCTGGGGTCGCTAGGGACGACGGACCTGACGCCGCTGCAGGCGATGTATGCGGGCGCGCCGACGATGGGGCTCGCCGACGGCGCCGACGAGGTGCACAAGGCCACCGTGGCCCGCCGGGTGCTGCGCGACTACCGCCCGCAGGAGCATCCGTACTGGCCGACGGAGTACTTCCCCGCCAAGCGGGAGGCCGCATGGGCGAAATTCGAGCCCAAGTTCGAAGCCGACCCCGAACTGCGCGCCGCCGCCGAGGACTACAAGAAGTACTTCGCCCGCCGGCGCTGACGTCAGCTGAAACGGACGTTCAACGTCGCCATCCCGAAGATCTTCCGGCCACCGGACTTCGCGCCGACGATGACGACGCCGCTGCGGGTCTCCGGATCCAGCGACTTGATCCGGCCGCTGTACAGGATGTCCGCGCCCTCGGCGGCCGACACGATCGCGGGCTGGGACAGCCGCACCGCGTAGCGGGTGACCGCGCCCGGGTCGCCCGACCACGCGGAGGCGTATCCGGCGCCCAGCCCCATGGTGAGCATGCCGTGGGCGATCACGCCGGGCAGCCCCGCCAGCTTCGCGATGTCCTCGTCCCAGTGGATCGGGTTCGCGTCGCCGGCCACGCCGGCATAGTTCACCAGGTCGCCGCGGGACAGCCGGGCGTGCTGCTCCGGCAGCTCGTCGCCGACCTTGACGGTATCGAAGGGCGGCGTCCCCGGCGTGCGGACCGAGCCTGCCTCGGCGATCCGGACCTCGTCATCGGGGCGCACCGTCTTTTGGTAAGCCACATCGGATTTGCCGATGTCGAGGATGTTGACGTCGTGCATCATCGCGGTCTGCACGGCCTCCGCGATCGACGGATCGACGTCCTCGCCGGTGAGCCCGATGACGGTGGTGTGCAGGGTGTGCACCCGCTCGCCGGCAGTGTCGGTGAAGGTGTTGGTGACGGTGATGAAGTCTCTGCCGGCGGCCCTGCGCACCGACGACAGTTCGACGTCGATGGCCAGCTCGTCGCCGACCACGATCGGGCGGTGCTGCTCGAAGACTTCTTCGGTCTGCAAGTAGGTGGCGTAGCCGACGACCACCGACTCGAACATGAGTCGATTGGCCGCCATGGCCGGGGTCGACGTGAACGTCAGCGGCGCCACCAGCCCGGAATAGCCCAGTTCCGCGGCGGCGGCGTCATCCCAGTGTGCGGGGTGATAGTCCTGCACGGCCCGGGCGTATTCGCGGACCTTCTCGCGGCCGACCTGGTAGGTGTCGTCCGCCCGGTAGTAGTGCCCGACCCGCGATTCGATCGCCGACCCCGCTGCTGCGGTCATGAATGTGCAACCGTTCTATCGGCTGGTTCGCTGTGGCCGACCTAAGCACACTAGCGTGAGGTCACGGGGACAGGCGCGTCAGCAGTTGCCGCGCGCTGCGGGACAGCGATCGCGGGACGTGGTCGGGATCCATCAGGTCGTTCTCGGCCAGCGGGCTGTCCTCTCCGGTCACGGTCCGGCTGGTGAACCGCCGCAACGTTTTCCCTTGTCCGCGAAGCGCCTCGACGGACCGCAAGAACGAGTTGCCGTGCTGCGCAGCTCGCTCGAACTCGTCGACCGGCACGCCCAGGTGCTCACACACCAACTGTTGCCGCACCGACGTGATCGCCCGCCGGATGTGTTCGTGCGCTTCGGCATTCGGGTCCGCCTCGACAACGACATCGCATTCGCTGTCGAATCCCATCGACCTGTTGTTGAAGTTCGACGAGCCGACGCGCAAAAGCCGGTCGTCGACGATCAAGACCTTCGAGTGGATGTAGATCGACGCGCCGCCGTCGGTTTCCGCCCAGTAGACGCCCAAGCGGCGGTGGTTGTCCGCCGCCCACAGCTCCTGGATCAGGCGGTGGCGCGCGCCGTCCATGGTTTCGCGCTCCAGGCGATTCAGGCCTCTGCGGGGAAGGACGACGACGATCTCCGGCCCGTCGGGCTCTTTGAGCCGAGCCGCGAGGGCTTCGACGATCTGATGGGCCGCCAGGTATTGGTTCTCCATATAGATGACGTGGCGCGCCGCCGCGATGGCCGCGAGGTTGAGCTCCTCGACCTCGCGAACCTCCGGGCGGTCATCGAAGCCGGGCAAGGTGCGCGCGATGCCGACGTCGACGTCACGCAGGGTCGCCGGCAAGCCGGAAGGCCAGACGGGGTCGACGGCGTCGACCGAGCCGACCGGGTCCAGCGACCGGCCCGTCGCCGTCCGCCACCTTTCCCTGGTGCCCTCGGCGAGGGCCGCCGCCGCCGCCCCGTCGACCGCCGCGGTGACCTCATGCCGGGGACCGTACCTGCGGCCAAGCGCGCGACGAAACCGGTTGTGGTGGAGGTGTTCCGGGGTGTCCCAGCGATCCAGGGTCAGGTCGATGCCCCCGCAGAACGCCAGGACGTCGTCGACGATCGCGATCTTCTGGTGATGCACCGAGCCGGTGGGGCGGGCGCCGTCGATGGCGAAGCGCAACCGCCTGCTGCTCAGCCGATTCAGCACCGACACGGGGGTGATGCCGTACCAAATGCCGTCGAAGATCGGCAGGAGCCGCAAGTTGGACTTCAACACATAGATCTCGAGCCTCGGCCGCCGCCAGAGCAGCCAATAGAGGAAGGCGCCCAGCTGGTTGGGCCCCGGCAATGTCTTACGGCCGCGCTCGAATGTCGTCCTGGCGTCGAAGTCCCAGCCCACCAGCATGATTCGGCGCTCGGCGCGCAACATCGCCGCCTTGACGTGCCGAAAATAGTCGGCGGCGTCGATGATGCAGGCGAACTGGCCGGCGCGCTCGACGCGCCAGCAGGTCTGCTCGGCGATCAACAAGAGCCCGGGCTCTACCGCGTGCTCTCGTCGGGAAGGTCGTGCCGGGACTGGTGCAGGCCCGGACCGTCCGGGTCGTCGCCCCGGTGCTCGAGTTTCTCCTGCAGTTCGCGTTGCTCCGCGGTCGCCTTCGTGGCGTCTTCCGGCGCCGGCGGCGGGTCGATGTTGACTTGCTGATCCACGCGAATCTCCTCCGAGCTTCGACGAATGCTTCCCAAGCAGGGTCGCCCAAATCGCCGGATCCGAAACCGGAGGCCGTGCACCCGCCGCTCACCGCCGAAAGGAATCCAGCAACGCCGCTGTCCTGCGGCGGGTCGAGGCGGCGTCCTCGCGGGCGCTTTGCGCCCGGCGGCGCAGTTGCCGGGCGCGTCGCACCAGATCGACAGATTCACGCTGGTCGTGGCCGCCGGTGCGCGCCCGATAGGCCTTCTGCCGGCATGCCCCGCCGCAGTATGTCGCGTCGGACCGACCGTAAAACCCCGATCCGCACACGCTGCAGCACAACTTCGTGGCCGGCATTTCGCAAACGTTACGGATAGACGTAACGCTCCGGCAAGGTTCCGGCCCGCTGGGCCCGACCCGAAATGCCACGCCCACAAGGGAGTAGCATTCGCACTCGCAGTTTGTCGGTGCCGCGGCGGCTCGAAAAGACGGGTGGAAGACGGGGCCGAGGTGGCTCACGGAGGGGTGCCGATCCGGTGGCGGGTAAGCGCAGCGAATCGACGTTCGCCCAAGTACGTGAGCGGGAGTGGGGGCCCGTCGCGCCCACCGGACGCCGACCACCACCGCACCGGAGGTTCGCCGACTGATGTCGCGGCTGAGGGCGTGGCTGAGTCAGCCCGACCAGTACGAGTGGATCACGACGTTCCTGCGCCAACGGGGCATGCTCCGTTCGGCCCAGATCATCATGGCCATCGTCGCCGGATCGTCGGCGCTGGTGCCGTTGACCGTGTTGCCGAGTCAGAGCCACGCCGGTGCGACGCAAATGGTCACCGCCGTGCTCAGCGCGACGTTCATCCTCGGGGTGACGCTGTTGTGGCTGACGCGCTGGCCCACCCGCCGCCAGTCGCAGGCCATCGTGTCGTTCGGCACGCTGTGTGTCGGCGCCTGGAGTCTCGTACAGCCCACCGCCACCCTCGCCGCGCTGGCGGCCACGGCGCTGGCGGTCACCGGTGGCTACATCGCGTTTTTCCACAGCCCAAAGCTCCTGCTCTGCAGCGGTGTCTGGGCCGTCGCGGTCACCACGGTGGCGGTGCTGCGGCTGGTCCGCGAGGTCAACATCCCCACTGCGGCCTCCGCGTTCTGGTTGGACAACTTTCTCAACCTGACGGTGCCCCTTGGTATCTGGGGCATTTCGCGCGCCATGGGAGTCTATGCTCTGCGCTCCGAAGAGGATGCCCTCACCGGATTGCTGAACCGGCGCGCGTTCACCGATGCGGTCAGCAACCGCCTGGCCAACCCGCCGCCGTCGCACACGCACCTGGCCGTGGTGATGCTCGATCTCGACAATTTCAAACGCATCAACGACACCCACGGTCACCCGGTCGGCGACCGCGCCCTGCAGGCGGTGGCCGACTTGCTGCGCGAGCACGCTCCCGACGACGCGGTCATCTGCCGCGCCGGCGGCGAGGAGTTCCTGGTTGCGTTGACCTCCGCGACGTCCGACGTCCGACCGCTGACCGCGCGGTTTTGCGACGCCCTCGCCGGGGTGCTCCCGAAGATCACCGCCAGCATCGGCACCGCCAGTGCCGAGCTGCAAGTCGTGGCCGGTGCCGTCGTCGCGGGCGTCGTCGAGGAGCTCATCATGATCGCCGACAGCGCCATGTACGCGGCCAAACGCCGCGGCGGGAACCAGGTCCACCACGGCTTGAGGGCCTAGGCCGCGGCGATCTGCCAGTTACATCGCCATCTGGTTCGCGGTCTTCTAGAACAGGTCGGCGGCGACCCGCTGTAGCGCGGCGAGGTGATCGTCGACGGTCGCCAGGCCGGCCTTCATGGTGTTCACCGACAGGTGGGTCGCCCCGGCGGCCCGCCACGCGTCGATGTCGGCGGCGGCCTTGTCGGGGTCGCGCGTCCAGCTGACCCGGCCCTCCATCCCGAGGCTGTCGGGATCCCGGCCCGCCGCCGTCGCCGCGCTCCGCACTTGCTCGCGCGCGCGATCGAGTGCGGGACCCGGCCCCATCATCGGAAACCAGCCGTCGCCGAGCCGCCCGGCGCGTTCGTAGGCGCGGTCGGACGCCGCCCCGAACCAGACCGGGATCGGTCGCTGGACGGGCAGCGGCGCCAACCCCGCCGCGGTCACCGTGTGGTACCTGCCGTTGAAGGTGACCGACCGCTCGGTCCACAGTCTGCGCATGACCTCGACCTGTTCCTCGGAGCGCCGGCCCCGGTTGGTGAACTCCTCGCCGAGCGCCTCGTACTCCACGGCGTTCCATCCCAGCCCGATGCCGAGGCGGAACCGCCCGTTGGTGAGCAGGTCGACCTCGGCGGCCTGCTTGGCCACCAACGTCGACTGTCGCTGCGGCAAGATGATGACGCCCGTCACGAGTTCGAGTGAGGTGACCGCCGCCAGGTAGCCGAACATGACGAACGGCTCGTGGAATGTCGAGTCGATGTCGTAGGGCCCCTGCCAGCGCTGGTGCACAGTCGTGTCGGCGCCGACGACGTGGTCGTAGGCGAGGATGTGCGTGAAGCCGAGATCCTCGACGCCCTGGCCGTAGGCACGGACGGCTCCGGGGTCTCCACCCAGCTCGGTCTGCGGGAACACGACACCAATGCGCATTGACTGTGCAACCGAACCGCGGCGTGATTACTTCCGCGCCTGATTACGCGAGTAAACAGTCGTTCACTTCAAATTGGCGGGCAAGCCGGTACCGCTGGGACGCATGACTCACGGAGCAGCTGGGTACCCGGCCGGGTGGACGGTCTCCAAGCGGCACCCGCGTCCCGACCTTGGAACGACCGTTCCCTCAAAAGACCTCAGCAGACTAGGGGAGGGAGCATCCAGATGCCCGAGGTCCAACTTCACCACGAGGGCCACCCGAGGTATCGCCGGATGGTCCGTTTCGACTGGTCGGACACCCCGTTGCACTGGGTGCCCGACGACCCGTTCTCGACGCACATGATCAACGTCCTGCACCTCTTGCTGCCCGAAGGCGAGCGCCACTTCATCAAGGCCGTCCTCGAGGCGTCGTCGCTGGTCGACGACCCGGAGTTGGAGGCGGCGATCAAGCCGTTCATCCAGCAGGAGTCCTGGCACGCCTGGGCGCACCAGGTGGTGCTGGACCATTTGGCCGAGCAGGGCATCGATACCGCGCCGTACACCGATCGGCTCGGGAGAGTGTTGTCGATAACGCTGGGCGATCCGCCCAAGTGGTTCCCCCCGCCGCTGAAACGGTGGTGGCTGTACCGGCGGCTGGCCGATGTGGCCGCGCTGGAGCATTACACCGCGATGTTGGGCCAGTGGGTCCTGACGAACCGGGGCCTGGACTACGCGAAGGCCGACCCGATGATGCTCGACCTGCTGCGCTGGCACGGTGCCGAGGAGGTCGAGCACCGCTCGCTGGTGTTCGACGTGTTCCAGCACGTCAGCGGCAACTATTGGATCAGGGCGTTTTCGATGTTCTTCACTACGCCATTGTTCATCGCCTGGTGGGTCGCGGGGGCCCGCTACCTGATGGCCCACGACCCGACCATCGACCAGAAGTGGCGTTGGCGGGACTGGCTGTGGGCCGCCCGCGAGTACCGATTGCCGGGCCCGTGGAAGCTCATGGTGACGACGCCGGTCCGGTATCTGCGGCCCAGCCACCATCCCAACGACGAGGCGTCCACCCAGATGGCGGTCGACTACCTGAACTACTCGCCGGTGGCGAAAGCCGCCAGAGAGCGAGCGCGCGTTCAGGGGAAGCCCTCCGGTGGACCCGACAGCTCCCGGGGCACCACGTCTGTCGAGGAAACGGGAAAGGTCCAGGTGCGATGAAGGTTTCGGTGGATCTCGATACCTGCGATGGCAACGGCGTGTGCATGAGCATCTGCCACGAGGTGTTCGACGTGCAAGAAGACGGCCTGCACCTGCTCCAGGAGCAGCCGTCGGAGGAGCTGCGCCAGCAGTTGATAGGCGCCGAAGTGTCCTGCCCCACCCGCGCGATCACGGTGAAGGACTGACCGATGCCGGCTCGCCAACTCAACGAGGTCGTCGTCGTCGGCGCCGGTGTGGCCGGCACGCGCGCGGCGGAGGCGCTGCGACAGGACGGCTACGACGGCGCACTGACGATCGTGGGTGCCGAGCGACAGGCGCCGTACCATCGGCCGCCGCTCTCGAAGAAACTGCTGACCGGCGAGGTGCACCGGGCGGGCGTCGACCTTGCGCCCCAATTCGAGATGGAGGCGCGCGTGCTGCGGGGCGCCACGGCCACCAAGCTGGACCTGTCCTCCCGCACTGTCCACGTGCGCGACGAAAACCGCGATCAGGCAATGCCTTTCGATGGGCTGGTGATCGCCAGCGGTGCGGTCCCGCGGGAATGGCCGGGTGGACCCGTTCCGGACGGGGTGCTGATGCTGCGCACGGTTGAGGACTGCCTGGCCATCCGCGATCGGCTGGGCTCACGGCCGCGGGTGGTCGTAGTCGGTGGGGGATTCATCGGCGCCGAGGTCGCCGCGAGTTGCCGATCGGTGGGCCTGGACGTGGTGCTCGTCGAGAAGGCGACCAGCCCGTTGCTGGCCGCGCTGGGCGGGGAGCTGGCGCCGCGCTGGGCCGAACTACACCGTCAGCACGGCGTGGACCTGCGCGTCGGCGTGGGCGTCGACGCATTCGTCGGCAACGGCCGGGTGCAGGCGGTTCGGCTCACCGACGGTTCGCAGCTGCCCGCCGACCTCGTGATCGTCGGCCTGGGCGTGACGCCCGCGACCGGCTGGCTCGACGGCTCCGGTTTGCGGATCGACGACGGGGTGGTCTGCGACGCCACGGGAGCGGCCGAGGGTGGTCCGGCGGACGCCACCGTCGTCGCCGCCGGTGATGTCGCGCGCTGGTGGCACCCGCTGTACGAGCGCCACCTGCGCACCGAGCACTGGGACGACGCCGGACGTCAGGGTGCGGCCGCGGCCCGGACACTCTTGGTGGGACCGGACGGCGCGGAGGCCTACGACGAGGTGCCGTATTTCTGGTCCGACCAGTACGACGTCAAGGTCCAGATGATCGGTGTCCCAACCGATTACGATGCGATGGAGGTCATCGAAGGCGATCCCGACGGGTGGGAGTTCGTGGCCGCGTACGGCCGGGGCGGCCGCACCACCGCCGTGCTGGGGACGATCCCGAATCGGGTGTATGCCTATCGCGACGCTGTCGCCAAGCGTACGGAGTTTCCGCCCGCGCCACCGGGTTGACGGTGCCGAGCCCCCGGCTGTCCACCTCGCCGGGATGATGGACGCGTGAGCGTGACGAAGACCAACGCCGTGCTGCGGGTCGGCGAGTTCGAGCCGACGTTCGCCGAAGAGCTGGCCGTGCGATACGAAATCCCGGCGCTGCCCGACGGCCCGGCGCGTGCCCGGTTTCTCGCCGAGCACGGGGCCGAGATCCGTGTGGTGGTGACCTCGGGCCACCCCGGCATCGACGCCGGCATCATCGCGGCGCTGCCCAACCTGGCGGCCATCGTCAACAACGGCGCCGGGGTGGACGCGATCGACCTGGATGCGGCGAAGCTCCGCGGCATCGGCGTGAGCAACACCCCCGACGTGTTGTCGGACACGGTCGCCGATACGGCGCTGGGACTGATCCTGATGACGCTGCGCCGCTTTGGCGCCGCCGACCGTTACGTGCGCGCCGGGCGCTGGGCACGTGAGGGCGCGTTCCCGTACGGGCGGGACGTCAGCGGCCTGCGTGTCGGCATCCTCGGCATGGGCCGCATCGGTTCGGCGATCGCGACCAGGCTGCTCGGATTCGACTGTGCCGTCGCCTATCACAACCGCCATCCGGTCGACGGGTCGCCGTACCGCTACGCGGAGTCACCGGTGCGATTGGCCGAGTCGGTCGACGTTCTCGTCGTCGCCACGACGGGCGACCACGGCGCCCGCAACCTCGTCGACCGCGCCGTCCTCGAAGCGCTGGGCCCCGAGGGTTACCTGATCAACATCGCGCGCGGCAGCGTGGTGGACCAGCAGGCGTTGGTGGAGTTACTCGTCGGCGGCGCCCTGGCCGGCGCGGGGCTGGACGTCTTCGCCGACGAACCCCGCGTGCCCGCCGAGCTGCTGGGGCTGGACAACGTGGTGCTGTTCCCGCACATCGGCAGCGCCACGGCCCGCACCCGTAGGGCGATGGCGCTGCTGGCGATCCGCAACCTCGACAGCTACCTCACCAACGGGGAGCTGGTGACACCGGTGTTGCGTCCCCGCAGCTGACGGCAGGGCCGCTCCTATGACGGACGTCACACGCGGCCAACGGCGTGGCCGGTCCGGTTAGCGGGTAGTCAGCGCTTCTCGTGACGCGTCTACGAAGGCGCCGGATCGGTGACCGAAGCGAGACGTGCACGGGGTTATCGCCAGGACCAGAACTGGGTATGCCTTCGCCATGACTGCAGACGCTCACCAGACCCAGGCGCGATTCACTCGCGCCGGGTCGGCCGACGCCGTCACCGCAGCACAGTTACGCCGGGCCCTGCGCCGCTGGCTGCAGGAAGCGACCGAAATATCCGCGGACGTCCGCGACGACGTCGTCCTGGGCGCCAGCGAGGCGCTCGCGAATTGCGTCGAGCATGCCTACCGCACCCACCGCGCCGTCGGCACCATGGAGCTTCGGGCCCGCCACGATCCCGCCGCGCGGTCCATCAGCGTGTGGGTCAGTGACCGCGGGAGCTGGCATCGCCACCTGCCGGTGAAACCCACCGACCCGGAGGCGTCGCGCGGCATCATGTTGATGCATGCGCTCGCCGATCACTGCACCATCAACGCCCGCCCCGGCGGCACCACGGTATGCCTGGACTACACGACCACGCCGGCACCGATGGTGACCGCGAACGCATAACGCTCGCAGCCGGTTTCAGGTGCCGAAGGCGCGCTCCAAATCCTTCAGCGACGTCTCCAGATGACCCAGCAGCCGCTGCAGGTGCGGGACGCTGCGCCGACAACCCACGAGACCGAAGTCGACGTTGTCGGCGTTGTTGGTCACGGTGATGTTGACCGCCTGCCCGTCCAGGGGGATCGACAGCGGATAGTTCCCGTCCAGGCGGGCGCCCCGCCAATACAGCGGCTCGGAGGGACCGACCGAGACGTTCGAAATGACGATGTTGAACGGGGGCGAGGCCGCCGACAGATATCCGGGGATGAGCCCGAAGAACAGCCCGCCGATGTTGAACGCCGACAGGGCCAACTGCTGGACCGCGGACAGCTGCTGAAATACCTCCTTGGTGTCGCGGATCGACGAGCTGATGACCTCGAGCCGCCGTGCCGGGTCGTCGAGATGCGTGGCCAGGTTGCACAGGAAGGTGCCGACCAGGTTGCCGCCGCGGTCGTCGTCGTCCTTGCGGAGGTTGACCGGCACCATGGCGGTCAGCGGGTCGTCCGGCAGCGCGTTCTGATCCAGCAGATAGGCCCGAAGCGCCCCCGCGGACATCGCGAGCACCACGTCGTTGACCGTCACGCCGGCGGCCGACTTGACGGCCTTGATGCGCTCCAGCGACCACGATTGCGCGGCCACCCGTCGAGCACCGCCGATACGAACGTTGAACATGGTGCGCGGCGCCCGGAACGGCAGCGTCAGTTGTTGTTCGAGCAGCGCGGCCCGTGCGAGTTTCAGCGTGGACGGCGCCAGCCCCAGCGCCGACCCGGCGGTGCGGCCGGCCCGCTCGAGCCGCGACGGCCGCGGGTGTCGCTGCCGCTTCTTGCGCGGGGCCAGGTTCCACGGAACCCGCACCTCGTCGTCGCCGGGATCGGGGGTGAAGGCGCGTTGCATCAGCCGCAGCGCCGAGACGCCATCCATCAGCGAGTGGTGGTACTTCGTGTAGACCGCATACCGCCCGTCCTCGAGGCCCTCGACGAGGTGTGCTTCCCACAGCGGGCGGTGCCGGTCGAGCAGGCTGCCGTGCAGCCGGGAAGTCAATTCCAACAGGTCGCGGACGCGCCCGGGCTCCGGTAACGCCGAGCGGCGCAGGTGGTAGTCGAGCTCGACGTCCCGGTCCACTGACCACGCGACGTTGGTGATACCGCCGAAGAAGGCCGGGTGCTTGCGGAACGTCGGCTGTACGTCGGTGCATTCGAGCATGGCCTGGTAGGACTCGCGGACGAAGTGCGGCCCGGCATCCCGCGGCGGCTCGAACAGCTGCAGCGAGCCCACGTGCATCGGATGTTCGCGCGACTCGCCGATGAGGAACAGCGCATCCGTCGGCGATATCGGTTCCATGGTGTCGACCTCGTTTCGTGTGGCTGTGCCGCCCCCTCGAAGCGGCCCTACCTCCCTTTAGCCACCGCGGGGGCCGCCCACACCCGAACGGACGCACGAATCGCGATTTCGGCGCGCCGCCACGCGGCCGGTAGACTGGCCGGCCAGCCAGTCGAGCGGCTTCGATCAGCGCAGCTGAGTCCACTGAAGAGCCGCGAAAATCCACGTCGAAGGTTGTGCCGTGCAAGTTCGTAAGTCCGAAGATCACGACGAAGCCGCCGGCTTGCAGCCGCACTTCGAGGACGTCCAGGCGCACTACGACCTGTCCGACGAGTTCTTCGCGCTATTCCTGGATCCGACGCGCACCTACAGCTGCGCCTATTTCGAGCGCGACGACATGACGCTCGAGGAGGCACAGCTCGCCAAGGTCGACCTCTCGCTGGGCAAGCTCGGTCTCCAGCCGGGCATGACGCTGCTCGACATCGGGTGCGGCTGGGGCACGACCATCGTTCGCGCGCTCGAACGCTACGACGTCAACGTTGTCGGGCTGACGCTGAGCCGCAACCAGCAGGCGCACGTGCAGCACCGGCTCGACACGCATCCGAGCGGACGAAGCAAGCGGGTGCGGCTGCAGGGCTGGGAGCAATTCGGCGACGAGGTGGATCGCATCGTGTCGATCGGCGCCTTCGAGCATTTCGGGCGCGACCGCTACACCGACTTCTTCAACATGGCCTACCAGGCGCTGCCCGCCGACGGCGTGATGCTCCTGCACAGCATCATCAAGCCGAGCGATGAGGAGTTCGCCGAGCGCGGCCTGCCCATCACCATGACCAAGCTGCGGTTCATGAAGTTCATCATGGACGAGATCTTCCCGGGTGGGGACCTTCCCAACGCCAAGACCGTCGTCGAGCACGCCGAGCGCGCCGGCTTCGAAGTCAGACTCGTCCAGCCGTTGCGGCTGCACTACGCCCGCACGCTGGATACCTGGGCCGCCGCCCTCCAGGGGCGCCGCGACGACGCCATCGCGATTCAGTCCCAGGAGGTCTACGACCGGTACATGAAGTACCTGACCGGCTGCGCCGACCTGTTCCGCGAGGGCTACACCGACGTCGCGCAATTCACGCTCGCCAAGCGCTGACCGACGCGCTGTTTACCCGTCCGGTGGCGGGGGTAACACCACGAGCAACGACCTGATGCGGTGGGTGCCGAGGCTGTTTCGGCGCGAAACCGCCGGAAGGACCGACCGTGGGCGCCAAGCACCGCATGACCGAACCGTCACAGCAAAGACGGCCGGCGACCGATCGTAGTGTGCGGCGCACCATCTCCGGTGCCGCGGCGGCGTGTGACGCCGTCTTCGCCGCGCTGCTGTGCACGGCCGCTCTGACAGCGCTGCTGATCAATGCCGTCCCCGAAAAGCCAACGGTGGTAGGGGCCCTGGAGCCGACGCCGGCCTCGCACCCGGTGCACCAGCAGGGCACGATCGTCGCCGTGTCGGAGAATTCCGTGACCGCGCGCAGCGCCAACGGATACACCCAGACCTATCTGGTGACCCCTAAAACCGCCCTGATCTCTCGTGGTGGTAGCCAACACGTCACCGCCACTTCGCATTTCGCGATCAACGACCGCGTCGACATCGTCGGGACGATCCGCAACGGCACCGCGCTGGCCACCGCCGTGGCCGACCGCGGCTTGTCGAACGGCGCCGGGCCACCGATGGATTATTCTGCGCCACAACCGGTTACCGCCGAACCCGCCGGCGCACAGCGCTAATTGCCGATCAGATGCGCGCTGCCGTCGCCTAAGTCGTCCCGGCGCAAACCCATCGGCGTCGCGGCGGGGACATCGCCGCCGGCGACCACGGCCCGGGTGATCGGGGTGAGCGCCTGGAACAGCCTCTCCACCTCGTCGTCACCGAGCGCGTCGAGCGCCGACAGGGCGAGCGCATCGGTGCGCGACTCGATGTGGTCCTTCAGTTCCCGGCCTTCCGCGGTCAGCGATCCCTCGTGGTCGAGTAGCCCGCGCTCGGCCAGACGTTGCTCATGGTGGCGCCATGCCGCCTCGTCGTAGTCGCGCGTGCGGGCGATGTAGTCGCGCGCGATCCGCCCGGCCGCGGCGTGCAGCACGTTGGACTCCCGGCCCGAGATTCCGGCGGCGGTCAGTACGGCCACGTGCGCGTCGCCGCGCTGCTCGCGCAACAGCGTGGTGGCGTGCCACAGCGCGGCCAGCGGATCCTGCGGCCACGGCAGCGCCAGGTTCGCGGCGAACAACGGCCTACCGTCGAGCGGCGCTCGGCGCGCCGCCTTGCCCGCCAATTCGGCTGCGACGGCGACGTTCTCAGCCGAGGTGATGCCATAGCGGCGTAGTGCGGCCACCGTGGACTCCTGTCGGGCGCGCAGCGCGGCTTCGGGGCGGGCGATCTCCCATGCCGCGGGCAGAGCTTTGGCGACGCGCTCGGCGGCGAAGTTGTAGAAGATCGCGGTCACGAGCTCGCGTGGCACGGTGCCCAGCGGTGCCGACCGCGCGGCGAAGTAGCCCATCCAGAAGCCTCGGTAGCCCAGGCCGTCCAACGCCGCCCGGGCTTCCGGCGCGAAATACGTCACGGCGTGCACCGGCTCGAAACGATCGAAGAAGCGCCGCGCCAACGCCGGTTCTCTGTCCACGGTCGAAGTCAACCACTCGTGCGGCGCGCGCAGTCAGCCGGATCGGGCGGGGCCGAGGACACCGATCTGGGTGTCCACCGCGAGGCCGTTCAGGTTCATCAGCTGGGTGATCGCCACGATGTCGGCGCCGGCCACGGTGTTCACTTGCCCTTGAGGCTGCCGATGCGCAGCGAAAAGTCCGTGCGCCGCGGTGGCGGATTGCTCTCGACGCTCTCGACGTAACCCTCCGGGTCGCGATCGACGATCGGCAATCCCGCGGTGGTGGGATGCGCGGTCATGAACTCGCTGTATTGCCGCCCCAGCGCCTCGCGCAGCCCGACCGGGGCGCTGCGGCGAAAGTCGGTCAGGCCGTCGCGTTCCTCTTCGACCATGTGCTCGTCGTTGGCCGATCGGGTTCGCTCGACCGCGGCCCACCACTGGTCGGACCCCACGGGTGCCGCGTCGGTGTCGCGCACCCCGTCCCGAATGTCGTTGTGATCACCGATGGCATCCAGTGTCTCGCCTTCGGGATCGTCGGTGCCGCGCTTGAGCAGTTGCGGGTAGAAGAGCATCTCCTCGATGTAGGCGTGTACGTCGAGCTTCTCGGCCAGTGGGCGCCACAGCCGCGAGAGGGCCCTGCTGTCGACCGGCGCCTCCGCACGCAGCGAGTCCAGCCTGGCGAATTGTTCGCGGAACCAGTCGTGGTCGGCCCGGATCAAGACGGTGATGTCAGCCATCCGAACTCCCGCCTCGCCGGCCGTGGTGCCCCGGCCATCGTGTCCGTGCCGGCAGAATCAGTCAAGCCGGGCCCGCTGCTGTGTCAGCGTTCCGGGCGCGGTGTGGGGCTTTGCGCGGACTCCCATTTCGACGCGAGCGACCGCTTGACCGTACTGCCGGGCGCGAGGTCGAGCTGGAAGGTTTCACCCTCGTCAGTTTCGAGCGTGACGAGGTAGCGGTCGTCGCTGAAGTCCTTGAACACCACCTTGCACGCCCGCTCGCCGGCGCCGCGGTCGACGGCCATGATGTCGCCGGGGGTGACATCGTCGATCCGGTCGTTACCGGAAACTGCGCTCATGCCTCGACGGTATCAATCGCGTTGCGGCGCCGTTTATTTGGTCAGCTGCACCAGCAGCTCATGGCAGCGATGCGCGCGCTTGGAGTCCTCCGCCATGACCTCCTCGAAGAATGAGGCGACGTCATCGAGCCCCGCGTTCTTGGCGTCGCGCACATACTGTCCGTAGTCGTGCCCGGCCTTCAGCGAGTGGTACTGCACCGAAACAAGGTCGTAAGTCACGTCGTCGAAGCCGGTTTCCCCCGTCGCCATTGCCGTCTTTCCTCTCTCCATACGATGTGCGTCCGGAGGGCCTACCCGTAGGCGCCGGGGCTAAACGGGCGGCGCCGCGAGGCGTCGTTCGATGATCGCCAGCGTCCGCTCGGCCCACCGAATGTTCTCTTCCTCGAAGGAGATTCCGCGCAGCAGCGTCAGGTAAGGGCCCACGCGCCGCGCCTGCGCCAGATACTCGTCTTCGCCGCGGCCGCCGAGCATGCGGGTCCGCATCCGCTGGTAGCGCTGCAGCTTGGCCTCCGCCCATTGCAGGCGCTCGACCACGAAGTCGCGAACGGCGTGGGCGTCGCCGGCGTCGGCGGCCAGCACCTTGACCGCGAGCTCGTCGCGGATCACCGACGGTTTGGGCGTCGTGGCGGTGAACTGGCGGATCGCCTCATAGCCCGCCTCGGTCAGCGAGAACATGCGCTTATTGGGCCGGCGTTCCTGGTGAACCACCCGGGCCCGGATCAGGCCCTCGTCGGCGAGCCGGTCGAGTTCGCGGTACAACTGCTGCGGGGTGGCCATCCAGAAGTTCGCCACCGACGCGTCGAAGCTCTTGGCCAGGTCGTATCCGGACGCCTCGCCGTCGAGGAGGGCGGCCAACACCGCGTCACGCAGCGACACGACCGCCAGTATAACTTTGCGAATACTCAACAAAGTGACTAATCGCATATCGACATACCGACGGGCAGACCCTAGCGTCTGTCCGATGAGTACAAAGCATCCGTTCCGCGCGGCGGTCGAGGCACGCGACGAGGCGGCCATCCAGGCGATGCTGGCCGACACCGTGGCGTTCACCAGCCCGGTGGCGTTCAAGCCCTATGTCGGTAAGCCGATCACCGCGGCGATCCTGCGCGGCGTGATGCGGGTGTTCGAGGATTTTCGCTACGTCCGTGAGATCGCCGACGCCGACGGGCGCGACCACGCGCTCGTCTTCGAGACCGGGATAGCCGGGGCGCCCGGCGTGACGGTCACCGGCTGCGATTTTTTGCACTTCGACGACGACGGCCTGATCGACGAATTCATGGTGATGGTGCGGCCGTTGTCGGGCGCGAAGGCGCTGGCGGACGCGATGGGCGCCCAGTTCGACCGGATCCAGCAAGAGGCTGTCGAGTTGGCCGACCAGTTCGGCGCCGCGCGGGGGGCATGACATGCGGATCGGACTGGGGATCAACTACGCGGGCGGGTTCAAGGAGGTGGCCGCCGAAGTCGCCGACCTGGAACGCGCAGGGTTGGACATTGTCTTTGTCCCCGAGGCGTATTCGTTCGACGCGGTGAGCGCGTTGGGGTACCTGGCGGCCAGCACACAACGGGTTCGGCTGGCGTCGGGCATCCTGCAGCTCTACACCCGCACGCCCACCCTGACCGCGATGACCGCCGCCGGCCTCGACTACGTCTCCGACGGCCGGTTCACTCTCGGTCTTGGTGCCTCCGGTCCCCAGGTCATCGAGGGATTCCACGGGGTGGCCTACGACGCGCCGATCGCGCGGACCCGCGAGATCATCGACATCTGCCGGCGCGTGTGGCGGCGCGAGACCCTGCAGCACGAGGGCAAGCACTACACGATCCCGCTGCCCGCCGGGCACGGCACGGGGCTGGGAAAGCCGCTCAAGCTCATCAATCGGCCGGTGCGGGAACGCATCCCGATCCTGGTGGCCGCGCTGGGGCCCAAGAACGTCGAGCTGGCCGCCGAGGTCGCCGAGGGCTGGCAGCCGATCTTCTATCTGCCAGAGAAGGCCCGCGACGTGTGGGGACAGGCGCTGGCCGCCGGTGAGGCGAAGCGCGACCCGGCGCTGGGAAAGCTCGACGTGT
This sequence comes from Mycobacterium sp. NGS57, assembly GCF_059812405.1. Lineage (NCBI taxonomy): Bacteria > Bacillati > Actinomycetota > Actinomycetes > Mycobacteriales > Mycobacteriaceae > Mycobacterium > Mycobacterium sp. NGS57. The sequence continues at coordinate 214,137 of NZ_JCALCP010000007.1, read as the reverse complement.
TCGCCGGGCCGGTCCTGGCCATCGGCGAAAACGTCGAGCCCCTACGGGAATTCGTCAAGCCGCACCTGGCGCTCTACATCGGCGGTATGGGCGCCAAGGGCAAGAACTTCTATCACACCCTGGCCACCAAATACGGGTACGGCCCCCAGGCCGACCGTATCCAGGAGCTCTATCTGGCCGGCGACAAAGACGGCGCGGCCAAGGTCGTGCCCGACGAACTCGTGCGGGACGTCAACCTGATCGGCACGCGCGGGTTCGTCAAGGAGCGCCTGGCGGCGTTCCGGGAGGCGGGGGTGACCACCCTGAACGTGGCGCCCATCGCGGGCACGGCGGCCGAGCGGATCAAGCTGATCGAGGCGCTGCGCGGACTGCTCTAGCCGCGACACCTCTGCAAACACACCACTTGTCCGTCCCGAATTGCATTAGGTTTGACGAGCGGCTCTTTGGTGTACAAGCACCACTACTGCGACCCAGGAGGGCAAATGATGAAGCGAATCGCCGCGGCCACGATTGCGACCGCCGCGCTGTTGTCCGGCGCGTGTTCGGCCTCCCAGATCGTCAACACCGGCGGCGACACCAAATGCAAGGACTTCACCACGCAGGACGAAAAGAAGCAGAACGACGAGATCAGCAAAATGCTCAAGGACAAGAGCGGCGCCGACCCGAGCAACGTGGAGATCGCGGCCACCCGGCTGTCGGCCATGACTTACTGCCAAACGGTGGGCAAGCCGGACACCAAGATTTCCGAGGCTCCGCACGGCTGACAACGGCGCCTGAATCGCGAATAGCGAGCCACGGCAACTAGTTTGACGCCAGCTCCGCCGGCGGCTCGTCATTCAGCGCGGCGTCGGCGAGCAACTCGCCCAGCAGGGGCCCGAACTTCATGAGGTTGCTGCCGACGAACGCGACGACGCGGCCGCGGCGCGCCACCGTCCAGCCGTCGCCGCCGGAGTCCAGCCACGGCGCGCGGACCGTCCAGCAGTCGATCCGGTCCACGGGCGTCAGCGAGGGGAACAGCGCCCGCACGGCCGTGGGGTCGGGCACCTGCTGCCCGAACGCCCAGCGGCCGGTGCTGCCGAGCGGCAACCCGTAGCCCTCCGGCGCGGACAGGCAGGCGGCGCCGGTCGCGGTGTCATGCGCGGCGCCCTCGTAGGTGAAGCGGGTGTGCGGGGCGAAACCGACGCCGAGCGGGCCGAACAGGTCGGGCGTCTGGACACCCGCGCAGATGAGCACGCGGTCAGCGCGCATCACCGTGCCGTCGGCGAGCGTGGTCGCCCCGTCGTCGGCGACCGACACAACTTCGCTCCGCACGATGTCGGCACGCCGCGCCAGGGCTTGCAGGGCGCGACGGATGCGCAGGCTGCCGCCGAGGGGGTCGAATACGCCTCTCTCCCACGGGACCGCGGCGAAGGGGATGCGTGCCGCGATGCCTGACCGGTCGAGCCACCAGAATTCGGCGCCGGCGGCGGCCATTGCCGCGGCGGTGTCGTCGGGCGCGCCGGCGGCGACGAAGCCCTCCGAGCCGAGCAGCCGCCCGGCGCCGAGTTCGTCCTCCCATCGCCGCCAGCCGGCGCGGGCCCGCAGCGCCAACCGGCAGAGCGCCGGGCGCCGGTGCGCGATGCGGAAGATGCGTGCCAGGCCGGCGGATTGCTCGGCGAATGGCCGGCCGCGCTCGAGCACGATGGGGCTTTGTCCGCGCCGCGACAGCTCGTAGGCGGCCGCCAGGCCGCATATCCCCGCCCCGACGATCGCGATCATCAGAAGAAGAACCCCGCGTGCGGCGCGTAGGGCACCGCAAACAGGCGGTCGGCGCGCGCGATCACTTCCCGGTCGTCGGCCCGGGCCAACCCGGCGGCGACGAGGTTGTGCCACGTCGCGCCGCCGAGCAGGACGGTGCCCAATCCTTCGATCCCGGTGTGCAAATGGGCCGCCCGGTCCGTCGGCTCCGCGCCGTCGGCGCTGATGGTGAAGTGGCCCGAACTGCCCGGGACGAGCGGGTCGTCGACGGCGATGGTCACCGCACCGTCCCCGCCGTAGCTACGTGCCGCCAGGGTCTTTCGCGTGTCGACAATGCGGAGCCACGTCTCGTCGTGCACCGTGGTGACCCGCGCGGCCCGCCGGTCGACGAGCAGCCAGGGCAGCGGATCGTCGACGGGCAGCATCCAGAACACCACGCGGTCAATGAGATCGAGCCCGAGCAAAAACCGCAGCAGCCCGAGGTACGCGTCGGGGGTGGGGGCGAAGAAGTCCTCGACCGCGATGGTGCGCCGATCGCTGACGAACCATCTTTCGGTGTCGATCGGGCGGTAACGCGCGAATCCCGACTCGGATCCCGGCTCGCCGTGCACCGCGACATACGAAGGGCCGGGCTGGGATTCGGTGCGCAGGCGCAGGCTCTGCCACCAGGCCTCGGGGCGGTCGATGGTTCCCGGCCGGCTCGGGCGATTCTCCGCGTAGATCCGCGGCAGCACGTCCCACGCCTCGCCCACGTCGAGCAGGCGCACCGGGCCACCGGCCCCGACGCCGGGGCGCAGCACCGCCCGCGCCGTCTGGACCTCGACGGTTTGCGATGTGCTCGCCACGCCGTAGCCGTACCGTCCGTAGATGGTCGCCTCCGAGGCCCGCAACGTCGCGACCAGCTCACCGCGCGCGGCGATGTCACACAGCTGGTGACGGATCAGGTCGGTGGCGATGCCTTTTCGGGTGAACGACGGCAGCACTCCGATGTGTGTGACGGCGGCGTGGCCGACGATCGCGCCGCCGGGCAGCGTCAGCCCGCTCGACACGGCGTCGGCGGTGCCCACGAGTTGCCCGTCGACGAACGCCCCGACGGTGCGGCCGGGTTCGAGCAGCGTGGTGATCTGGCCGGGCGCCAGGTTCGACAGCGGCGGAAACCCGATCATGGCCGCGCGAAACACGTTCGCCGCCGCGATGAGATCGTCTTCGCTCTCGAGGAGACGGATGTCGGTCATGCCGCCATCATGTCTGGTGCGCTAGACGGCAGCCCAGCCGCCGTCCACGCTCAGGATCGTGCCGTGGATGTTCGCGGCGTCGTCACTGGCCAGAAACGCCCAGCACCGGCGCGAGGTGGCCGGCAAATTCGTGTTGCCGTTGCCCGTACCCGTCCGCCCAGGATTTGTGAACGAATGCAGGGCGGCCTTGCTGGCGCTGTAGACCGCCGAACCGGCGGACCCGCGAAGCCCGGTGATCGAGCCGATGTTGACGACGGTTCCCCGGCCACCGCGCGCCATCTGCGGCGCGACCACGCCGGTCAGCAGGAACGGCGCGAAGACGTTTACGCCAAACGCTTCCCGCAACGACTGTCCGCAGACCTCGGCGGTCGGCGCCGGCGTCAGGATGGTGGCCGCGTTGTTGACCAGGATGTCGAGGCGCCCGCCCGCGGCATCGGTGGCCGCCTCGACGATCCGCCGAATCTCCTCGTCTCCTGCACCCAAGTCACCCGCCACGAATGCCGCGTCACCCCCGGCCGCTGGGATGCCGGCGACGACCGTGTCCCCACGGGACTTGTCGCGCCCGCTGACGATCACCGAGGCGCCCCAGGCCCGCGGTCGAACCGGTGACCAGTGCTGTGCGGCCGGACAGCCGCGAGTCGGCATCATGCTGGCGACCGGTGACCTGCCCTACCTGGAGGCAGCCCTCGACGAGGCGATCGCGGCCCTGCGCTACGGCTGACGTTCTACCGGATCGGCAGCCCGGTCAGCGCCCGCGAAATCACCAGGCGCTGAATCTCGCTCGTGCCCTCGAAAATGGTGAAGATCTTGGCGTCGCGGTGCATCCGCTCCACGGGGTAGTCGCGGGTGTACCCGTTGCCACCCAGGATCTGGATCGCCTCGTCGGTCACGTAGACCGCGGTCTCGCTGGCCACCAGCTTGGCCATCGAGCCCTCCGCCGAGTCGAAGTTGACGTTGTTGTGCGCCATCCATCCGGCCCGCCACACCAGCAAGCGCGCGGCGTCGATGCGGCTCTTCATGTCCGCCAGCTTGAACGCCACCGCCTGGAACTCGCCGATCTTGCGTCCGAATTGTTCGCGCTGGCAGGCGTATTCGAGTGCGTACTCGTAGGCGGCGCGCGCGACGCCGACGGCCATCGCGCCGACACCGGGCCGGGTGCGCTCGAACGTCTTCATCGCCGCCTGCCCGCCCGCGGACCCACCCGACTTGACCCGGGCGATCCGCGCCTCGAACTTCTCCCGGCCGCCGAGAATCAGGTCCTCGGACAGCCGGACGTTGTCGAGCACCACCTCGGCGGTGTGTGAGGCGCGGATCCCGTGCTTCTTGAACTTCTGCCCCTGGGACAGCCCCTTGGTGCCCGGGGGGAGCAGGAAGGTGGCCTGCCCGCGGGTGCCGAGCTCGGGATAGACCGACGCCACCACGATGTGCACGTTGGCGATGCCGCCGTTGGTCGCCCAGGTCTTCGTGCCGTTGAGGACCCACTCGCGGGCCGCCTCGTCGTAGCGGGCGCGGGCGCGGATGGCCCCGACGTCAGAGCCGGCGTCGGGCTCCGACGAGCAGAACGCGCCGAGCTTGGGGTCGTCGGGCGTGCCGAACATCTCCGGGAGCCAGCGGCCCAGCTGTTCGGGAGTTCCGTTGCCCGCCAACGCCGCCGCGGCGAGCGCGGTGCCCATGATGGACAGGGCGATACCCGCGTCGCCCCAGAACATCTCCTCGAACGCGGTGAGCAGTCCCAGGCCGGTCGGCTCGGCCGCCTGCTGGGCGAAGAAATCCGGCGAGTACAGGCCCACCTTCGCGGCCTCCTGAATCACCGGCCACGGAGTTTCCTCGCGCTCGTCCCATTCGGCCGCGGCCGGGCGAACCACCTCGGCCGCAAACTTGTGCACCCAATCGCGCACCTCGATCACATCGTCGCTCAGTTGCAGTGAAAACGACATGGCTATGCTCCTGAAATAGGTTGGGGATCAGTGTTTTTGGTATTGGTGTGCCGCGCGAGGGCGCCGAGCGTCTGCTGCACCCACGCCTCGAAGTAGCGGCCTTCGTCGATGTTGCCGGGCAGGCGCCCGGTCAGCGCCTGCAGCGTCGCGGCGTAGGACAGCGATCCGATCGCGACGGCCGCGCTCGCCTCGGGATCCGGGATGCTGGTGCGACCGGACCGATTGGACGCCGCCAATTCGTCGGCGAACCGCTGGTAGGCGTTGTCGGTGATGACCTGCCACGTCTTTTCGTCGAGGTCGCCGAGCTCGTCGGGTTCGCGCAACATGACCTTGAGCAGATCCTCGCTCTGGGTCAGGTTGTTCCAGATCAGCTGGCCAGCGGTGCGCACCGCCTGCTCGACACTGCCCGGCGCGCCCGCGTCGTACTGCTCTCGCGCGGCCACGATGCTGTCGGTGCGGTGCGCGACGGCGGCCTCCAGCAGCTCCCGCTTGGAGCCGAAGTGCTTGTAGAGCGCGCCGGAACCGGGCGCCAGCCCGGATGCCCGCTGGATGTCGGCGACCGACGTGGACGCGTACCCCTTGTCGGCAAACAGCTTCAGCGCCGCGGCCAGCAGCCGGTCACGTCCCGAAGGTGGCATGGTGAGAGAGTACTCACTCACTTGGCCCGTGACCAAGCGGGTGTTGCGCAGTTCACAGCCGCATCCGTCGCTGCATGGTGTCTCGCCTCCCACGCGGCGCCGAGCGTGAAGCTGGTGCGAGAAATCGTGCTGGATTTCGCCGTGGCTGGACGCTCGGCGAGAGGGGCCATCGCGGCTATGTATCCTTCGGCGCATCGCGGCTGTGTATCCTTCGGCGCATCGCGGCTATATATCCTTCGGCGCATCGCGGCTGTGTATCCTTCGGCGCATCGCGGCTGTGTATCCTTCGGCGCATCGCGCCTATATATCCTGAGTCCGATGTTCAAGCCGGGGGCGAGCACGGAAGGCGAAATGTCACTGGTTCGGCAGGCGCCGCGGACGGTGAGAACGGGATAACCAGTGGCCCTCGATAACCCCCTGTCCCGGCATGTGCAGCTCCCAATGCGGGTGCTGTCGCTGCGCACCATCGTCATCGTCGCCGCCCTGTCCGTGATCGTCCTCGTCGTCCTGCTGGGCGCCTGGGTATGGATCGGCGTCACCAACGACCAGTACAGCCAGCTCGACCGCCGGCTGGACTCGGTCAGCAGCCTGGGCGACATCAACACGCTGATCAACAGCGCTCAGCTCACCAGCCCGGATCGGCCCATGCCGGACGGCAACCTGGTGCGCACCGCCCGCATCGGGGATGTGGCCGTGTCCCTTCCCGGCAGTATCGTGCTGCCCAAACTTCCCAACGGGTACGCGAACACGACCATCGACGGCGTGCAGTACCGCGTCCGGACCTTCACCGCGGGTCCCGCCTCGATTGCTCTCGCGGCGCCGTTGGCCGAAGCGCAACACCGGATCAATCAGCTGCACCTGCGGGTGTTGCTGATCTGCGGCAGCGTGATCGGCGGCACGGTCATCGTCGGCTGGTTCATCTCGTTGATCATGGTCAACCCGTTCTTGCTGCTGGCCCAGCAGGCCCGCGCCATCAACGCGCAGTCCAGCCCCGACGAGGTCCAGGTACGGGGCGTGCGTGAGGCGGTCGAGATCGCCGAGGCGGTCGAGGGCATGCTGGCCCGTATCGGCAACGAGCAGCAGCGCACAAAGGCGGCCCTCGAGTCGGCGCGCGACTTCGCCGCCGTCGCCTCTCATGAGCTGCGCACCCCGCTGACGGCCATGCGGACCAACCTGGAAGTGTTGTCCACCTTGGAAATTCCCGCGGAGCAACGTAAGGAGGTCATCGGCGACGTCATCCGCACCCAGAGCAGGATCGAGGCCACACTCACCGCGCTCGAACGGCTGGCGCAGGGCGAATTGACCACGGTCGACGACTTCGTCCCGTTCGACATCACCGAACTGCTGGACCGCGCCGCCCACGACGCACTTCGCGTCTACCCCGACGTGCAGGTGTCGCTGGTGCCGTCGCCGACCGTGCTGATGGTGGGGATGCCCACCGGACTGCGGCTGGTCATCGACAACGCCATCGCCAACGCCGTCAAGCACGGCAGCGCCACCGAAATCAGGCTCACCGTAAGCAGTTCCGGCGAAGGCGTGGAAGTGGCGATCGACGACGACGGCACCGGGGTCCCCGAAGACGAACGCACCGCGGTCTTCGAACGCTTCTCGCGCGGCTCGACCGCCGCGCGTTCGGGATCGGGGTTGGGGCTGGCGCTGGTCGCCCAACAGGCCGAATTGCACGGCGGGACGGCGTCCCTGCACTCCAGCCCGCTCGGCGGCACGCGCCTGCTGCTGCGGCTGGCGGGCGACGGCCGGGGCCCGGCGTCGACGTGACGCCGGCCGCCGTCCGATTGAAGGCCTGGGGATTCGATTGTGCGCATGTGGCTTTGAGTGTGAGCGCAGGGGGTCACCTGAGCGACATCTCCGCCCACGATTCACACCGAAAGCCCTGGATTCACACTGCAATCCAATCGCAGCGACGATTCAGGTAAAGGAGGGCGACGTTGATGGAACGACGAATTCGGCCGACGCGATGCTAGGCCACCTGGGTGTCAACGTGCCCGACCTTAGAGCCGCGAAGCGCTACTACGACGCGCTGATGCCGCTCGTCGGCTTCGAGCCGTTCATTCAGGCCGCCGACGAATTCGCCTACAAGCCGGCCGAAAACAAGCCCGGCACCTACCTGTTCTTCTACCCGGCAACACAGCCTGGCGAGTATTCGTCGGAGCGCGCCGGTCTGCAGCACCTGGCGTTCATCGTGCGGCGCCGGTCCGCCGTGCACGCGGTGCACGACCATGTCCTGCGCATCGGCGGCACGATCATCCACGCCCCGCAGCACTTCCCGCAGTACCCGGGTCACTACTACGCCACCTTCTGGTACGACCCGTTCGGGATCAAGCTCGAGGCCGTCTGCCACCACGACCGCGACTAAGCGGGCGTTCCGGCCAGGCCCGCCGGAACCGGTTGACGCTCGGGCTCTTTCGTTTTCGGCGAAACACGGCGCGGCCGGCCACCGGGCCAGAAGAACCAACTGCCCAGCAACGCCGCGATGGACGGCACTACGAAGGCTCGCACAACCAGGGTGTCGATCAGCAGCCCGACCGCGATGGTGGTCCCGATCTGGGCGATGCTGAGCACACTGCTGCCCAACAAAGCCAGCATTGTGAGCCCGAAGACGATGCCGGCGGTGGTGACCACGCCGCCGGTGGCGCCGACGGCGCGCACGACACCCGTTTTGATGCCCGCGGTCGCCTCCTGCTTGATCCGCAGCGCCAGCAGCAGGTTGTAGTCCGCGCCGACGGCGATCAGCGCGATGAACGCGATGGGCGCGACTGCCCAGTGCAGGTTGTGATGCAGCAGCTCCTGCCAGATGAGCGCGCTCGCCCCCAGCGCCGACGCGTAGGAAGCGACGACGGTCCCGACGACGACCAGTCCGGCCACCGGGCTGCGTAGCATCGCCGTGACGATCAGGAAGATCAGGACCAGCGCGGCCCCCACGAGCAACGAGGTGTCGCGCGCAACAAACCGCTGCAGGTCGGCTGTCACGGGCCCGACGCCGGCCAGATCGACTCCGATCGGTGTCAGCGTTCCCTCCTTGGTGGCTTCCCGGACCGCGGTGCGCACCTGCGCCGTTCGCGCGGCGCCGTCAGCGCCCCACTCCTGGCCGTCGCCGTAGACCAGCAGGTAGGTGGCGCGACCGTCCGCAGAGGTCAGCTGGTGCAGCACTTCGTTGTAGCGGGGGTCGGTGAACGCCCGCTGCGGCAGGTAGAAACCGGCCGCGGCGCTGCCCTGGAACCCGGTGGCGATCTCGTTCAGGTAGTCGGTCAACTGGTGCAGCTGCGGCCCCAGGGAATCGCCGAGGTCCAGCAGGTAGCGGGTGGCCGAACGCGCCTGTCCCAGTGCATCGTTCATCGACGCCACGGATTGCGGTAGTCCGGCCAGCGCCCTGGCTGCCGTGCCGGACCCGTTGGTCAGCCTCGCGGCGCCGTCGCCGAGCCGCGTCGAGGTCTGCACGAGGCTGTCGACGGGTTGCAGCACGCGCTCGACCGTCGAACACACCGGGTTGGTGGCACAGTCCGGGGTGCGCGCGACGAAGCCCCGCAGCGGGTCGAGATAGCCCGACACCGTCGTGACCGAGCGCTGCACGCCGTCCATGCCGGCGCGCATGTCGTCGGCGGCCGCGGACATGTCCGCGAGTCCCGAACTGCCGCTGCGCAATCCACCACCGAGCCCGTCCACGGCCGCTTGCGCCTGGGCGAGCGCGCCGTCGAGTTCGGAGATGCGGCCCAGGCGCTGGGTCAGCGAGTCGATCGTGTCACCGAGCCGACGGCCGAGCACGCCACTCTGATACGTCAGCGTCGCCTGGTCGGGCACCGTGCCGTCGGGGCGACTTGCGGACTGCACCTTGCGCACTCCCGGTATCGCCATGATCTGGCGCGTGATCCGCTCGACGGCGATCAGCCCTGCCGGGTTGCGCAGGTCGTGGTCGGCCTGGACGGTGACGACGTCGGGTAGCAGCGAATTGGGCGCGAAGTGCCGGTCGCCGGCCGCGTAGCCGCGGCTGGACTCGGCGCCCGACGGCGTGGCGGCGGGTTCGTTCCAGCCCACCCGCATTCCGGCCAGCGGCAGCGCCGCCAGCACGGTCAACCCGCCGGCGGTGACGAGGACGGGCCCGGGCCACCGCGCCACCGTGGCCCCGGCGCGCCGCCAGCGCCGCGACGTCGCCGATGTCCGCGGCTCGAGAAACCCGCGGCGCAGCGCCAGGGCCATCAGCGCCGGCGTCAACGTCAGCGCCGCGGCCATGGTCACCAGAATCGCAATGGCACAGGGGATCCCGGCGCTGCGGAACATCCCGACCTCGGCGAAGCCCAGGCACGCCAGCGCCGCAGAGATCGTCAACGCCGATCCGATCACCACCGGGGCGACGGCACGGTAGGCCTCGCTCAGCGCCTGGCCGGGTGCGACGCCGCGCCGGCGGCCCTCGTGGTAGCGGCCGATGAGGAATATTGCATAGTCGGTTCCCGCGCCCAACGTCATCGCGGCCATCAGCGCCACCGAGAACAGCGACACCTCAACAACATTGGCCTGTCCGAGCGCGGCGGTGACGGCCCGGCCCAGGGCCAGCGCGACGCCCACCGACGTCAGCGGGATCGCCGCGGCGACCGGCGACCGGTACACCAACAGCAGTAGCACCAGGATGAGGCCGACGGTGACGGCGGTGATCGTCATCATCTGCCGGTCGATGGCGGCGAATTCGTCGACGATCGTCGCGCCGGGGCCTGTGACGAGGACGCGCAGCCCCGATGGGGGCGCAAGCTTGGACACGGTGTCGCGCAACGCGTCCACCGAATGGCGGGCTTGCGAGGTGCCGAGCATTCCGGCGAGCCGCACCATGACGCTCACCGCCCGCCCGTCCGAGCTCTGGGCACCCGCGGCCGTGGCGGGTTGCGACCACAGGTCGGTCACGGCGTACACGTGCCGGCCGTCCGAGCGCAGCGCGGCGGTCAACGCGTCGTAGAACCGGCGGTCGGCGGGGGAGAGTCGCTGATCACGCTCCAGCACCACGTAAACGAAATTGTTGCTGGGTTTCTGGCCGAACAACTGGGCGGCGCGCGACGCCGCGATCGAACTGGCCGCGTCGGCCGGCATGAACGTGCGGGCGTGGGAGTCCACGACCCGTTCCAGTTGCGGCACGGCGACATTGGCGACAGCAGCGGCCAGGATCCACAGGCCCGCGACGAGGACCGCATAGCGACCGGTCAGGCGCGCGAGGGCCCCCGGCCGGTCAGGCAACGGTCTGCCGGCCGCCGGCGGGCCCGCCGAACAGGCCCACGGCGACGTGCTCCCCGCGAATCAGCGACCGCACCCGCAGCGACCGGCGCGAGCCGGCCTTCACCAACGCGTGCAGCCCCGGCTCGGCGGCCTCGAGATCGGCGAGCACCTGCTCGGCGGGCAGGCCCTCGTGGGCCGCCTGGTCCAGCTTGGCCACCAGCATGGTGATCCAGCGCTGTCCGAGCGAAAGCAGCACTCCTTCCTCGTCGCCGAACAAGCGGGAAACCTCGGAGGAGTTGTCGAGCAACGCGAGTGCGGCGTCGGGGTCGGTGTCGGCTTTCCTGATCACTTCGGCCATGAAGGCCATGCGGTCGTGCAGCAGTGTCCATGTCATGACTCGACGGTAGGAACGCGCACCCTGTGCGCGCGTCGTGCCGGAGTTCGGTTTTCGTCTCCTACCACGGGCGGAGACCGGTGCCGACCGCAGCACGATGTGAGCGGGCCGGCAACTCTTCTAGGATTGGGCGATGTCGGGTGCCGCTATGGGCTACGTGAGGAAACGGCTTCGTCAACGGGGTGAGCTGATTCCGCTGGAGATGCCATGGTCGTTCGTGATCACGACCGATCTGCTCGTGGTCATCGGCGGGGTGCTCTCGACTCTGCAGCGGCCCGCCGCCGACCTGCCCGCCGCGCTGGCGGCGTCCCTGATCGCGGTCTCGCCGCTGATCCTGTTTTTCCTGTTCAACATGAAGTTCAGCCCCGCGTTGATTTGGGGCTGCTGGTGGGCGGCCACCGCGGTGATGTTGTTCGCGACGTCGACTCCCATTCCCGCCGATTGCGCGCCGATGCTCCTGGTGCTGATGATCGGGGTAGTCGGCGCCCAGACCAATGCCATGGCAGGGTTTTTCGCGACCGTGTCGGCGGCCGCGCTCATGCTTGCGGCCGCTTCGCTGCACCGCCTGGACGCGGTCGCGCTATATGTCGGCATGGCGGCGGTCGGCTGGCTGGTCGGCTACCTGCTGAACACCCAGCAGGTGTTGCTGGTCGAACAACGGCGAGCGCAGGAAGCGCTGGCCGAGCACGCCGCCGCCGACGAGCGGCGACGCATCGCCCGCGAAGTGCACGACGTCATCGCCCACTCGCTGAGCATCACGCTGCTGCACCTTACCGGCGCCCGGCGGGCGCTGCAGCAGGACCGCGACGTCGACGACGCGGTCGAGGCGCTCGAACAGGCCGAGCGGCTGGGCCGTCAGGCGATGGCCGACATCCGTCGTACGGTCGGGCTCCTCGACAATGCGCAGCCAACGGCCGCGCACCTCGCACCCGAACCGGGTATCGACGACATCGGCGTTCTGGTAGCAGATTTCGACCGCGCCGGGCTGGACGTCTCCCTGCGCAGCGACGGACCCGCCGAACGCGTCTCGGCTGCGGTCGGCCTTGCGCTGTATCGCATCACTCAAGAGTCGCTGGCGAATGTCGCCAAGCACGCGCCGGATTCCACATCGACTGTGGCGGTGGAGATCTACGCCGCGACGGTGCGGCTGGCCATCCGCAGTCGGCTGCCGGCCGCGGTGGCCGCGGCGCCAACTGCGGAGGGCCGGGGCGTGCGCGGCATGCGGCAACGGGTGGAGTTGCTGGGCGGGATCATCGACGTGGGGCCGAGTCCCGACGGATGGTCGGTGCGGGTGGAGATCCCCCTCGGCGAGGGGGACCCGGGCCGCCGGCTGCCGTGGTGCAAGCCGTGATCGACCAAGCCGCCGAGATCGCCGTGCTGCTGGTCGACGACCAGGACCTGGTGCGGTCCGGGCTGCGCCGGATCCTGCGCCGCAAGGACGGTTTCGTCGTCGTCGCCGAGTGCGCCGACGGCGACGAGGTACCCGCGGCGGTGGCGGCGCACCGACCCGACGTGGTCGTGATGGACCTGCGGATGCGGCGGGTCGACGGGATCGAGGCGACGCGCAGGCTGACCGGGGGACCGCCGGTGCTGGCGCTGACGACGTTCAACGAGGACGAGCTGCTCTCGGGCGCCTTGCGGGCCGGCGCCGCCGGATTCGTGCTCAAGGACTCCTCGGCCGAGGAGTTGATCCGCGCGGTGCGGGCGGTCGCCCGGGGCGACAGCTATCTGGACCCCGCGGTCACCGCGCGCGTGCTGACCACCTATCGCAAGGCCGCCGACGGTTCCCGGGACAAGCGCGGCAACGAGACCGCCCACCTCACCACCCGCGAACTCGACGTGCTGACGCTGATCGGAAAGGGCTTGTCCAACAGCGAAATCGCCGACGAGCTCTGCATCTCCGGCGTCACCGTCAAAAGTCACATCGGCCGGATATTCGGCAAGCTCGACCTGCGGGACCGGGCCGCGGCGATTGTCTACGCCTACGACACCGGGATCGTCGCCCCCCGCTGAGCGTTACTGTGTCGCCGCCCCGGAGATCGACTTGAGGACCGTGTAGCCGTCGATCCCCTCGGCGCCGAGCTCGCGCCCGTAGCCGCTGCCCTTCACCCCACCGAACGGGGCGAAGGGGTCCATGGTGTAGCCCTGGTTGACCCCGAAGGTCCCGGTGCGCACCCGGCCCGCGATGCCGACCCCGCGGCCGTGATCGGCGGTGAACACCGATCCGGCCAGCCCGTAGTCGGAGTCGTTGGCGATCGCGACGGCCTCGTCCTCGTCGCGGTAGGCGATGGCGGTCAGCACCGGGCCGAAGATCTCCTCGCGGGCGATGCGCATGGTGTTGTCGGCATCGGCGAACAGTGTCGGTTTCACATACCAGCCGCTGTCCATGCCGGCGGGTTGTTCGGCGCCTCCGGTGACGAGGCGAGCGCCTTCCCGCTGTCCCTCGGTGATGTAGTTGCGGACGCGCTCCTGCTGGCGGCGCGCGACCAGCGGCCCCAGCTGTGTCTCCGGGTCGGCCGGATCGCCGATGCGCAGCGCCTGCATCTCGGCCGCCAACGCGTCGACGAACTCCCCGCTTCGGTTGGCGGGCAGCAGGATTCGGGTCAGTGCGTTGCAGATCTGGCCGCAGTTGGACAGGCTCGCCGACCGGATGGCGGTCGCGACCGCGGCGGGATCGGCGTCGTCGAGCACGATCGCCGCGGACTTGCCCCCGAGTTCCAGGCTGACCCGCTTGAGGTCGGCCGCACACGCCGCGGCGACGGCCTTGCCGGCGTTGGTCGAGCCGGTGAACGACACCTTGTCCACGCCACGGTGGCGGATCAACTGCTCACCGACGGCCGCGTCGCCGGGCAGCACGCTCACCACACCGGCGGGCAGCTGGGCCTCTTCGAGCAGCTCGGCGAGCAACAGCGCGTCGAGTGGGGATTCCGGGGCGGGCTTGACGACGACGCAGCATCCGGCCAGCAGCGCCGGGATCAGCTTGGTGACGATGAGGAACTGCGGCATGTTCCACGGGACGATCGCCGCGACGACGCCGACGGGTTCGCGGCGGATGTCGAGGTCGGATCCGTAGAAACCCGGCCGCGTCTCCCGCCACGGGAAACCTTCGGCGAGGTCACAGAACGCGCCCATCATCATGGCCGGCAGGCCGACTTGAGCGCGCTGGGCAAAGGCGGTGGGGGCGCCGATTTCGGCGGTGATCAGCTCGGCCATCTGGGTGCGTTGCGCCCCATAGAGTTTCGCGAGCCGGCGCACGGCCGCGATGCGCTCGGCGGGGTCCAGGCGCGGCCACGGTCCCTCGTCGAACGCGGTGCGCGCGCTCGCGACGGCGGCGTCCACGTCGGCGGGGCCGGCCGCGGCCACCCGGGCGATGGGCGATTCGGTATGCGGCGAAATTATCTCGATGGTGTCGCCGGTGCCGGGTGAGGACCATGTCCCACCGATGAATAGGGCGTCGTGTCGGCGCACTGCAGGTCCTCCTCGGACGTGGGTCGAACTGGCAATATCAACTACTTGCGATTGTGATGTCGAGCATATACGGTCGGCAGATATGGCCCGCTTCCCTAAGCCGCCCGAAGGCAGCTGGACACAGCATTACCCCGAGCTGGGCACCGGACCGGTGTCGTATCAGGATTCGATCAGCCCTGGGGTCTACGAGTTGGAGCGCGCGGCGATCTTCAAGCGCGCGTGGCTGAATGTCGGCCGCGTGGAAAGCATTCCACGCAAGGGCAGCTATTTCACCAAGGAACTCAAGGTCGTCAACACGTCGATCATCGTGGTGCGCAACGCACAGGGCAAGGTCAACGCGTTCCACAACATCTGCCGGCACCGCGGCAACAAGCTGGTGTGGAACGACATGCCGCTCGAGGAGACCAGCGGCGTGTGCCGCCAGTTCACCTGCAAATACCACGCCTGGCGCTACGACCTGGACGGCAAGCTGACCCACGTGCAGCAGGAGAGCGAGTTCTTCGATCTCGACAAGAGCCGCTACGGCCTGGTGCCGGTGCATTGTGACGTGTGGGAGGGGTTTATCTTCGTCAACTTCGCCCCCCAACCCGAGCAGTCGCTGCGGGAATTCCTCGGGCCGATGATCACGGACTTGGAGGGCTATCCCTTCGACCGGCTGACATCCCGCTGGTATTACCGGTCAGAGGTGAACGCCAATTGGAAGCTCTACATGGACGCGTTCCAGGAGTTCTACCACGCACCGGTGTTGCACGCGAACCAGTCGCCGACCACCTATTCCAAGGCCGCGGCCGAAGCCGGCTTCGAGGCGCCGCACTATCGCATCGAGGGCCCGCACCGCCTGGTCAGTACCTCGGGGATCCGGGCCTGGGAAATGGACGCCGAGATGCGCAAGCCCATGGAGGACATCTGCCAGAGCGGATTGTTCGGGCCTTGGGACAAGCAGGATCTCGGCGAGATGCCTTCGGGGTTGAACCCGGCCAAGTGTGACCCGTGGGGCCTGGACTCGTTTCAGCTGTTCCCCAACTTCGTCATCCTGTTCTGGGGCCAGGGCTGGTACCTGACCTACCACTACTGGCCGACGTCGTACAACACCCACGTGTTCGAGGGAACGCTGTATTTCCCGCAGCCGCGCACCCCGCGTGAACGGATTGCCCAGGAACTGGCCGCGGTGACGTTCAAGGAATACGGACTGCAGGACGCCAACACCCTGGAGGCGACCCAGGGCATGGTCGAGTCCGGCGTGGTGCGCGAATTCCTGCTCAACGACCAGGAAGTACTGATCCGCCACCTGCACAAGGAGACCGCCGGCTGGATCGCCGACTACCAGAGCCAGACGGCGGGGGTGTAGCCGTGACCGCCAAGCTGCCAACCGAATTCGCGGACTTGGAACCGTTTTCGGCCTGGTGTCTGGACAGCGAACCGCAGCGCTACGAGAAGCGGCTGAACAGCTCGGTGGCCGAGATGCAGGCGTTCTACGACGCCATCACCCCGCGGGCCGAGGAAGCCATCGCCTACTGCGACAAGTTCCCGCTGGATGACCTGCCCGACGACGTCACCAACCTGATGCACCTGCTGTATTCGATGATCATGGTGTCCTTCCCGGTGGAATGCTGGAAACAGCCGCGGGTGCCCGACTCGGGCGCCTCCAGCATCGACTGCCTCTCCGAACCCGTCCCGTGACCGTTGTCCTGAAGGCCTCGCGGTGGGCCGACGTCGACGCCGGCGAGGTCCGCTCGCCGGCCGTCCTGGTCGTCGAGGGCGACCGGATCAGCGCCGTCAATCCCGTTGAGCCACAACCGGATTCGGCAACGGAGATCGACCTCGGCGACGTGACGCTGCTGCCGGGTCTGATGGACATGGAACTCAACCTGCTCATCGGCGGCCCCGGCGGGCCGGAGGGTCTGCCCAGCCCGATGCACGGTGTGCAGGACGATCCGGCATACCGCACGCTGCGCGGCGCCGTCAACGCCCGCACCACCCTCGACGCCGGCTTCACCACGGTGCGCAACCTCGGCCTGATGGTCAAGACCGGCGGCTACCTGTTGGACGTGGCACTGCAGCGCGCGATCGACCAGGGCTGGCACGCCGGGCCGCGGATCGTGCCCGCCGGGCACGCCGTCACGCCCTACGGCGGGCACCTGGATCCGACGGTCTTCCAAAGGCTGGCCCCGGGCATCATGCCGCTGAGTGTGGCCGAGGGCATCGCCAACGGCGTTCCCGACGTCCGCGCGTGCGTGCGCTACCAGATTCGCCATGGCGCCAAGCTGATCAAGGTGTCGGCGTCGGGCGGCGTGATGTCACACAGCACGGCGCCGGGCGCCCAGCAGTACTCCGACGAGGAGTTCGCCGCCATCGCCGACGAGGCGCACCGCGCGGGCGTCCGTGTCGCCGCGCACGCCGTCGGCGACACCGCCATCCGCGCCTGCATCAGGGCGGGCATCGACTGCATCGAACACGGCTTTCTGGCCACCGACGAGACGATCCAGATGATGGTCGACCACGGCACCTTCCTGGTGTCGACGACCTATCTGACCGAGGCGATGGCGGTCGACCGGATCGCACCCGAATTGCGCAAGAAGGCCAACGAGGTGTTCCCGCGGGCAAAGTCGATGTTGCCCAAGGCGATTGCCGCGGGCGTGCGCATCGCCTGCGGCACCGACGCGCCGGCCATCCCGCACGGGCAGAACGCCAAGGAGTTGTGCGCGCTGGTGGATCGCGGCATGACGCCGATGCAGGCGATCCGCGCGGCGACGGTGACCAGCGCCGAGCTGATCGAAGCCGAACACGAGCTGGGACGCCTGGCCCCCGGCTACCTTGCCGACATCATCGCGGTGCCGGGGGATCCCTCCCGGGACATCGCGACCACCCTTGACGTGCGGTTCGTGATGAAAGACGGCCTGGTGCAACGGATCCCGAAGCAGGGCCTGTGACGGCCGCGGGGGGCACAGCGCTCAGCGACAAAATTCTGTGGCTGCTCAAGCAGGCCTTCCACTTTTCGCTGACCACGGTGAACGAGGCCATCAGCGGCCATGGTGTCACGACCGCACAGATCGGCCTGATGCGTCAGCTCGCCGACGACCCCGGCCTGTCGGGCGCCGAACTGGCCCGGCGGCTGTTGATCAGCCCGCAAGGCGTGCAGCTGGCGCTGTCCGCGCTCGAGGGCCGCGGTCTGGTGGAGCGCAAGCAGAACCCGCAGCACGGCCGGATCATGCAGGCGTACCTCACCGACGAGGGCCGTGCTGTGACTGCGGCGGTTCTGGCCGACGCGATCGCCGCGCACGAGAGCGTGTTCGGGGTGCTGACCGGCGATGAACAGCAGCTGCTGCACGACCTGCTCGCCCGCGTCGTCGAGAAAGGCACCGGGCACACGTTGCTCAGCGAGCGCACCGAATCCTGATTGGCGCCAAGTATGTCCGAAACGGTATTGGTCACCGGCGCGTTCGGCCTGGTGGGGTCGGCGATGGTGAAGCGCTTGGCGGCCGACGGCCGGCGGGTGATCGCGACCGGGCGCGACAGCCCGGCGAATCGCAAAGCCGCGCAACGGCTCCCGGCCGGCGTGGACCGTCGCTGGGCCGATCTCGCCGATCCCGCCGACATTCAGCGGGTGGTCGCCGAGGTGGCGCCTACCGCGATCATTCACCTCGCGGCCGTCATCCCGCCCGGGATATATCGCGACGCCGCCTTCGCCCGCAGGGTCAACGTCGACGCGACCGCGGTCCTGGTGAGCTGCGCCGCATCCCTGCCGGATCCGCCGCGGTTCGTGCACGCGTCGAGTTCGGCTGTGTACGGCGCGCCCAACCCGCACCGGTACCCGGCGCTTTGCCGCCCCGACACGCCGACCCGGCCGTGCGACCTGTACGGCGGGCACAAGCTCGAAGCCGAGCGGGCGGTGCGGGCGTCGGGCCTGGACTGGGTGATCCTGCGGCTCGGTGCGGTGTTCACCGTCGACCCGGCTGAAGAGCACTTCGACGCCGACATCGCGTTTTTCGGAAGCCTGCTGCCGATGGATGAACGGGTGCACTCCGTCGACTCCCGCGACGTCGCGGTCGCGCTGGCGGCCGCCACGACCGCGGACGTCGTCGGGGAAACCCTGCTGATCGCCGGCGACGAATCACACCTGTTGACGCAGCGAGACACGACAGAGGGTCCGGGGGACGCGCGCGGGCTCCGGGGACTGAGCAAGGCGACGTGCGCGCGGCCCGGGAACCCCGACAGCGACGACGACTGGTTCCTCAACTGCTGGATGGACGTCACCCGGGCCCAGGAGGCCCTGTCGTTTCAGCGCCATTCGTGGCCGGACATGCTCGAGGAGATGCGCGTGCACGCGGGGTGGAAGCGCTATCCGATGCGGCTCGCCGCCCCGCTGGTACGAACTGCTCTCAACCGCCGCTCCGCCTATCGCGATCGGCCCGGCGAGTACGCCGACCCGTGGGCAGAGCTGCGCGCGCGATACGGCGAACCCAGTCTGGACACCGCCGCGCACTAGCATATGTCAAGTACTTGATAATCATGACAAGTGCTTGATACTCTGGCCCGGATGGGACAGCCAGGTGGAGGTCCAGACTCCCAAGACGCTTCGGCGGTCAACGGTTTCGCGGCCCTGCGCATCAAGCAGGTGGTGCGGGAAACCGGCGACGCCGTGTCGCTGGTGTTCGACGTGCCCGTCTCGGACGAGCCCCGGTTCTGCTACCAGGCCGGCCAATTCCTCACGCTGCGGGTTCAGGTGAATGGTCGGGAACATCGGCGCTGCTACTCCATGTCGTCGACGCCGGTGTCCGGGGAGGATCTGCGCATCACGGTCAAACGTGACGCCGGCGGGGTGGTGTCGAACTGGATCAACGACACGGCATCGGCCGGCGACGAAATTCACGTGGAGCCGCCCGCCGGGCGGTTCGTCCTGCAGGACGGCGATCGCGACCTGGTGGCCTTCGCCGGCGGCAGCGGCATCACCCCGGTCTTTTCGCTCCTCCGCTGGGCGTTGGCGAACACGACCCGTACCGTCCGGCTGTTCTATGCCAATCGCAGCCGGGATTCGGTCATCTTCGCCGACGCGCTGGCCCGGCTGGCCGACCGACACCCCGACCGGCTGGTGGTCGAGCATCACGTCGACGACGACAACGGCGTGGTCCAAGCGGCCCAGATCGACGACTTCCTGGGGCGGCCCGACCACACCGACGTCTACATCTGCGGCCCCGCGGCGTTCATGAACGTCGCTGAAGCGGCCGTGCTGGGCGGCGGCGTGCCCCACGACCGAGTGCACTTGGAGCGCTTCGACATTCCGCAGCCACCCCCGGCCCCGGCCGGGGGGTCGGTCACCGAACAGGTGACCATCCACTTGGACCGGCAGAAGACCACGGTCAAGTACCGCGACGGCGAGACCTTGCTGCAGACCGCACGCTCGGCGGCCCTGCGGGCACCGTCGTCGTGCGAAACCGGCTCCTGCGGAACGTGTATGGCCCGGCTGACCGAGGGCAGCGCGCGAATGATCAACAATGACGCACTGACCGAGGACGAGGTCGCCGACGGCTGGGTGCTGACCTGCCAGTCGTTGCCGACCAGCCGCTCGGTCACGGTGGTCTACGAGTGATGGGATGGACAGCGATGGGACAACGGCGATGACACGGGTCGCGGTGGTGACCGGCGGTGCGTCGGGCATGGGCGAGGCCACGTGCCACGAGCTGGGCCGGCGCGGGCTTAAGGTTGCGGTGCTCGACCTCAACGGCGAAGCGGCGCAGCGGGTTTCCGAGGACCTGCGCGCGGCGGGGGTCACTGCGCTCGCGGTGGCGGCCGACGTCAGCGACCGGCACGCGGTAGAGGAGGCCTTCGCCAAGGTCCGCAGCGAGCTGGGGCCGGTGAGCGTCCTGGTGACCAGCGCCGGGATGGTCGGCTTCGACGATTTCATCGACATCACACCGGAGTCGTGGTCGCGGATCGTCGATGTCAACCTGACCGGCACCTTCCATTGCTGCCAGGTGGCGCTGCCCGACATGATCGCCGCCAAATGGGGCCGCGTCGTGATGATTTCGTCGTCCAGCGCGCAACGCGGATCACCGAGGATGGCGCACTACGCGGCCTCCAAGGGCGCGGTCATCGCGCTGACCAAATCGCTGGCGCGCGAATACGCCCCGCTGGGAATCACGGTGAACAACATCCCCCCGTCGGGAATCGAGACGCCGATGCAGCGCGAGTCGCAGGCGCAAGGGCACCTGAGGTCCAACGAGGAGATGGCGAGCCTGATTCCGTTGGGTCACCTCGGGACCGGCGACGACATCGCCGCGGCGGTGGGCTTCTTGTGTTCGGAGGAAGCCGGATTCATCACCGGCCAGGTGCTCGGCGTCAACGGCGGGGCCGTGATGTGAACGCGACCAAAATCCTTCAACAGCCGCGGAATACATTCCAGAGAGGCAGGTTCTGATGGGTCGATGGCCTAAGCCGGCGGAGGGCAGCTGGACTGAGCACTACCCGGAGCTGGGTACCGGACCGATCTCCTTCCGGGATTCGACGTCACCGGAGTTCTACGAGCTCGAGCGGGAGGCGATCTTCAAGCGGGCCTGGCTCAACGTGGGCCGGGTCGAGGAGCTGCCGAAGGTCGGCAGCTATTTCACCAAGGAGATCGAGGCCGCGCGCGTCTCGATCATCGTGGTGAAAGGCAAGGACGAGGTGATCCGCGCCTTCTACAACGTCTGCCGCCACCGCGGAAACAAGTTGGTGTGGAACGACTTTCCGCAGGACGAAACCAGGGGGACCTGCCGGCAGTTCACCTGCAAATACCACGGCTGGCGTTACGACCTCAACGGCGCACTGACCTTCGTGCAGCAGCCGTCGGAGTTCTTCGACCTGAACACCGACGAGTACGGCCTGCGCCCGGTGCACTGCGATGTGTGGAACGGGTTCATCTTCGTCAACCTCGACGAGCAACCGCGCCAGAGCCTGCGGGGTTTCCTCGGGCCGATGATCACCGGGCTCGACGACTACCCGTTCGGCAAGCTCACCGAACGCTATGACTTCGTGGCGCAGAACAACAGCAACTGGAAGATCTTCGCCGATGCGTTCCAGGAGTACTACCATGTCCCCTCGCTGCATCCCCAGCAGGTGCCGTCGGAAGTGCGCGACCCCAACGCAGGATTCGAGTGCGCCCACTTCCAGATCGACGGACCGCACCGGGTGGTCTCCACCGCGGGCACCCGCCGTTGGCTGCTCGCGCCGGAATACATGTATCCGATCGAGCGGGCCACCCGCAGCGGGCTCGTCGGGCCATGGCGCACACCGGATCTCGGCCAACTGCCCGCCGGGCTCAACCCCGGCGGCATCGACCCCTGGGGCATCAGCAACTTCCAGATCTTCCCCAACCTGGAGATCCTGATCTACGGCGGCTGGTATCTGCTGTACCGGTACTGGCCGACGTCGCACAACACCCACCGGTTCGAGGCCTACACCGCTTTCCACCCCGCCCGCACCGTGCGGGAGCGCATCGAGCACGAGGTGGCGGCCGTGGTGCTGAAGGAGTTCGCCCTGCAGGACGCCGGCATGCTCGGCGGCACCCAGGCGGCCCTGGAAACCGGCGTCGTCGACGAGTTCCCGCTCAACGACCAGGAGATCCTGGTGCGCCACCTGCACAAGGAGGTCGTCGACTGGGTCGATCGGTATCAGCGGGACCTGCAACCGGCGGGGGTGTGAGCGATGCCCAACTCCCTGCTGCCGAGCGCATTCGCCGAGCTCGAAGGGTTCGCCGAAACATGGTGCCTGGCAACCGAAGCCGAGCGCTGGAACCAACGGATGGCCAGCAGCATGCCCGAGATGCGGGAATTCCACGACGCGTTTTTTCCACGCCTGGAAGAGGCGATCGACTACTGCGACAAGTTCCCGCTGGAGGAGCTGCCCGAGGACGCCTTGCATCTGTTGCACCTGATCTATTCGTTGGTGATGGTCGCGATGGCGGTCGAGATCTTCGCCCAGCCCAAACCCACCGACGCCGCCGACGCCGTCCTCGACCGCGTCGGCGAACCAGTGCCGTGACCCCCATCAGAAAGGACGGGCGATGAGCCTGATCACGATCAACAAACTGACTTCGTCGGTCGGCGCCGAAGTCGTCGGCGTCGACGCCGACCGGTTGGCTTCCGACGACCTCCTCGGCGGCGCGGTGATGGAGGCGTTGGAGGACAACGGCGTATTGGTCTTTCGTGGGCTGGGTCTCGAGCCCGAGGCGCAGGTCGATTTCTGCCGCCGCCTCGGCGAGGTGGACTATTCGTCCGACGGGCACCATCCGGTGGCGGGCATCTACCCGATCACCCTCGACACGTCGAAGAACTCCTCGGCCGCCTACCTTCGGGCCACGTTCGACTGGCACATCGACGGATGCACGCCCGTCAACGACGAGTGCCCGCAGAAGGCCACGCTGCTGTCGGCGGTGGCGGTCGCCGACCGCGGCGGTGAAACGGAATTCGCCAATTCCTACGCGGCCTACGAGGAACTGACCGACGAGGAGAAGCGCCGGTTCGGCGCGCTGCGCGTGGTGCATTCCCTGGAGGCGTCTCAGCGCCGCGTCACCCCCGACCCCACGCCGGAGCAGGTGCAGCGCTGGCGGCAGCGGCGCACGCACGAGCATCCGCTGGTGTGGACGCATCGCAACGGCCGCAAGTCGATGGTTCTGGGCGCGTCCGCGGACTACATACTCGGCATGGACCTCGACGAGGGCCGCGCGCTGCTGGCCGAATTGTTGGACCGCTCAACGAGTCCCGACAAGGTGTACCGTCACAACTGGTCGGTCGGTGACACCGTCATCTGGGACAACCAAGGAGTGCTGCACCGGGCGGCGCCCTATGACCCGGACTCGCCGCGGGAGATGCTGCGCACCACCGTGCTCGGCAACGAGCCGATCGAGTAGAGCCGCCGACGCGAGGAGCGACCTATGCGGCTGCCGCCGCTGCCCGACGAGGAATGGGATGACGACGCCCGCGCCGCGCTCAAGGCCCTACTGCCGCCCGAGCGCGCCAACGCGCGCGACGCCGGCAACGTGCTGGCGACGATGGTGCGCCACCCCGGCCTGACCCGCGCCTACCTGCGATTCAACGCCTACCTGCTGCGGGACTCGACCCTGTCGCCGCGGGTACGTGAGATTGCGCTGCTGCGCATCGTGCACCGGTGCGACTGCGACTACCTGTGGTCGCACCACGTGCCGATCGCGCAGCGCGCGGGGCTGACCGACGCGGAGATCGACGCGATTCGGGACGGCGGGCTGACTCAAGAGCCCGACCGGGCGGTGGCCCGCGCGGCCGACGAACTCGAAGAGCACAGTGCGATTTCGGATGCGACGTGGACCGAACTCGGCCGTCACCTCGACGACCGCCAGCGCATGGACCTGGTGTTCACGGTGGGGGGCTACCGCTTGCTGGCCATGGCGGTCAACACGTTCGGCATCCAGGAGGAAGACCCGCATGGGTGACACGGGCGGGGTCAGCCCGGAAACCGAGTTGTTCGTCTCCACCGCCCGGGCGTTCCTGGACAAGCACGCATCGCTCGGCCACGTCCGAGCCTTGCACGCCGACGGCCTCTCGTTCGATCCCGTGTGGTGGGCACGGGCGGCCGAGCTGGGTTGGGCCAGCCTGCTGGTGCCCGAGGAGTTCGGCGGTGGCAGCGTCTCCGGCGACGGTCTGGGCGACCTGGCACTGATCGCCGAAAGCCTTGGCCGCACCGTGGCACCCGGTCCACTGCATCCGGTCAGCGTCGTGCTGGCCGGCCTGGTCGACGCCGACAACCGCGACCGGCACACCGGGGCGATCGAGTCGCTGATGTCGGGTGCGGCGGTGGGCGCGTGGGCGGTCGACGAGCCCGGCCGCCCATTTTCGCCGCAGCAACCGACCGTCACGGCCACGCCCACGGCCGGCGGGCACCGCCTCGACGGCGTGAAGGACCGGGTGGAGGCGGGGGCGGAGTCCGCGCTGTTGCTGGTGGTGGCGCGCGGTCCCGACGGCCCGCGCCAGTTCCTGGTGCCCACGGACGCGCGCGGCGTGACCGTGGCAACGCAGCGCTCCCTAGATCTCGTGAAGCGTTACGCGCGAGTGCATTTCGACGGCGTGGACATCGACGAGTCGGCGGCGGTCGGCTCGGCGGCACAGGCGCCGGCCCTGATCGAGCGTCAGGCGCAGATCGCCGTGGTGCTGCAGTGCGCCGAACTGGTCGGCATCCTGGACACCGTCTTGGGCATGACCATTCGATGGGCGCTGGACCGGCACAGCTTCGGGCGGCCGCTGGCGTCCTATCAGGCCCTCAAACACCGGCTCGCGGACATGATGATGTGGCTCGAGGCGTGCCGCGGAATCACCTACGGCGCGGTGGCCGACGTCGCCGCGCGCAGGCCGGATGCGCAGCTGACCGTGAGCGCCGCCAAGTCCTACCTCGGCGAGCACGCCGCTCCGCTCGCCCACGAGTGCGTGCAACTCCACGGCGGCATCGGCGTCACCTGGGAGCACGACCTGCACCTGTTCCTGCGCCGAATCACGCTGTACCGCTCGATGTTCGGCACGCCCGCCGAACACCATCGCGCCATCTACGCGCGCCTGCGCGGCGAACGGTCGGTGGCATGAGCGAGTCGGTCGAGGCCTTCGCGGCGCGAGCGCGCGCGTGGCTTGCCGAGAACATGCCGCGCGTCGACCCCGCGCGGCCACTCCTGGGCGACCGCGGCGACGACGCGGCCTGGCAGCGCGCCCGCGAACTGCAAACGCGCCTCCACGCCGGCGGTTTCGCCGGGATCTGCTTTCCCCGCGAGTACGGCGGGCTCGGCCTGGACTCCGCCTACCAGAAGGCCTTCGACGACGAGACCGCAGGCTACGAGATGCCGCTGATCCTCAACGTCCCCACCTTCACCATCTGCTGCGCGGCCCTGCTCGACAGCGGCACGGAAGCCCAGAAACGGCAGCACATCTCGGCGGCACTGCGCGGCGACGAGGTCCTGGTCCAGCTGCTGTCGGAGCCCAGCGGCGGTTCCGACCTGGCCGGGTTGATCACCCGCGCCGACCACGACGGCGACGCGTGGATCATCAACGGCGCCAAGACCTGGAGCACCAGTGCCTTCGCCGCCGACTACGGCCTGCTGCTGGCGCGCACGGACTGGACGGTGCCCAAGCACGAGGGGCTAACGATGTTCCTGGCCCCGATCGACGCCCCGGGGGTGACCCTGCGCCGCATCCGCCAGGTCGACGGGTCGACGGAGTTCTGCGAGGAATTCTTCGACGGGCTGCTGCTGGGCGACGAGGCCGTCGTCGGGGAGGTCAACAAGGGCTGGGAGGTGGCGTCGCGGCTGCTGCATCACGAGCGGCGCGCGGTGGGGCACGGGTCGGAATACGCCAGCGGCCGGGGCCGCGAACGCTCCGAGGACGCGCTGATCGACTTCTTCGCCCTCGCCGAGTGCGCCGGCCGGGCCGACGACCCGGCCACGCAGGACCGGGTGGGCCGGGTCTTCGCGCGCCGGATGGTCCGTGACCGGCTGGTCGACCACGTCTCGACCGCGATGCGCAGCGGCGCACTGCCGCCGGCGGCGGCCTCGATCATCCGGCTGTTCCACTCGGATGTCACCTGCCTGGAAGTGGACACGGCGATGGAGATCACCGGCGGCAGCGCCGTGGTGGACGACGACCACCACCTGCTCAAGGTGGGGGAGCGCTACCTGTCCCGCCAGACCGTCGCGCTGGGCGGCGGCAGCAACGAGATGGCGCGCAACGTGATCGGCGAACGGGTCCTGGGCTTCCCGCGCGAATACGCCGCGGACCGCGGCGTTCCGTTCAACCAGGTCCGGCACAACGAGCGCGCCGGGGACTGACTACAGAGGTGTCGCCTGCTGGGCCAGGTTCAGCAAGACGTAGGCGAGGCAGAACAGGAAGTTGAGCACGACCAGGATCAGTCCCACGAACATCAACGAGCGGGTGCCGCGCCGCTTCAGGCGCTTGAGCCTCGCGCCGCGCGCCTCCCGGTTCAGCTGCATCGCGATCAGCGCGAAGTTCACATCGGTGACTTCGTCGCGTGCGACCGGGACGCCCGCCAACATCGCCCGCAGCCGCTCGGGCGCGGTGTAGACCCCGACACGCGCGAAACGGTGACACAGCCGCCGCGCCCTCCGGCGGCCGAGTGCCTGATAGCGCATCTGGATTTGATGCAGGAGATGACCACGTTCGTCGCCCCAGGCGTTCGACCGGGTGGTCACAAGCCCGGAGTCTAAACCGATTCGGCGTGATTTCGGGAGGTCTGCGCGAATTAATGGAAGTTGATTCTGCGGCCATGGCGACAAAGTCCGAGAAGACTCCGCCATCAACGCAGAATCAACGCGCCATCCGCTCCGCCTCGGGCAGATCCAGGTAGCGCTCGAGGTTGCGGTGCGTGTTGATCACGCGCCGCTCCTCGCCGGACAGCGCCAGGTGGGTGAAGCCGGGCTGGTGCAGGCCGCGCTGCAGGCCGGCCAGCAGCTGGATGTCCTGGGTGAGCACGATGCCGGGCTCGGCTTCCGCGGCCGTCGTGCGCATCGCCGCCGGCTTGTTGCGCGGCGCGCCCGGGGGCATCCGCGTCATCAGGAACATGACCAGCTCGCCGTGATCCGGATCGGGACCGGGGCGCGAGCACATGATGGTCAGGTGGTCGGCGTTGGCCAGAAACGTCATGTTCGGAAACACGTTGTACTGGTGCAGCCGGGTGATCCGGTCGGTGTCGGCCCAGCCGAGGTCCACGCCGCGACTGGCCGCAAACGCCCGGGTGCGTTCGGCGATCAGGTCGGCGACCGTCTGCCCCGGACGGCGGTCGGGGAAGGGCGTGCCCTCGGCCGCACCCATCAGCGCACCCTGCGTGAAGACGTAGGCGTCCCAGACCTCTTCGTCGCTCAGCGCGCCGTCGAAGCGTGGGCTTTGCACCCCGTAGGGCTGGTCCGACTTGCCGGTGTGGCCCCAGATCTGTTGCGGCGCATGGATGTCGTCGACGCAGCGCAGCAGCTCGGGGTGCAGGGTCTGGATGTGGTAGGTCTCGCTGTAGCCGTCGGCGATCGTCTTCCAATTGGCCTCGACGTCGACGGTGAGCGTGGCGTAGCAGCGGAAGTCGCCCAGGCGGCACCAGGCGATGTCGTCGGGCACCGCCTCCAGGTACTCCAGCAACGGCATCGCGCCGGCGTCGAGGTTGACGAAGACCATCCCCTCCCACGCGTCGACCCGGACCGGGATCAGGGGGAAGTCCGACATCTTCAGCGAGCCGAAGCCCTTGCGGTTGGGGACCCGCTTGAGCGTGCCGGCCAGGTCCCACGTCCAGCCGTGGTAGCCGCACTTGAGCTCGCGCAGACCCGAACCCGAGCCCACGCACACCGAGTTGCCGCGGTGGCGGCACGCATTCTGGAACGCGCGCAGCAGGCCGTCGTCCCCGCGCACGATCAGCACCCCGTACGGGCCGCAGCGGTACTCGAAGTAGTCGCCCGGTTCGGCGACGTGGTCGACCATGCAGGCGATCTGCCACACTTTCGGCCACATCCGCTCGACCTCGAGCGCGGCGAACGCCGGGGAGTAGTAGCGCTCGGCCGGCACCAGGGCAGGGCGCTCGGGCGGGGTGCCGATCGCGTCCACGTCCATTGAGGGACCCCTAGCGCGCTCCGCGCACCAGCCGTCCGGGCCGGGCCCCGGTGTCGACGTCCTTGCGGCGTGTCACCGTTCCGCTGACGATCGTGGCCGCGTAGCCGCTGGCGCCCTGCAGGATCCGGTTTCCGCCGGCCGGCAGGTCGAAGGCCATCGCGGCGGGATGCAGCGTCAGCGCGTTCATGTCGATCACGTTGATGTCGGCCTTCTTGCCCGCCTCGATGGTGCCGCGGTCGGTGAGCCCGAAGAGGTGGGCGGTGTCGCGGGATTGCTTGCGGATCACATATTCCAGCGACAGCTTCTCGCCGCGGTGCCGGTCCCTCGCCCAGTGCGTGAGCAGGAACGTCGGGTAGGAGGCGTCGCAGATCATCCCGCAGTGGGCGCCGCCGTCGGAAAGCCCGAGAACGCCGGCCGGGTGCAGCATCATCTCGCGGATCGCCTCGTGGTTGCCGTCGGCGTAGTTGAACAGCGGCAGCATCAGCATGTTGGTCGCGTTCGACTCGAGCATGAGGTCGTAGAGCGTCGCCAGCGGGTCCTCGCCGCGGGCCTCGGCGATCGCCGCGACGGTGCGGTCGGGGGTGGGCTCGTAGTCCGGCGGATTGCCCAGCGCGTAGAGCCGATGCAAGGAGTGCTGGACCAGGGCGAACATGCCGTCGAAGAGCAGCGTCGGGTCGGGCGGCAGGTCGTCCTCGGCGAGGATCGCGGCCTTGACCGCGGGGTCGGCCAGCCGCGCGGTGAGCTCCTCGCGGCTGAGCTCGGCCTTCAGCCGGCGGTAGGTGGGCCGGTGGCTGAACCCGTGATGCCCCTGGAACCCGATCATCATCCCGAACGGGCGCGCCGCGATCTGCGGGTACAGCCGGCTGCCCGCCGCGTGCGCGGCCGCGGAGAGGTCCAGCTGCTCGCGCCACAGGTTCGGGTCGGCGTCCACCTGGATCATCGCGAACGACACCGGCCGGTCGATCTCACCGCTCAGCCGCCGCATCCAGTCCAGTTCCCTCTTCGGGCCGATGATGTCCTCGCCCGCGGCGCCCTGCGGGGCCAGCTCGAATACGGCCTGGCCGCCGGCCGCCATGGCGCGGCCCAGGCCGAACAGCTCCTCTTCGGCGGCAAACGTGCCCGGCACCGGTTCGCCGTCCATCGCGCGGTGGCCCATCGTGCGTGACGTGGAGAAGCCGAGCGCGCCGGCCTCGACGGCCTCGGTGACCAGCCGGGCCATGGCCGCGATGTCGTCGGGCGTGGCGGGCTCGTTGCGCGCGCCCCGCTCGCCCATCGCGTAGGCGCGGATCGCGCCGTGGGCGACCTGGCTGCCGACGTCGATCGCGAAGTTGTGCTTGCCGATCGCGTCGAGGTACTCGGGGTAGCTTTCCCAGCCCCAGGTGATGCCCTCGGTCAGCGCCGTGCCGGGGATATCCTCGACACCCTCCATCAGCTCGATCAGCCACTGTTCGGTGCCCGGCCGCACCGGCGCGAAGCCGACGCCGCAGTTTCCGGTGACCACCGTGGTGACGCCGTGCCCGCTGGACGGCTCCAGCAGGCCGTCCCAGCTGACCTGGCCGTCGTAGTGGGTGTGGATGTCGACGAAGCCCGGTGCCACCACATGCCCTGTCGCGTCGATGGTTTCGGCGGCCTCGGCGTGGTCCAGGCCGGCCGTCCCGGCATCACGGCGGACGACGTCGACGATCTTGCCGTCCCTGATGCCGAGGTCGGCCCGGTAGCGCTCCGCGCCGGTGCCGTCGACGACGGTGCCACCGGTGATCTTCAGATCGAACATGAGGGGTCTCCTTGTCGCCGGGGGCTCTCTCGGAGGGACTGAGCGGAAGGCGCACCGCATTTCGCTACGGTAGGTAGCGTAACTCGTGGCGCGGCGAAGGCAATAGCTTCAGCCGAATTCGCGAGCTACAGAGAACCCTTCAGCGCGGCCACGGTTTCCAGGTCCTCGAGGGCCGCGACGCCGCGCCGCAGGCCCTCCATGGCGATGCCCTCGGCCTGCATTCCGCCCATTCCCGCGGTGATCAGCGGCGCCACATATCCGTACAGCGCGCCCTGGCGGTAGCGCAGCCAGAGATCGTCGCGGTCCAGGTCGGGGCCGCCGGCCGCCGCGAGCGCGCGCCGGTAGTCGTCGAGCAGCTCGCGCTGCGTCTCCCGGCGGTCTTCGGTCGTCAGGCTGGTGATCAACGTGTAGGCCAGTTCGCGGGACGGGTGGCCGCGGCGCACTGCCTGCCAGTCCAAAAGCCCCGCCTTGCCGCCGTGGAAGTACATGTTGCCGGGGTGGGCGTCGCCGTGCATGACGGTGTGCGGGGGAGTGTCGATCAGCGCGGCGACGGCCCGGTAGTTGTCGGCGATGAAGAGCCCGGTGTCGACGGGGCAGTCGGTGCGCTCGGCGAGCCGCTTGATCGACGCGTGCATCAGCGGGCCGGTCAACAACGAGGTGACGTCACCCGACGGGGTGTAGAGCCAGCCCAGCGGGACGCGGCCGTCGCGCGGCAGGCGGTCCCAGAAGGTCGCGTGCAGGCCGGCCAGCAACTCGATGATGAGGCTGGCCTGGTCGGGGGAAAGCGGGTGCAGGGTGTCGGGAAATTCGCAGGACTCGGCCGGCAGGTCCTCGAGGACCAGCAGGTAGCGACCCGTCCAGGGGTCGAACGCGGCGCCGTAGGCCTGAGGGACGCCGTGGACCAGCGGCGCGAGTTGGCTGTAGAACCGCACCTCGGTGTCGCCGAGGCGGCCGAGTTCACCCATCAACCGGGTGGCCGCGGTCTGGGCGGCGACCTTGACGAACACCGACTCCGGCACGTCTTTCCCGGTCAGCACAAGGCGCGCCCGCGACGACGTCCCCGCGTCCCGGCCCAGGATGCGGACCGAGCGCACGGCGGTTCCCATGACTCGGGACAGGACCCGGACGTCGATGTCGTCGACCGCGTGAGGCAATCCCAGACGCGAGCCCACCAAGGCGTCGGCGGCCACCCGGCCGACGCCGCGGCCCAGGTGGGCGGCCAGGCCGGCGAAGGAGAAGGCCTGTCCCACAGCGTGTTTCATGTCCATCCGTCCTGGTTCGGGACCCTGCGCCGGCAAGGGGGGTGTCAACCGGCGCAGCGTCCCGTCAGACAAATATACCTGAACGTCTGGACATCAGACAATACCGCGTTATTGTCTGATCTGTGGCACCAGGGCCCGCACCACGAACTGCTCGACGAATTCGCGCTTGTCGGCCGTCGGGCGGTGCCGCCACG
Source organism: Mycobacterium sp. NGS57 (assembly GCF_059812405.1). NCBI lineage: Bacteria > Bacillati > Actinomycetota > Actinomycetes > Mycobacteriales > Mycobacteriaceae > Mycobacterium > Mycobacterium sp. NGS57. The sequence goes on along the minus strand of NZ_JCALCP010000007.1, from coordinate 182,689 downwards.
AGGGCGTCAGCAGGAACAACGTCGTGGTGTGCAGCCACTGGACGACCGAGCGGGAGTCGAGATCGCCGTGCAGGCGCCCTGCGGCCTGCCACTGGGTCAGCAGAGGTTCGTAGTGCCGCAGCAGCAGCTCCACCAACGGCTCCGAGCCCTTCTCCAGGGCCGTGGCCACCGCCGTGCTCTCGGCGGCGAACAGCGCCTCGTTCAACGGGTTGCCGTCCACCGACTCGACGCGCGCCAGCACCATCTCGGGCACCGACCGGGCGGGGTCGTCCGGCGCGGGCAACGAGCGCACCAGCTCGCCGAGCGCGTTGTCGACCCGCATCAGCAGCAGGCCCAGCAGGACGTCGTCACGGCCCGGGAAGTAGCGGTACACCGTCGACCGCGACACCCCTGCCTCGTCGGCCACTTCGCCCATCCGGAACTGAGTGTTGCCGCGGCGCACGATGCAGCGGCCCGCGGCGTCGAGGATCCGCCGGCGGGCCTCCTCGTCGTCGAGGATCGCCCGGTCGTCGCCCCACCACCGGCTCGGTTCCATGGCGCCGATGGTACGGGATACGTTGTGCTACTTCGGTATCTGATGTGCGGACCGACCGCGACGGACCTGGTTCGCGACGAAACAGGTTGTGGTGCAAACGGTTAGCGACTCATCACGGGTTCGCCGAGCGTGCGGCCACTGCGAAATTTTCGGCCTCTTCTCGCAACAGCTTCACACTCGGCGAGCGAAAGCTCGTTGATCAACCGGCCGGGCGGCGCTGATGGGGTACTCCGCGGCCGACGAGTCGTTCACCCATCAGGCACCGACGACCTTCGACCGGGTGCACGATCCCGATCCCACGTGGTCGGACCGGTGCTACTTCTTCGCCGCGTCGCCGGACGGCACGATGCTGCTGGCCAGCGGCTACGGCAACAATCCGAACACCGCCAGCGGGCTGGGCTACGTCAAGGTCAGCCTCGCCGACGGGCGGCACTGGGATCTGTTGTCGGGCCGGCCCGTGACGGGCGCCGACCGCGACGACCTGAGCGCCGGGCCGATGCGCTGGACCTGCGTGGAGCCGCTGAAGAAGTGGCGGCTCGACGTCGAACCGAACGAGTCGGGGATCGAGTGGGAGCTCTACTACGAGCCCACCGCCCCGATGTGGGAGCTGCTGCCCATGAAGGTGCGCGATCCGGACGGCCGGCTGCTGGCCGACATGTATCACATGAAAGAACCGGGGCGCTGGAGCGGCTGGGTGCGGATCGACGGGGAGCGCATCAGCGTCGACGGGTTCCACGGCGGCCGCGACCGCACGTTCGGGGTGCGCGTCGCCGACAAGATCGACTTCTGGCTATGGCTCGACGCGGGATTCGACGACCACGCCATCGAGGCCTGGATCATCGAATCCTCCGACGGCACCGTCAATTACGTCGATGGCGGGATCACGTACGCGAACGGCGGCGTGTCGAAACGATTCGTCAAGATCGAGCACGACGTCGAATTCGACGGCGACCGCAAGCGCCCGGCCCGTGCGGTACTGGTGTTCACCGACGAGGACGGGACGGCCCACCGCGTTACCGCCGACGCCGCCCATCAGGACGTCAACGCCTACTACGGGCTGCCGATGGCGCATTGCGAATACGAGGACCTGGGTGGCGGAGCCTACTTCATCCACTTCCGTTGGGACAGCAACGATCCCGGGCAACTCGCCGAGACCGAGGGCAAATCGATGGCGCTCGACCAGCTGATGCGTTTCGAGTGCGACGGCGACACCGGCTGGGGCATCTTCGAACTGCTGCTCGGCGGCCAGGGCTACCGCCGCTATCCCAACTGGACGGCGATGGACATGTCGGCCTTCACCCAGGACAAGACCCCCTCGCAGCGCCTGCCCGCGGAAGGCCGCGCTCAATGACGCTGGGAGACAACACGGAACGACGCCTGGCGGCCTGGCTGCGCACGCAGCTGCCCGATGCCGACGACGTGCGCGTCGAAGGCCTCGACCGGGTGAACTTCGGACACTCGGCCGAGATGATGATGCTGAGCATCGTCACCCGCCGCGGCGAACGCGACGAGCGCCGAGACGCGGTGTTGCGGCTGCGGCCCGCACCGCCCGCGCTGCTGGAGCCCTACGATCTGGCGCGCCAGTTCACGATCCTGCGCGCGCTGGAGGGCACGCCGGTCCGGGTTCCGCGGGCGCTGTGGCTGGAGGAAGCCGGCGACGTCCTCGGCCGGCCGTTCTTCGTGATGGAACGCGCCGGCGGGCAGGTGTACGAAATGGAGCCGCCGACGGGCGTCGCCGAGTCGACCGTGGCGCGGATGTGTCAGAGCCTGGTCGAACAACTCGCGGCGATCCACACCGTCGACCTCGCGCAGACCGGGCTCGACGCGCTCGAGCCGCTCGATAGTGGGCGCGACCATCTCGACCGCGAGCTCGAGCATTGGGCGGCCGAGATGAAACGGGTCAAGCGCGGTCCGCTGCCCGCGCTGGAACGGCTGCAGCGGTCGCTGCGGGACACCAGGCCGGAGCCCTGCCCGCGGGTCACCCTGGTGCACGGCGACGCCAAACCGGGCAACTTCGCCTTCGCCGACGGCGAGGTCAGCGCGGTGTTCGACTGGGAGATGACGACCGTCGGCGACCCGCGGACCGACATCGGCTGGCTGGAGATGCTGTGGGTGCAACCCGTCGGCATCAACAGCCATCCCGCGGCGCCCACCATCGATGCCCTGCTGACGCACTACGAGGCGGCCAGCGGAATCAAGCTCGGCAACCGCGGGTGGTACCGCGCACTGAACGCCTACAAGATGGCCGTCATCTGCCTGATCGGCGCCATGCTCGTCGAGGACGGCCACAGCGACGATCAAAAACTCGTGCTGGCCGCCTATGGCACCTCGCTGCTGACCAGGGCCGGGCTCACCGAACTGGGTGTCGACGAACCCCTCGACGACGGCCCGGTCCTGCCGCGCGACGAACGCATTCAGCAGATCCTGGCGCCGGCCACGTAGCCGTCCTGCTCAGCTCCCGGCGACGCGGTTCAGCGCGCTGTCGAGCGTGCTGAACAGCGACAAAACGCCGTCGAGCCCCGTCAGTTTGATCGGCCTGCTGGTGGCCGGCCCGTTGGCGACCACCGCGAATTGAGTGGGCGGTGCGACCTCCGCCTGGGCCGTCACCAGCACGGTCATTCCGGCCGAGGCCAGAAAATCGACCTTCGACAGGTCGACGATCAAGGCCGCGGGCCCGGCGGCCAGCGCGCTGTGGATCGCCTCGTCCAGCTGCGGCGCGCTCAGCATGTCCACCTCGCCCGCGACGCTGAGCACCACGGCCCCGTCCACCTGGCGCTTTCCTATCTCAAAGGGCGCCGCGTCGGCCGCATCGCTGGATTGTTCGGTCATGGTTCATCACTCACATTCGCCCGCGCGGAACACCAAGAATTAGATAAGCCGTCAAATACCCTTGCCAATCGGGGCTGTCGACTCAACCCGCACCACGCCATATTGGCACGAAACACTACATCGATTCTGCGCAGATAATTCGAGGCGCAGCCCGCGCGTGCTCAGTCAATCGTAGGCCATGGCGGAATCGAGGCCCGCAGCTGTCACGCCGGCCGGTGGCCGGATCCCGTGCGAGCATGGCGACGTGACGTACGACAGCGACCTCACCGGCCTGGTTGTCATCGACCCGTACAACGATTTCATCTCCGAGGGCGGCAAGGTCTGGGACCGGCTCAAGGGCGTCGCCGAGGCCAACCAGTGCGTGCCGCACATGCGCCAGGTCCTCGACGCGGCACGCGGCGCCGGCATCCGCGTTTTCTATGCGCTGCACCGCCGCTACCGGCCGGGTGACTACGAGACCTGGAAGTACCTCGCCCCGATCCAGCGGGCGGCGTGGTCGCGCAAGACGTTCGAATACGGAACCTGGGGCGGTGAGCTGCACCCCGGCTTCGCGCCGCGGCCGGGGGACGTCGTCGCCAGGGAGCACTGGTGTTCCAGCGGGTTCGCCAACACCGACCTGGACCTCCTGCTCAAGAGGCACGGCATTCAACAGCTCATCATGATGGGGCTCATCGCGCACACCTGCCTGGAGGCGACCGTCCGCTTCGGCGCCGAGCTGGGCTACGACGTCACCGTGGTCAAGGATGCGACCGCGAGCTATTCCGACCGGGAGATGCATGCCGCGCTCGAGGTCAATATCCCGAACTACGCCAGCGCGGTGCTCACCGCGGACGAGGTCGTCGACGCTTTGGCCGCCCGCTGAAGCAGGCGTTGCATCCTCGCGAATATGATCGGCACGATTTGAGCTTGACGGTGCGCCGTCACCGACAGTGCCCCGAGGGAGTGGAGAGTGTGATGTCGAATCAGCAGCAAGCCGACCGGATGACGTCGGGCAAGGGCTTCATCGCGGCGCTCGACCAGAGCGGTGGCTCGACGCCGAAGGCGCTTCGCCTGTACGGCATCGAGGAGGACGCCTACTCCTCGGAGAAGGAGATGTTCGACCTCATCCACGAGATGCGCTCACGGATCATCACCTCCCCGGTGTTCACCGGCGACCGGGTGCTGGCCGCGATCCTGTTCGAGCAGACCATGGACCGCGACATCGAGGGCCGGCCGTCACCCACCTACCTGTGGGAGAGCAAGGGCGTGGTGCCCATCCTCAAGATCGACAAGGGCCTGGCCGAGGCGTCCGACGACGTGCAGCTGATGAAGCCGATGCCGGGGCTCGACGAGCTGCTGGAGCGGGCGGTCGGTAAGGGCATATTCGGGACCAAGGAGCGCTCGGTGATCGGCGGCGCCAACGCCGACGGCATCGCCGCGGTGGTCACCCAGCAGTTCGAGGTCGGTCGTCAGGTGCTCTCGCACGGCCTGGTGCCCATCCTCGAGCCCGAGGTCACCATCTCGATCTCGGACAAGGCCCAGGCCGAGGGCATCCTGCGCGAGGAGATCACGAAACACCTCGACGCCGTGCCCGACGGGCAGCGCGTGATGCTCAAGCTGAGCCTGCCCACCGAGGCCAATTTCTACCGCCCGCTGATCGAGCACCCGAAGGTGATGCGGGTGGTGGCGCTCTCCGGCGGATACTCCCGCGAGGAGGCCAACGAGCTGTTGGCCAAGAACGCGGGGTTGATCGCCAGCTTCAGCCGCGCGCTCACCGAGGGGCTGTCGGTCGACCAGCCCGACGAGCAGTTCAACGAGACGCTGGACAAGGCGATCCAGTCGATCTACGAGGCGTCGGTCGCCGGCTGAGCCGGCGCCGCTTCAGTAGCGGTGGTTCGCCATGGGTGGCCTGCCGCGTCCGGTGTCGCCCTCGTCGGAGACCAGCGCGGGCACCATCTCGCTCGTCACCAGTCCCTCGTGCCGGGTGAGCTCGTCGACCACGTCGAAGCAATCGGCGATGTTGGCGGGCGTGTCGATGACGACGGTGACGACGGGAACGCGGCGGCCCAGGGAAAGCAGCTTGTCGCCGTGGGGTGCGTGATCGCCATGGAAGCCCCAGACGCCGCGTAGGACGGTGGCGCCATCCGGCGTTGGCCGGCGCCGCAACTGCTGGATCAACGCGCGGTGAATCGGCGAACCGCCGTGGCGCGCCGTCTCGGAGGTGTAGATCGTCAGCTTCTGCCACAGCGGCAGGCCGTCTTGATCGGCCTCCGGCAAGGCGTGCGGCCGTTCGAGCAGTTCGCCGTCGCGCTTGCACACGCGGACCCGCTCGACGGTGACCATGGGCCGGCGGAGCAGCCCGCCGAGCTCCGGCAGGACCCGGCCGATGTGCTCGCCCGAGCCCACGGCGACGATCATCATCGGAACGTCGGCATTGCGGCCGAGGACGCGCGCGCGCTGCCGCTGCCCGTGCACGGTGCCGTCGACGCCGAGGAAGACCGATGCGCCGGCCAGCCGGCGCCGGTACATCAAATCGCAGATCGCGACGTGGGCGGGCACCCCGTAGACGCGTTCCTTGCGGCCGACGTAGATGGTCAGCTTGACCGCTTCGTTCAACTCGTCGGCGAGCTGCAGCGGCCCGATATCCTCGCGCAGCAGCCGCGCGCGCTCCAGCGTGACCAGGCCGCGTTGCTTGATCGCGAGCACCGGGTCGAGCAGGGCCTCGATCGCCCCGCGGGTGTCCACGGCTACGATCGCCACCGGCGGATCCTCGGACAGCGTCAGGGACTCGTCGGTCCGCAGGTGGCGCCCCGTCCCGAAGCCGCCGATGCCGCGCAGCACGACGCTGCTGGCGATGCGATGGTCCTCGTACAGCCGCAGCAGCACGTCGGAGACGAAGCCCTCGCGGGTCCGTCGGCGCTCGGCCATATAGGTGGTGAGCTTCAGGCAATCTTCGTCCACGGCCGCTCCTCAGGCCTTGCCGGGGGCGCCCAGTGCCCCGACGATGATCCGGGTGGTGCGCTCGGCGCGGCGCCGCGAATACCGTTGCGGCTCAGAAAGAATCGGGTACACGACGCCGCCCACGATGGCGTCGGCCGCCGACTCGGCGGCCGGCCCTTCGATGCCGGCGGCGACGAGGCGCGAGCGGACGCTGTCATGCAGCGGCTCGCTGAACCCGGCGCGCAGTCTGACGGCGGAGTCCTCGTGCTCCATGCCGGCGACGGTCAGGATCCGCAGCATGGCCGAGCCGCGCGCGGTGGTCAGGCTGGCGACGAGCTTGCCCACCCACCGCACCAGGTCGGCGGCCAGGTCGTCGGTGTGGTCCACCGACGCCAGGATCTTGTCGGCGTCCTCGAGCATGACGTCGGCGACCAGGGCCGGGCGGCTGGGCCACCAGCGGTAGATGGTCTGCTTTCCCACCCCGGCCCGCGCGGCGACCGCTTCGATGGTCAGGCCGTCGAATCCGCGCTCGAGAAGCAACTCTCGGGTGGCGGTGACGATCGCGGTGCGCGATTTCTCGCTGCGGCGTCTCGGGGTGAGACCGGTTGGCATCTGGTGTCCTCGTTCGCGGCTCGGGCCCGCTTTACTTATCCGGACCCGACCCGTAGTCTGCCACAAGACGAGACGGTTCGTCTTGTAAGGGAAAGGGTAGCGGTCTTCCATGGCGTGTCGTCTCAGCCGCGCGGGGGCGCCGCTATGACGCTGGGATTGACCCCGGAGCAGCAGGAACTCGGCACGGCCGTCGCCCAGTTCGCCGATCGGCATGCCCCCATCGCCGCGACCCGCGACAGCTTCGACGCGCTGGCGGCGGGCACCCTGCCCGAGTGGTGGGAGGCGCTGGTCGCCAACGGCTTTCACGCGGTGCACCTACCCGAGCGCCTCGGCGGCCAGGGCGGACGGCCGGCCGATGCGGCATGCGTGCTGGAGGCCGCGGGCAAGGCGCTGCTGCCCGGCCCGCTGCTGCCGACGGTGACCGCGGGAGCCGTTGCGTTGCTGGCCGATCCGGCGCCGCCCGCCGAAGCGCTCATCCGTGACCTGGCCGCCGGCGCACCCGCCGCGGTCGTGCTGCCCGGCGACGGGGACTTCCGGGCCCGCCGCGACGGGCAGCGCTGGTTGCTGTCCGGCAGTTCACAGGTCACCGCGGGCGCCTGCGCGGCGCGGGTGATCCTGGTCGGGGCCCGCGCCGACGGCGGCGAGGTCATCTGGGTGCCGGTGGACACCGAACAACCCACCGCCGCAGTCGAATCCGTGCCGGGCACCGACCTGGTGGCCGACGTGGGAATCCTGCGGCTCACCGACTACGGCGCGGACGGCGGAATCACCGGAATAGACCCGGACCGCGCGGCGGCCGTCGTCGTCGGTCTGGTCGCCGCCACGACTGCCGGCATCGCGCAGTGGTGCGTCGACGCGGTCACCGCGCACCTGCGCACGCGCGAACAGTTCGGCAAGGTGATCGGGACCTTCCAAGCACTGCAGCACAGTGCGGCGATGCTCCTGGTCAACAGCGAGCTGGCCACCGCGGCCGCCTGGGATGCGGTGCGCGCGGTGGACGAACCCCTCGACCAGCACCGCCTCGCGGCGGCCGGGGCGGCGACGATCGCGATCTCGCCGATCCCGGACCTGGTCCTCGACGCCCTGACGATGCTCGGCGCCATCGGTTTCACCTGGGAGCACGACGCGCACCTGTACTGGCGGCGGGCCATCAGCCTGGCGGGTTCGATAGGCCCGGCCAATCGCTGGGCGCGCCGCCTGGGGGAGCTCGCCTGCACCCAAACCCGCGACATGTCGGTCAATCTCGGTGACGCCGAGTCGGACTTCCGGTCCTGGGTGGCCGAGACGCTGGATGCCGCGGCGCAGCTGCGGAACGACACGCCCGCGCCGCACGGCGACTACGCGGACCAGGCCTCCGGGCCGCAGCGCACGTTGATCGCCGACGCCGGGCTGATGGCCCCGCACTGGCCGGCGCCGTGGGGCGTCGGCGCGGATCCGTTGAAACAGCTCATCATCGACGAGGAGTTCGCCAAGCGACCCGCCCTGGTACGGCCGTCGCTGAACATCGCCGAGTGGATCCTGCCCTCGGTGCTGGCCGCCGCGCCAAAAGAGTTGCAGGAGCGACTGATTCCGCCGACCCAGCGTGGCGACATCCATTGGTGCCAGCTGTTCAGCGAGCCCGGCGCCGGCTCCGACCTCGCGTCGCTGGCGACCCGGGCGACCAAGGTCGACGGCGGCTGGCGGATCAACGGTCACAAGATCTGGACGTCGCTGGCGCAGTACGCCGACCTGGGCGCGCTGCTGGCGCGCACCGACCCCGAGGCCGGCAAGCACCGCGGCATCGGCTACTTCATCCTCGACATGCGATCCCCCGGCATCGAAATCCAGCCGATCAAGACGGCGACCGGCCAGGCGCATTTCAACGAAGTCTTCCTCAACGACGTCTTCGTTCCCGACGAGATGCTGCTCGGCGGACCCACCGACGGCTGGAGCCTCGCGATCGCCACGATGGCCGAAGAGCGTTCGGCCATCAGCGGATACGTCAAGTTCGACCGGGCCGTCGCGCTGCGCCGGCTCGCCGCTCAACCCGGACCCGACCGCGACGACGCCCTGCGCGCACTGGGCGAACTCGACGCGTACACCAACGCCATCAGGGCGCTCGGGGTGCGGGAAACCATCCGGCTGCTCGACGGGCAGGCGTCCGGCCCGGCGTCCAGCATCGCCAAGGTCGCGATGAACGTGCTGCTGCGGCGCACCTTCCAGGCCACGTTGCAGCTGACGGGGCAGGTCGCGATGGTCGACGACCCCGACGCCGCGGTCGTGGAACCCTACCTGCATCTCCCGGCCGAGCTGATCGGCGGGGGCACCAGGGAGATCCAGCTGAATATCATCGCGCAGATGATTCTCGGATTGCCCCGAAAGTAGGACAGCTCATGGGATTACGTGGAGAAGCCGCGATCGTCGGGTATGTCGAGCTGCCGCCCGAACGCATGACGAAGGCGTCCCCCGCGCCGTTCGCCATCGAACAATGGGCGGAACTCGGCGCCGCCGCGCTCGCCGACGCGGGACTGCCCTTCGAGGTGGTTGACGGCATCGTGGCGTCCCACCTGGCCGAGTCGGAGATCTTCGTCCCCTCCACCATCGCCGAATACCTCGGCGTGGGTGCGCGATTCGCCGAACACGTGGACCTGGGCGGGGCCAGCGCCGCGGCGATGGTGTGGCGGGCCGCCGCCGCCGTCGAACTCGGCATCTGCGAGGCGGTACTGTGCGCGCTACCCGCCCGGTACATCACCCCGATGTCGCCGAAGAAGCCCAGATCACTGGGCGACGCCTTGTATTTCGGGTCCTCGAGCAACCAATACGGCTCTCCGCAGGCCGAATTCGAGATCCCCTACGGCAACCTCGGTCAGAACGGCCCCTACGGCCAGGTGGCCCAGCGCTACGCGGCGATCCACGGCTACGACGAACGGGCGATGGCCAAGATCGTGGTCGACACCCGCGTCAACGCCAACCACACCGACGGCGCGATCTGGAAGGACAAGCCGCTCACCGTCGACGACGTCCTGGCCAGCCCCGTGATCGCCGACCCACTGCACATGCTGGAGATCGTGATGCCGTGCGTGGGCGGCGCCGCCGTGGTCGTCGCCAGCGCCGACCTGGCGCGGCGGTCGCGCAACCGGCCCGTGTGGGTCAAGGGATTCGGCGAGCACGTACCGTTCAAGACGCCGACGTACGCCGAGGACCTGCTGCACACCCCGATCGCCGCGGCCGCCGACACCGCCTTCGCCATGGCCGACCTGACCCGCGCCGACATGGACATGGTCTCGATCTACGACTGCTACACCATCACCGTGCTGCTGTCGCTCGAGGACGCCGGCTTCTGCGAAAAGGGCAAGGGCATGGAGTTCGTCGGCAACCACGACCTGACGTTCCGCGGCGACTTCCCGCTCAACACCGCCGGCGGCCAATTGGGTTTCGGCCAGGCCGGATTGGCGGGCGGCATGCACCACGTGTGCGACGCCACCCGCCAGATCATGGGCCGCGCGGGCGCCGCCCAGGTCGCCGACTGCAACCGCGCGTTCGTGTCCGGCAACGGCGGCATCCTGTCCGAGCAGACGACGCTCATCCTGCAGGGAGACTGACCATGACGACGTTCGAACGCCCGATGCCGGTCAAAACGCCGACCAGCGCGCCGTTTTGGGACGCGTTGGCGCAGCACCGCATCGTCATCCAGTACTCGCCGTCCACCCAGAACTACGTGTTCTATCCGCGGGTGCGCGCCCCGCGCACCCTTGCCGACGACCTGGAATGGCGCGAGATATCCGGCATGGGAACGCTGTACTCGTTCACCGTGGCGCACCGGCCGGTCAGCCCGCACTTCGCCGACGCGGTTCCGCAGCTGCTGGCCATCGTCGAATGGGACGAGGGGCCAAGGTTTTCCACCGAGATGGTCAACGTCGATCCCGGCCTGCTGCGGGTCGGGATGCGCGTGCGCCCGGTGTTCTGCGATTATCCCGAGCACGACGTCACCCTGCTGCGCTACGAGCCCGCCGACTAGTCGGTCCACGCTGTGGGCCGAGGCAGTTCCGCGTGAATCCTGGGCGGTGTCGCAAGCGTGCACTTCCGCTGAGACTGAAGCCACGCACACGCGACACGCCCAGCTTTCGCGGGGGTCTCCCCGGCACTAGCGCAGCTGTTCGGTGGGGACCCCGTAGCGATCCTGATACGCGCCCACCCGTTCGCGGACCTCGGCGGCGTCCAGGCCGGTGTCCGACCAGGTGTAGCGGGTGCCCCCGCCATCGCCGGGGTGCGCGGTCAGAAAGTCGCGCATCTGCTGCGCGGTCCCGGGTTTGAGCTCGCGGCCCAGCTTTCGATAGATGTCGTCGATCGTGGTCCACGGGTCGTTCATGAAATCGGTGAACAGCACGTCGATCACGCGGTCGGCGGGGATCGCGCCGGATGCGCGCAGCGCCATCTCGCGGTCGAGGCCGACCACGATCTCTTCATACGACTGGGCGGCGCACTCGGCGACGTTGGATTCGTCGCTGCCCATCCGCCGCAGGTGATGCGTCAGCGCGGCGATCGACGAGATGACGTTGAGCGGGTCGCGGTGCGTCTGCACGATCAGCGCGTCGGGATATTCGGCCAGCAGGTCGTCGAGGTGCCACAGGTGCGCCGGCGACTTCAGCAGCCACTGTCCCGGTACGCCGGACTGCAGGTGCTGTAGGAAGATTCGATGGAAACGGTAGGCGCCGGCGTGGTCCGCCTCGTACAGCAACCAGCGGTAATAGCTGGGCAGGCGGTACTGCACCGAAAAGATCATGCTGGTGAACTCGCTGGCCGTGATGCGGACGCACTCCTGGCCGACCAGGGCGCCCATCGGGTGGAAAGCCAGGAACCCGGGGATGATCTGCTCGGAGAGTTCGATGCTGGCCTGCGTCTGCGCGATGCGCGGGTCGCTGTGGTAGGTGTCCGGCTGCGGGACCGGGCAGGGCGCATCGACCTCCCAGGTGAGCGGGGCGCGCAGGCCGGGGTCCTGGGCGAGCAGGTCGTAGAGGATCGTGGTGCCGGTGCGGGGCTGCCCGACGATGACGATCGGCGCGGCGACGGGTTCCCCGGCGATCTCGGGATGCCGCTTGCGCCAGGCGATCACGTCGAGCCGGTTCTTCAGGGCGCGCATGATATCGAGGTGGGCGATCTCGACACCGATGGCCGACAGCCGCGCCTCGCTGACCAGCCCGTCGGTCAGGCACTGCAGGCCGGGCTGCCAGCCGTCCGCGCCGAAGTCGTCGGTTCCCGCCTCCTCGCAGGCGGCGGCGACGAGCCGCTCCGGCGCGAACCGCTCCCGCAGCGTCATCCGCGGTCCCCGCGCTCGCGGACCGACACCGAGACGTCGGGCGGGTTGGGGTTGTCCAGCCAGCGCACCACCACGAACCCGCGATGCCGGCCGCCGGTGTCGAGCCAATGGCCAAACCCGAAGTCCTCTGCGGAGATTGCGATCCGCACCCGCCCGTCGGCGTCGGGGCGCACCCCGCGGTTGGTCACCGAGCTGTGCCGCACGCGCGGCTCGAGGCACTCGTGCCAGACGCTTTCCAGGGTCACGTTCCAGTAGCGGGTGTCGGGCGGCGCGATATCGAGCACCAGCGCCTGGTCGGGGTCGAGCCGGAAGGTGCCCATCATGTACAGGTTGTCGGGGGTGGTGTCGGCGGCGCCCAGCTCGGCGGCCTCGGCGGTCAGCAGCGTGTTGGGGGTGTTCAGTAGTTCGGGCTTGATGGTGCGGTGCAGCGTAACGAGTTTCATCAGCGTCCACGCCATCGCGGTGAACTGCTCGGCGAGCTCGTCGTCGGTCAGCGGCGCCACCGGGTCGGGATCGAGGGCCTCGATGCGCATGGTCGCCAGCTTCTCGGCGGCGGGATCGCCGATGTACTCGCGGACCACTACCGACGACGCGTCGCCGGGGATCGGCACCCACTGGGCACCGCCGAGGTCGGCGGGCTGCTCGGCCGAGAGCACCAGGGCGAATTCCCCGCCGCTCAGGGCTAGGTCGGCGTCGCCGACGTAGTTGGCCATCCGGCGCGGCGTCAGGCCGGTGCCGGCGAGGATCTGAAACCCGAGATAGGCGCTGGTGCCCCGGGTCCCGGTGATCCGGTAGGTCCGGTCGCCGCGGATCATCGCCAGGTAGTAGGCGCCGTCGGGGTTGGGCCCGCCGATCATCCTTGTCGGGGAACACATGTCGAAGAACGCGGGCCGGTCCGGGTCGGCCTCGACGGACAGCTGCGAGCACAACGAGGAGACGCGGGCGATGACGCGCAGACCCTCGAGCAGTTCGCGTTCGGTTTCGGCGTCCTCGGTCACGATCTTGGTGACGTCGGCCAGCATCTGCTGGAAGAACTGCCACGCGGGGCGCGCCTTCGGGCCGTGCTGCCCGGACGATTCCGGCGCCTGGGGTTCAGCCATAGTCACATGCATAGACGATGCGCCGGCCTCCGGGCGCCGAATCACCCGAATGTGGTGTGGCGGGTTACATCTGCGTCCAGACGACCTTGGTCTGCAGGTAGGTCTCCAGCCCCGCCTTGCCGGACTCGTAGCCCCACCCGGACTGCTTGTACCCGCCGAAGGGCATCGAGTGGTCGAACTGCATCTGGCAATTCAGCCCGACCGTTCCGGCCTTAAGCCGCTTGGCGATTCGATGCGCGCGGCCCAGGTCCTGGGTCCACGCGGTGGCGGCCAGACCGTAGGTGCTGTCGTTGGCTAGGGTAACCGCTTCGTCCTCGTCGTCGAACGGGATGACCGCGACCACGGGACCGAAGATCTCCTCCTGGAAGAGCCGGCTCGTGGGGGCGACGTTGGTCAGCACGGTCGGGTGCACGAAGTAGCCCTTGCGGTCGAGGCGGTGCCCGCCGGTGACGACCTCGACGCCGTCGGAGCGGCCCTGGTCGAGGTAGCCCAGGACGCGGGTGAGCTGCTTCTGGCTGATCAGCGGGCCGATCAGGCTGCCCTCGTCCTTCGGGCCGCCCTGCGGCAGGCCGTTGGCGACGTTCGCGAGCTGCTCCACGAATTGGTCGTAGACACCGCGCTGGACGAAGATGCGCGACCCGCAGACGCAGGCCTGTCCGGAGTGGATGAAGGTGCCGAACGCCGCCATCGGGACGGCCTTGGTCAGGTCGGCGTCGTCGAAGACCACCACCGGTGACTTCCCGCCGAGCTCCAGCGTGACCTTCTTCAGGTTGCTGTCGCCGGCGGCGTGCACGATGGCTCGGCCGACTTCGGTCGAGCCGGTGAAGGCCACCTTCTCGACGTCGGGGTGGGCGGTGATCGCCGCGCCCGCGGTGTGTCCGTAGCCCAGCAGCAGGTTCGCGACGCCGTCGGGCACGCCGGCCTCGTGCAGGATGTCGTCCAGCACCAGCGCCGAGAGCGGGGTCTCCTCGGCGGGTTTGACGACGCTGCTGCAGCCCGCCGCCAGCGACGGCGCGAGCTTGGCGCAGAAATTGAAGACCGGCCCGTTCCACGGAAAGATCAGGCCCACAACGCCGTAGGGTTCCTTGAGGGTGTAGGCGTGCTGATGCGAATCGATGCCCGTGAGGCCGCCGGTGTGCACGTCGGCGGCGATGCCCTCGATCTTGGTGCACCAGCCGGCGTAGTAGCGGAAGAACTCCGAGCCGACGGTCACCGTGCCCTGCGCCTGCAGCGGCGTCATGCCGGCGTTCAGCGATTCGAGCTCGGCCAGGATCTCCGCGTTCTGATCGATCAGCTCGCCGACGCGCCACAGGATCTTGGCGCGCTCGCTGGGCGCCTGGTCCCGCCAGACACCCGACTCGGAGGACGCCTTCGCGCGGGCGACGGCGGCGTCGACGGCTTCGGGACCGCAGTCCTTGAACTCGGTGACCTGCTCCTCGGTGGCCGGGTCGACGACCGGGATCGTCTCACCGGAGCCGGGACGTTCACGGATCTCATCCAGCACGGCCTGCACCGACATACCTGCCCCTTCCCGCGACATTGCGATTTCGACAGCGAGGTTATGCGCTTAACCAGGGAATGTCCAGCGGCGGTCCAACTCCGCAGATGAGGTAAATTTCAGCGGCGGATGGTGTCAGATGCGCCGGTTTGCGGCCAGTTGGTTAGGTCGACGACCGTTCGATCAGGCGGGCGACCTCGGTCGGCTCGGACGACGGCGGCGCGGGAAGTCCCAGCCGTTCGAAGACCGCGGCAACCGCGGCGTCGGCGACCGCGCGCGGGTTGAACTCGACTGTCGTCAGCGGCGGCGTGCTCATCGCACCCATCGGGCTGGCATCGACGCCGATCACGGCGAGGTCGCCCGGACAGGACAGCCCTGCCTGGTGGATGCCGTACAGGACGAGGCTCGCGATCTCGTCGCTTTGGCCGCACACGGCGGTCACGCCCTCGCGCACCCAGCCGGCCACGGTGTCGGCGGCCGTGTCCAGGGTGACGACGCCGACGCGGACGGGCGGCAGGTCGCGCGATCGCGCGGCGTGCGCGACGCCCTCGAACCAGTAGTCGCCCAGCGCACGCCATTTGGCGATCCCGGTGTAGGCGAACGCGATCTGGCGATGGCCGCGCGACACGAGGTGGTCGACCCGCAGCTCGCCGACGGACAGGTGCGGGCAGTGCAGCGCGGGGAGCGTCCCCACCTCGATGTGCGGGATGCCCGCCGCCGCCACCGCGCCCGCCGCGGACGCGCTGAGCGGAAACAGGCTGGCGACCGCGACGGGGTCGAGACTCTCGATCGCCTCGACGACGTGGCTGTCGTCCTCGGCTTCGAAGATCTGCACCTGCAGCAGGCCCTGGCGCGCCAGTTCCGTGGTCATCCGGCTGCCGGCCTGCATCGGCATCTCGCCGACGGCCACGTGCGGCAGCACGTAGAGCACCACACCCCCCTTGCCGCGGGCCAGGTTTCGCGCGGCCAGGTTGGGCCGGTAGCCGAGGAGCTTCGCGGCCCGCTGGACCGCCTCGCGCGTTGCCCCGGATATCCTGCGGCCCTCGGCGTCGTTCAGCACATAGCTGACCGTCGCGGTCGAGACGCCGGCCAGCCGGGCCACGTCGGCGGTGGTGGGCCGCACGGCCTTGTTCGCGCTCACCTGCACCACCTTCCGGGCCGCACCCTGCCCCATGGTGGCACGCCTCGCCATGACGGACTAATAGTCGCTGACAATTGGCGACGCATCGAGGGGAACGCATTGAGTCACCGCGCTTCTGACGCGCCGCCACGTTGACACTGTGATCGGGATCATTGTCTACTAGTCCCTGTATCGGCACGCGAGGAGTGCGGCATGAACAAGGACGACCTGATCCTGATCAGCGTGGACGACCACATCGCGGAGCCGGCCGACATGTTCGACGCGCATGTCCCGGCCAAGTACAAGGAACTCGCGCCCCGGGTGGTCCTCGAGCCGGACGGCGTCCAGCAGTGGTACTACGGCGAGGTGCGCGGGCGGAACATGGGCCTGAACGCCGTCGCCGGAAAGCCTCGCGAGATGTACAACATCGACGCCTCGCGCTACGACGAGATGCGACCGGGCTGCTTCAACGTCGACGAGCGGATCCGCGACATGAACGCCGGCGGGCAACTGGCGGGCCTGAACTTCCCGAACTTCACCGGCTTTTCGGGCCAGGTGCTCAACCAGGGGCCCGACCGTGACGTGAACCTGGTGATGATCAAGGCCTACAACGACTGGCACGTCGACGAGTGGTGCGGCGCCTATCCGGGCCGGTTCATCCCGTGTGGCATCCTGCCGCTGTTCGACGTGGCCGAGGCCGCCAAGGAAGTGAAACGGTTGGCCGACAAGGGCTGTCACGCGGTGACATTCTCCGAGAACCCGGAGGCGCTGCAGATGCCGAGCATTCACACCAAGTATTGGTACCCGCTGTTCGAGGCGGTCTGCGAGAACGAGACGGTGCTGTGCACCCACGTCGGCTCCGCGTCGCGGTCGCCCCAGGTGTCGAGCGACGCCCCGCCCAGCGTGCAGATGACGGCGTCGTCGATGATGAGCATGTTCACCTTCACCGAGCTGATCTGGGCTGAATTCTGGTCGGACTTCCCGCAATTGAAGTTCTCGCTCACCGAGGGCGACGTCGGCTGGATCCCGTACTTCCTGTGGCGCGCCGAGCACGTCTACAACCGCCATTCGGGCTGGACGCTGGCGCAGTTCCCGCCCGGCTACCGCGGGCCGGCCGACGTGTTCCAGCGACACTTCTACACCTGCTTCATCAGCGACAAGGTCGGCGTGCACAACATGGACTGGTTCAACGAGGACATGCTGTGCTGGGAGTCCGACTTCCCGCACTCCGACAGCAATTGGCCGTTCGCCCCCGAGGACGTCATGGAGACCATGGGCCACCTGGATGACGCGGTGATCAACAAGATCACTCACGAAAACGCCATGGCCGCATACTCGTTCGACCCGTTCCGGTACATCCCCGAAGAGCACGCCCGCGCCGGTTCCCTGCGCTCCCAGGCCACCGATGTCGACGTCGTCACGCACGTCGGGCGCCTGGCCAGCCAGCGCGATCGCGACGCGTGGACCCGGATGACCCAGTTCGCGCTGCAGGCGCAGGTGACTGCCGAAGCGTCTGACATCTCCGGGCGCGCCACCACGCTGGGCCGGTGACGGTGGCCGCCCGGGCGCCGTTCGCCGGCTGGCGGGTGCTGGAGCTCTCCAACGGCATCGCGGTGTCCTATTGCGGCAAGATGTTCGCCGACGCCGGCGCCGACGTCGTCAAAATCGAATCCACCCAAGGCGATTCGATGCGTCGCTGGTCGGCCGGCGGTTCGGCCGGTGCGCTGTTCGAATATCTCGCCGCGGGCAAGAAGTCCGTGGTGAACGGCGCCGAGACCCCGGTGCTGCTCGCCGGGGCCGACATCGTGCTCACCGACCTGACCGACGGCTGGACCCTCGGCGGCATCACGGCCCACACCGGTCCGGCGGCGGTGGTGGTGGCCGTGACGCCGTTCGGCACCAGCGGCCCCTACGTCGAGGAGCAGGTGATCGCCAACGAGTTCATCCTGCAGGCGTTGTGCGGGTCGACCGCCGGCCGCGGCTGGCCGGGCGACGAGCCGGTGCAGGCGGGTGGGCGCCTCGGCGAATGGCTGGCCGGCACCTTCGCCGCCGCGGTCGCCGCCGCGACGGCCCGCCACGCCGCCCGGGGCGGGGTGGGGGACGTCGTCGACGTCTCGACGTACGAGGCGATGGTCATCGCGATGGGCGGACTGTCGGCCATGTCGGCCAGCGTGCTGGGCCCCGACTCCCTGCTCTACCAACGCGGCCTGGAGTTGCCGTCGATCGTTGCGACCGCCGACGGCATGGTCGGGTTCTGCACCATCACCGCGCAGCAGTTCTCCGACTTCCTGGTCATGATCGATCGCGCCGACCTGGTGGACGACGCCGAGCTGGCATCGTTCGCCGGCCGGGTCGAGCGGCGCGACGAGTTCCTCGGCATGGTCACCGAATGGACCCTGGCCCGCACCACCCAGGAGATCGTGGACCTCGCGG
The DNA here is from genome assembly GCF_059812405.1 of Mycobacterium sp. NGS57. NCBI lineage: Bacteria > Bacillati > Actinomycetota > Actinomycetes > Mycobacteriales > Mycobacteriaceae > Mycobacterium > Mycobacterium sp. NGS57. The sequence goes on along the minus strand of NZ_JCALCP010000007.1, from coordinate 164,347 downwards.
TGGCGTTTCGAATCCCGGTGGCGCCCATCGCCACTCCGGCGACCCTGGGAACCGTCGACCACTTCGTGCAACGCGGGGTCTTCGTCGAATCCGGGCTCGGGGTGCTGCAGCCGCGGGTGCCGTATCGCAGCCCGGCGATGGCGACCCGCGCGCCAGGCTCGCCCCCGCAGCTCGGCGCCGACCACGGGCGCGTCCACTGGCCGCCCCGTCCGCGGCGGGCGGCTGCAGCCGACGCCGGCGCGCTTCCGTTGTCCGGCATCCGGGTAACCGACCTGACCGCCTTCTGGGCGGGACCCGTCGCCACGCAGTTGCTGGGCGCCCTGGGCGCCGACGTGATCAAGATCGAGGGCGTCCGCCGGCCCGACGGCATGAGGTTCTCCGCCGGCCGCCCCCCGGACTGGGAACAGTGGTGGGAGTGGGGCCCGGTCTTCCTGTGCAGCAACAACAACAAGCGCGGCGTCAGCGTCGAGCTCGGCACCGACGCCGGCCGCGCCGTCGCGCTGGAACTCGTCGCGGCAAGCGATCTCGTGATCGAGAACTTCTCGCCGCGGGTGATGGCGAACTTCGGCTTGGAGTGGGACGCCGTCGCGGCCGCGAACCCGCGCGCCATCATGGTGCGGATGCCGGCGTTCGGGCTCGACGGCCCGTGGCGCGACCGCGTCGGATTCGCGCAGACGATGGAGCAGGCGACGGGCATGGCGTGGATGACGGGGCACGCCGACGGGCCCCCGGTGATTCCGCGCGGCGTGTGCGACCCGATCGCCGGGCTGCACGCGGCGTTCGCCGCGGTGGCGGCGCTGGTGATCCGGGACCGCGACGGCGCCGGGATGCTCGTCGAGTCGACCATGGTCGAGGCCGCGCTGAACGTGGCCGCCGAGATGCTGGTGGAGCACTCCCGCAACGGAATCGAGCTGCGGCGCGACGGCAATCGCGGCCCGGGCGCAACGCCGCAGGGCGTGTATCCGTGCCGGGGCGACGACGAGTGGGTGGCGCTGGCCGCGATGGACGACGCCGCGCGAATGGCGTTGGCGGGGCTGATCGCCCGGCCCGAACTCGGCCCGGGCGAAGACGCCTGGCGGGACCGGGCCGACGAGATCGACAAGCAGATCGCGGAATGGGCGGCCCGTCGCTCGGTGGACGATGCGGTCGGCGCGTTGCGCGCCGGCGGGGTGGCCGCGGGGCGGGTCACCGCGCCCGCGGACCTGCTGAGCGACCCGCAGTTGCTGGCCCGCGGCTTCTGGGAGATGGTCGACCATCCGGTGGCGGGCACGTTCCGGTGCACCGGGATGCCGTTTGCGTTCCTCGGCAAGCCGCGGCGCTGGATTCGGCGGGTGCCGCCGCTGTACGGCCAGCACACCGAGGAGGTGCTCACCGGCGTGCTGGGACGCAGCGAACGCGATCTGCACGACCTGCGCGCCGCAGGGGTCACCAGCGCGCGGCCGGCGGGATTGTGAGGTGGCGGTGACGCTGTGCGTGCCGCCGCGCCCCGGCGAGTTGTGCGCGCCGGTCCGATTTCTGGTGCGCCGGGACTCGGTGGTGATGGAACTGACCGCGCGGCACCGGATTACGGGTGTCGAGTGGGACGAAGGCGAGCGCGCGGTGGCGATGGTCGTCGAGCTCACCGACCCGCAAACGGCGCGGCCGATAGACGTGCGCATCGACGTGGTAGAAGTTGGCGCGACGCGCCCCGCATCAACCGGGGGGCGGGCCACGACGATCGGAACCATCGAGCGGGACGGACGCAGATACGACGTCGTGGGCACCTACCTGGGAGTTGTCGCGGATGAGAACTAGCCCGACCAAGCGCACCGCGGCCATCGTCGGGGTGCACAACACCCGCCAGGGACGCCGCCTGGACGGCGAAACGTCACGGAGCCTGGCGCTCAAGGCCATCCACGGCGCGCTCGCCGACGCCGGGCTGGGCCTCGACGACGTCGACGGAATCAGCGCGGGCCCGCTGTCCACCACGCTGATCTACGACCTGCGCCTCGGACCGGCCTGGCAGGGACTGGCTTTCGGGGTCGGCATGATCACCGAGGCGGTCACCGCGATCGAACACGGCATGGCCGACGTGGTCGTCCTGGTCGCCGCCCAGGCGGGCGAATACCGCGACCACGAGGCCACGGCGCCGTGGACGCGACCCGAAAACGAGTTCGTCGCGCCGTGGGGGATGTTCACCACCGCCGAGTTCGCGCTCATCGCCCGGCGCCACATGCACGTCTACGGCACGACCCGCGAGCAACTGTCCGTCGTGGCGGCGACCATCCGCAACAACGGCTCGCGAAACCCCAAAGCGGTTTACTACCAACGGGGTCCGTTCTCCCCCGGGGACATCACCGCGTCACGGCCGATCGCCGACCCGTTTCACCTCCTCGACTGCGCCACCACCTCCGAGGGCGGCTGCGCGCTCGTCGTCGCCAACCTCGACGCCATCGACGTGGCAAGCCAACCCCTTTACGTGCTGGGCAGCGGCGCGGACTTCCACGGCCCGTCGTATCAGCATCCACCGGCGTGGGACCTCGCCGGCCGGCGCGGCGATCACGTGAACGGCGTGGTCGGCCGGCGCGCGGCCGAGCGCGCCTTCGCCCACGCCGGGCTGCGGCCCGACGACGTCGACGTACTGGAGCTCTACGACCCGTTCTCCTTCGAAATCATCCGGCAGCTCGAGGCTTTCGGATTCTGCGGCGACGGCGAGGGCGGCCCGTTCGTCGCCGACGGCCACATCGCCATCGACGGCAGCCACCCGGTCACCACCGACGGCGGAACGATGTCCTTCAGCCACGCGGGCGCCAACCCGCAGATGATGCAGCGAGCCGTCCGCGCCGTCGAGCAGCTGCGCGGCCACGCCGGTGACCTCCAGGTGCCCGACGCGCATATCGCGTTGTGCAGCAACGGGGGAGCCGGGGCCCTGTTCACCACCGTGCTGATCCTGGGAGACGAACCGCGATGACTTCTCTGCGCCCCCAGGCCGGGCCCGTGCCCCATGCCAGCAGCCCGCTCAGCGTGCCCTTCTGGCAGGGCTGCCGGGCGGGCGAGCTGCGCTACCAGCGCTGCGCGGACTGCGGCCTGGCCAACTTCCCGCCGACCGAGCATTGCCGCCAATGCCTTTCGGCCGAAGTGGGCTGGGAGTGCAGCGGCGGCCTCGGCGAGATCTACAGCTGGACGGTGGTGCACCGCCCGGTCACCGCGGAGTTCGAACCGCCCTACGCCCCGGCGATCGTCACGCTGGACGAGGGCTACCAGATGCTGACCAACGTCGTCGGTGTCGCCCCCGAAGATCTGGCGATCGGCATGCGCGTGCGGGTGCACTTCCACGCCGTCGGCCCCGACGTGACCCTGCCGTATTTCACCAGCCAGAACTAGCCGGCCGTGAGCCCCGCGCGCAGCACCGACGGCCTGCCGGTCACCGCCTACCTGGTGCTGGGCGTGCTCGCGGCGAACGACGAACGCCTCACCGCCGGCGAGATCAAGTTACGGGCCGAACTCTCGGTGGGGCACTTCTATTGGTCGCCCTCGGTCAGCCACGTGCGGCGCGAGCTGAACCGGTTGCTGGAGCGGGGCATGGTCGGCGAGATCGGCGCACAGTCCGGCAAGCGCGCGATCACGTTGTACGAGACGACGGACGCCGGGCTCGACGCGCTGCGCCGGTGGGTCCAAGACTTTCCGGGCCAGGACCAGGTGGTGATCAAGCACCCCGTCATCCTCAAGACGTGGCTGGCCCGCGGCGGTGATCCGGAACGCGTGATCGACACGCTGGACCGGCATCTCGAGGCGACCCGGGCCCGGCTGGACGAGGCGCTGTGGTCGCGGCAGCGCTCCCGCGAACTCGGCATCACCGACGATCCGGACCAGCGTTTCTCGTTCGCCGTCCTCGACTACGCGATCCGCGGACTGTATGCGGAGATCTCCAATATCGCGCAGCTGCGTGACGAGATCGCCGGCGGCACAAGCCGGGACCCCGTCAAGCGGGTGCGACGGGCGAAGGGGCAGATCCGCCGCCGGGTGCCGAGGGATCCGGGGTAGCGCCGCGGTAGGCGGTGCCGCGCGCTTCGCGCTCCCACAGGATTTCGCCCTCGGGCACGGTCATTCCCTGGGCGATCAGGTCACGCTTGAGCACCTTGTGGGTGGCGGTGCTGGGCAGCTCGGCGGCGATGCGGACGTATCGCGGCCAGGCCTTCGGCGACAGGTCGGGTTGGGCGGCCAGGAACGCCTCGAGCGCGTCGGGATCGAGCTCGGCTCCATCGTTGAGCACGACCGCGGCCATCACCTGGTCGCCCACCCGCTCGTCCGGCACCGCGTACACCGCGGCGCGGTTGATCGAGCTGTGCCGCAACAGGATTCGCTCGATCGGCGCCGCGGCCATGTTCTCGCCGTCGACGCGCATCCAGTCGGCGGTGCGGCCGGCCAGATAGATCCAGCCCTCGGCGTCGCGGTAGGCCAGATCCCCCGACCAGTACATGCCGTGGCGCATGCGCTCGGCGTTGGCGTCGGGATCGTTGTAGTAGCCGGTGAAAAAGCCCGATCCGCTCGTGTTGACCAACTCGCCCACGGCTTCGTCGGCGTTGGCCAGCGCCCCATGGGCGTCGAAGCGGGCGACGGCGCATTCGGTGACGGTGTCGCTGTGGTAGATCGCGACCCCGTCGGCGCCGCGGCCGATCGAGCCCTTCGGCGTGCCGGGTTCGCGAATCACGATGACCGCGTTCTCCGTCGAGCCGAACCCGTCCTCGACCTGAACCCCGAAGCGGCGCCCGAACTCCTCGATGTCCTTGTCGTTGGCCTCGTTGCCGAACGCCACCCGTAGCGGGTTGTCGGCGTCGTCGTCGCGTTCGGCGGTCGCCAGGATGTAGGCGAGCGGCTTGCCGACGTAGTTCATGTAGGTGGCCCCGTAGCGGCGGATGTCGTCGAGGAAGTTGCTCGCCGAGAACTTCGCCGGCACGATCGACGCGCCGGAGGCCACCGCGGGCGCCCATCCCGCGACCACCGCGTTGGAGTGAAACAGCGGCATGGACACGTAGCAGGTGTCCTGCTCGGTCAGGCCGAAGCGCCCGACCAGGCTGAGTCCCGCGACGGTGGCCATCAGATGGGATACCTGTACCGCCTTGGGATTTCCGCTGGTTCCCGAGGTGAAGATCATCATGAACGCGTCCATGGCCGTGACGTCGCGGTGCGGGACCAGCTCGCCGGCGCCGCCGACGAATTCCTCCCACCGCGGTGTCGAGATGTCCAGGATTTGCGTGCCCGCCAGGTCCAGGCCGTCGAGCAGCGGCCGGTGCTCGGCGTCGGTCACCACGAACTGACAGTCCGCGCGGCGGACGTCGGTGGCCAGCGCTTCGCCGCGCCGCGTGGTGTTCAGGCCACACAGCACGTAGCCGCCGAGCCCGGCCGCCGCCATCTGGGCGAGCATCTCGGGCGTGTTTCCCAGCAGGGCGCCGATATGCAGCGGGCGTTGCGGATCGGCGGCGGCGATCAGGGCGGCGGCCCGCGCGGCCGACTCCGCCAGGTAGTGACTCCAATTCCATTGCAGATCCCCGTGTTTGACGGCGACGCCGGGGTCGGACAGGCGCTTGCGCAGCAGCGCCTGAATCGTGTCGTCAGCCATCGGGACGGTCCACCTTTATTTACGAGACGAGACGGTCCGTCTTATCGTAGCGGGTGGCGTTCCTCAGCCGCCCACCATCATCAGGCCGCCGTCGACCGCGAGCAGCTGCCCGGTGATGAAGCCCGAACCGGGGCCGGCCAGGAAGACCAGCATCGGCCCGAGGTCGCGCGCCGGGTCGCCCAGCGTCCCGCCGAGCGGGATCATCATCTGCATCTGTTGGTCGATGAGCGCGGCGGCGTCGGGGCCGAGGAACTCGCGCAGGCGGTCGGCCCCGGGGGTCTGCACCGCCGGCGCCAGCGAGTTGACGGTGACGTGGTCGGCGGCCCAGGCCTTGGCGGCCGAGCGCGTCCAGGCCTGCACCGCGCCCTTGGTCGCGGCGTAGACGGCCGAGATGGGGCTGCCCATAACGGCTTCCGAGGAGCCGAAGTTGATGATCCTGCCGCCCTTGGGATCCTGGGCCTTCATCACCGCGTAGGCGGCCTGGTTGGTCAGGATCGTCGCCTTCACGTTGGTGTCGAGCAGGAACGAGATGTCCTCGGCACCGACGTATCCGGGAATGCCCGCCTGCCACAGCCCCGCCGCATTGATTAACACGTCGAGGCCGCCCAGTTGCTCGACGGCCTGCTGCACCATCGCCGAAACCGCTTCGGCGTCACGCACATCGCACTGCAGCCAGGCGGCGAGGAGGTCGTCCGGCGGCGGGGTCCGGTGGTAGGTGGCGGCGACCTCGGCCCCCGCCGCGGTCAGGACTGCGACGGCGGCCGCGCCGATTCCGGTGGCCCCGCCGGTGACGAGGATTCGCCGGCCCTGCAAAGGTGCTGTCGCGTCTGGCATGGCGGCAACGCTAGCCGACGCCTACGTGAGCCTCAGGCCCGCACCGCGATCGACGACAGCAGGTCGGCGAGCCGCTCGGGCTGGTCCACCATCGAGAACGTGCGGGCCCCCTCGATCACCTCGAGCCGGGCGTTCGGGATGGTCGCGGCCAGGCGCTCGCCGTCGCCGAGCTCGAAGAACACGTCGTCGGCCGACCAGGCGATGAGCGTCGGCTTGTCGAACTCGGGCAACCGCGCGGCCACGCCCGCCGTGACCTCCGTGCGCAGCGAGCGGGTGAGCTGGCGCAGGTCCTCGGCGACGGCCGGGTCCGACAGCCCCGGGCGCACCCAGGCCGCCGTCAGGTCGTCGATGTCGCGGTGCGCCAGGCCGTCGAACGCGCGCTTGCGCGCGGCCGGCGCGCGCATGGCCTGGGCCACGGCCCGAAACGTCGCCTTGGACTTGGCCGCCAGAATGATCGGCTTGAGGATCGGCGGCGGAAAGTGTTCGAAGGCATCGCAACTCGTGAGCACCAGCGCGCCGAGCCGCTCGGGATGGTGCACCGCCACCAGTTGGGTGACCACGCCGCCGGTGTCGTTGCCGACCAGCACCACGTCCTCGAGGTCGAGCGCGTCCAGCACGTCGGCGACGATGCCGGCCACGCCGGTGATGCTCCGGTCGGCGCCCGGGCGCAGCGGCTGCGGGTGCGCGCCCAGCGGCCAGGTGGGGGCGATGCAGCGCAGGCCGCGATCGGCGAGGCGGGTGCCGACCTCGCGCCACAACTCGGCGCCCATCATGTAGCCGTGCACGAACACCACGGGCCGCCCGTCCTCGGGTCCGGTTGCTTCGTAGTGGATGGTTCCGGCACTAATGTCGATCGTCGGCATAAGACAACTCCTCAGCGAAGGTGGATTTACAAACAGGCTGTCTGTTCGTAAGTTACCAACAGGTTGTATGGAAATCAAGAGACGGACCCAGGAGGAGCGCTCCGCGGCGACCCGCGACGCGCTGATCTCGGCCGCCCGCAAACTGTGGGGCCTGCGCGGCTACGCCGAGGTGGGCACGCCGGAGATCGCCACCGCCGCGGGGGTGACCCGGGGTGCGATGTACCACCAATTCGCCGACAAGGCAACGCTTTTCGCGGGGGTGGTGGAGGTCGTCGAGCAGGACGTGATGGCCCGGATGGCAACCCTGGTCGCCGAGTCGAAAGCGACGACGCCCGCGGCCGCAATCCGGGCCGCCGTCGACGCCTGGCTCGACGTCTCCGGCGACCCCGAGGTGCGTCAGCTGATCCTGCTGGACGCGCCCAGCGTGCTCGGCTGGGCGGGCTTCCGCGACGTCGCACAGCGGTACAGCCTGGGCATGACCGAAGCGTTGCTCGGCGAGGCCATCAACGCGGGGCAGCTGGCCCGCCAGCCGCTGCGACCGCTGGCCCACGTGCTGATCGGCGCGCTCGACGAGGCGGCCATGTACATCGCGACGTCCGACGACCCGAAGCGCGCGCGCCGGGAGACCGGGGAGGTGCTGCGCCGCCTGATCGACGCGATGCTGTCCGAGCGTTGATCGTCGGCCGGCTACGGCGCGGGTTGGGACTGCCGGATGCGCGCCACGGCCTGGGTGCGGTTGTCGACGCCGAGCCGACGAAACGTGGCCAGTGCCGACTCCGCCGCGCGATGTCGCCGCCCACGCTCCACCGGATAAGTAGACCCGGCGCGGCTTCGAATTGTCGGGCGAAAAGCGCGAAGCGTCTAGCGGTGCTGGGCGAAGAACTGCCAGATCGTGTCGGTGGCGTTGAGCGCCGTCGACGGCCCGGGCGCCCCCGCCAGCTCCGTCAGCGGGCTGGGCTCGCCGCCGGGCCACTGGTGGCCCGCGCCGGCCACCGAGATCAGCTCCACGGTGCGCCCGTCGGCGCACCCGGCCGTCAGCGTGGTCACGCTCCCGGCAGTCGCCGAGGTCGGCGGCCCGCACCCGTCGATGGACCGCCAGGTGGCGTTGACCGCCTCCACCGCGGGGCCGTCCACGCGCGGATTTCCGTTGACCGCGAAGGCTTTTCCGGGCCCGCCGTCGTAGGGCACCCGGTCGTCGGCGGTGCCGTGGATCTGCAGCACCGATGTCGGCCGGGCCCGCGAGCAATCGGTCAGCAGGGTGCCGGCGACTGGGGCGATCGCGGCGAAGGTGTCGGTCTGGCAGCCCAGTCGGAGCGCCATCATGGCGCCGTTCGACATGCCGGTGGCGTAGACGCGGGCGCGGTCGATGGGGATCTGCGCTTCGATGGCTCCCACCATCGCGGTGAGGAAGCCGACGTCGTCGACGTTGCCGCGCTGGGGTTGCCCGCAGCACGTCCCGGCGTTCCAGGCGCGGTTGAGGCCGTCGGGATAGGCGACCAGGAAGTGCCCCCGGTCCGCCTCGGCGTCCCAGTGGTAGGACCGTTCGGCCTGCGCGCCGTTGCCGAAGCCGCCGTGCAGCATCACCACCAGCGGCGCCGCGCCGGGCAGCGCCTGCGGCCGGTACAGGTGAAAGGTCCTCTCGATCCCGCCCGCGACGATCGACTGGGTGGACCGCCCGACCGGAATCGACTGGGAGCCGGGCGTTCCCAGCGCGTGTCCGCCGCCGGTGCACCCGCCGAGCACGACGGCCAGGGCCGACACCAAACAGACGGCGAATGCCCGCATGCGCCCATCGTGACACCGCGATCGAGTTTTGACAAGTATCTTGTCAAGTTCGCCGAGGGTGGCACACTCGTCTGCATGCCCAATGCCGAATGGAAGCCCACCGTCCCGGCGCTGGTGAACCTGGTCGCAGCCTCGGGGGCGCCCCGCCTGCGGGCGGCGTTCGCCGCGGCCGGGCTCGACGGGATCCGCCCGGCGCAGGCGGTTGCCCTGGTGCCGTTGCGGGGCGGCGGGTTGCACGCGTCGGACCTGGCCGACCGGCTCAACGTGAGCCGCCAGGCGGTGGCCCAGGGGGTGGCGAGCCTGGAGCGGCACGGCTATGTCACCCGGGTGGCCGATCCCGAGGACGCCCGGGCCCGAATCATCGAGCTGACGCCGCGCGGTCGGCAGGCGCTGCGCGTGATGCGTTCGCACGCAATGGATTTGGAGAAGCGGTGGGAGCGGACCCTCGGGGCCCGCCGATTGGGCGAGTTGCGGGAAACCCTGCATTTGCTGCTCTCCGCGGACAGCGACGCCCGCAGGGCCCGAGTTGTACTAGGTTCGACCCAACGCGATGATTAGGAGGCCGCCGTGCCCATCTTCATGGTCGAGCGCAACTTTGCCGAGGAACTGGAACCCAGCCTCGAGATCGCCGACGGCATCAACCGGATCAACGACGACGCGGGCGTGCGCTGGATGTACTCGTTTCTGTCCGCCGACAAGCGCAAGACCTACTGCCTCTACGAGGCTCCGTCACCCGAGGCCATCCGGACCGCGGCCGCGCGCGCCGGGCTACCGGCCGATGTCATCGTCGAGGTGCGCGATCGCGTCACGTCCGACGGCGCGTTGACCGACATCTGAAGCGGGCTCAGCCCAGCAACTCGTGGTCGGCGGCGTACATCGCCGCCTGGGTGCGGTTGGCAGCGCCCGTTTTGATCAGGATGTTGCGGATGTGGTTGGCCGCGGTGTTGGTGCTGATGTAGAGGCGTTCGCCGATCGCGCGGTTGCTCAGCCCCTCGGCGAGTAGCCGCAGCACCTCGACCTCGCGGTCGGTCAGGCCATCGGGCCCCTGAAGATCTTTGGCCAGCAACGAATCCACCAGTTCGACGACGCGCTTCTGCCCGAGCGGCGCGGCAATGGCGCGGGCCTCGCCGGCCAGGCGCCGGGCGTCCTCGGGGCGGCCATGCGCCGCCGCGAACAACGCGTGGCGGGTCAGCGTGTCGCTGACATGAACCACCGCGCCCATCCGGCGATCCATCTCGAGCGCCGCACCGAAATGCCGCTCGGCCGCGGCGATGTCGCCGTCGAGCGCGGCGATCCGGGCGAGATAGCGGTCGGCGCTGCCGAACAGCGCGACGAACTGGCCGGCGACCAGATTCTTGCCGACATAGCGGGATACATACGGGCGCAACGCGTCCAGCGCCTCGTGGTTGCCCAGCTCCAGCGCCGCCTCGACCATGAATACGAGTTCCATCGGCCACTGCGCCTCGTCGGTGCGGTCGTCGAGTTTGCGGTTGAGCAGGTGGTTGAGGGCGCGGGTCATGCCGCCGTCGCAGCCCAACTCGGTGTACAGCGCGAGCAGCCCGGGCACCCACCGGCCGGCGAACGTCTCGCCGCCGTCGACGAACTCGGCGAACCGCCGCAGGTCCCCGGTCTCGCGCCGGATCATGAACATCTGGACACCATTGGAGCCCTCGGTGTCGAACGCGTCGAACAAATCGCCTGTGCGCAAGGCGATGTCGGCCCACCGCTCGGCGCCGGCAAAGTCACCGCGCAGGAAGGCCAACGCCTGTTCGACGCACGCGCCGACGAAGCCGAAGACCGGTTGCCCGATGGCCCGGCCGGCCCGCCGCATGTCCGCGGTCGACGCGGCCAGGTCGTCGGGCCGCCCGGCCAGATAGCTGACCATCGCGCGAAAATGCGACGACGCCCCCAGCGACTCGTAGTCGCGGCGCGCCAGCGCCATTCGCGACACTTCCGCCGAACGCTCCGCCTGGATCTCACACAGCTCCGGGGTGAGCCCGTGCCACAGGCTGGCCTTGAGGGTGTGCATCAGCGCCGCCGGATCGCCGGCCGCCCGGGCGCGGTCGATGGCGTTGGTGCCGACCTCGCGCGCACGCGCCGTCTCGCCGGCGAACGCCAGCGCCCGCCCGAAACTGCCGAGCGCCTGCACGTAGCGCGGGTCGTCGCTGCCCAGCCCGCTGGATTCCAGCGCCCCCGCGAGCAGGTCGGCCGCCGACGAATCCGATGGGCCGCGACGCCAATTGGCCTCCTCGTAGCCGACGGCGGCCGCCAGCCGGATCAGCGGGTCGTCCATCGCGCTGACGCGCTCGTAGATCGCGCCCGAGCGGGCGAAATCGCCGGCGCGCACGTGATTTGCGGCCGCGTCGAGGTCCAGCCTGGCGCGATCCGTGCGGCTCAGCTCGGGCAGCGACGCCGCCCGCTCGAACCAACGCGCCGCGTCCTCGAAGGCCAGGCTCTGTTCGGCCATCCGCGCCGCCTGGTGCGCATACCGCAGCGCCTGCTCGTGGTAACCCAGCACGTGCGCGCGCAGGTAGTGGTTCGCCAGGCGGGGAATCACCGCCGGGTCCGCGCGGCCCTCGAGCGCTTCGGCGGCCCGCGCGTGCAGGATCCGCAGCCGCGACGCCGCCATCCCACCGACGACGGCCTCCCGGGTGAGCGCGTGCACGAACGAGAATTCGCCGTCGGAGTCGCGAACCGGCCGGATCAGCCCGACGCCCTCGGCGGCGTCGACGGCCGCCAGCGTCGCGGGGAGATCGGTCTCGCCGGCGGCGATGAGCGCGGGCAGATCGAACGTCTCGCCCAGGACCGCGGCCTGCTCGATGACGCCCCGGACGCCGTCCCCCAGGCCGCCGAGGCGGCGGGCGATGGCATCGCCGATCGACGCCGGGACCGGCTGCTGCGAACCCAGCGTGGCCAGCCCGCCCCGGGCCTCCAGGTCGCCGACGAGTTCGGTCAAAAAGAACGGGTTGCCGCCGGTCTTGTCGCGCAGCAGGGCGGCGGCGGTGCGCGCCGCGGCCGGAGCCAATTGCTGGGTGCGCCGCACGAATTCGGCGATCGCCTCGGTGTCCAGCCCGGCGAGATCCAGGCGCCGGACGCCGTCGAAGCGGTGCAGTTCGGCCAGCCTGGTGGTGAGCTCGTCGGAGCGGTCGGGTTCGGTGCTGCGGAACGTGGCCACCACCAGCATCCGGGCGTCGGCGCAGCCGACCAGGACGCGTTCGAGCATCACGAGGGTGGGCAGCTGCGCCCAGTGCAGGTCGTCGAGGATCAGCGCGACCGGTCGATCGATCGTCAGACGCCGCAGGAAACCGGTCAGCGATTCGAACAGCGCCTGCCGGGGCGACGTGACGTCCTCGGCGGGGGCACCCTCGGGCAGGTGGCGGTCCACCCGGGGCGACAGCCGCCGCAGTTGCGGCCCCGCGTCGGCCAGAGCGGCCGCCAGCGAACCCGGCGGCGTGGCGGTCAGCAGCCGGTCCAGCGCCTCGGCGAACGGCGCGTACGGCACGTCCGCGTCGGCCGACGAGCCCCCGACAAGCACGGCGACGTCGTGGTCGGCCAGCGTCCCGGCCACCTCGGCGGCCAGGCGCGTCTTGCCCGCGCCGGGTTCGCCGCCGATGAATACCGCCTGGCGGTTGCCGCCCTCGACGCGTTCCCAGGCCTGCTCGAACGCGGCGAGCTCCGCGGCGCGGCCGACGAGCGGGCCGCGGCGACGTGCCATCAGGTCCGCCGGGAGCGGGGGCGGCACCCATTGCGCCATGGGATCAACGTAATCGCGCCGATCTTGGGTGGTCGATAGTCACTTCTGACTAATCGACCGGCCCGATCGACGACCGCTATGGCGTCTTGAGGAAGACGTCGTTGAGGGTGACGGTGCGCAGGTTGCGGTCGCGGATGATGTCGACGAGTTGACCGTAGACGTGCGTGACCGGCAGGTGGTTGAGGTGGCCGATGACGATGGCCTGAGGGGTGAAGTATTCGTCGGCCATCTTCACGATGTAGTCCTCGGTGATCAGGGTGGAATCCGACAGCGAACCCGACCACAGCGTCGGCACGGTGTAGCCGAGGTCGGCGGCCACCGCGTCGACGGCGGCGTTGCGCTTGGCGTAGGGGGGCCGCCAGTAGGGTTTCGCGCCGACGCCGTAGGTCTTCTTCAGGAATTGGTCGTTGCGGGTCAACTGCTCGGCGATCTGCTCCTTGGACAACGTCGTCAGGTCTGGGTGCGACCAGGTGTGGTTGCCCAGCTGGATCTGCCCGGAATCGACCAGCGGTCGAAGCATCGCCAGGTTCTCGGTCCAGGAGTTGTACACGCCGTTGACGAAAAACGTCAGCCGGATGCCGGTGTCCTCGGCGAACCGCGTATAGGCGCGCACCACCTCGCTGTTGACGCCGTCGTCGACGGTCAGTGCGAGCAGGTCGCCGTCGCCGGGAAGCTTGGTCAGCGCGCCGCCGCCCGGCAGCGGGATGCGCGCGCCGGGCGGCGGGGGCGGCAACAGCGCCGCCGGGGCAATCGGGCCCGAGGTCGCCACGTGCAAGGGGGATGTCTGGGCGAAGGTGCGCGGCTGCGGGTCGACGATCAGGCGGGCCGCGCCCACGCCGGCGACGGTGGCCGCGGCGAGCGCCCCCAGGAAACGTCGGCGGTTCAGCTCCGGCACGCCCCGGCCCTGGTCCGGGACGGGCCGGCTCCGGTGCGACGTTCGTGCGCGCGACCCGGCACCCCGGGCGCCCGCCTCGCGAAACGTCGCATACTCCGCCACCACAGCAGCGAACCGTACCATCGCGGGCTGCATTATGTCGGGTGCGTTACAGGAGGGTCAGCTGTGAATTCGGCGTCGAAAAGGTAACGGTCGCGCGCCCCGGGATCAGTGCGGCGCGCCCCCGCTGCGCTGCGGCAACGCGACGGGCTCGGCGTTGGGGGTGCACAGCGTCGAGGCCAGCCACGGCAGCGCCGCGGCGAACGCCTCGGCGGCGAACGGCCAGTCGTGCTTGCCCGGCTGGCTGACCACCGCGCAGTTGATTCCGTTGGCCGTCGCGGCGGCGCACAGCGCGTGAGCGGCCGCGTCCTGGCCCTCCGGGTTGGCCTCGGGGTCGGTGGTGGGGGCGCCGAGGGCGGGGCCGGCTTCCTGGGCGACGGTGCGCGGACCCGGCGACGCGGGGACGTCGAACCAGCCGGACAGCCCGGTGTAGGGACCGTGCCGGGAGATGACGGTGGTCGGGTCGAACGCGGACCACGCGGCGCCGTCGCCGCCGAACAACCGGGCGATGGTCTGGTCCTTCGAGCCGACGGCGGGGCTGCGGTCGCCGGCGATGTCGACGAACGCGCTGAACAGCTCGGGGTGCATGACGGCCAGGTCGACGGCGCAGGTGCCGCCCATCGACCATCCGGCGACGCCCCAGTTGGCCCGGTCGGCGCTGACCCCGAAGTTCGACACGACGAAGGGCACCACGTCCTTGGTCAGGTGATCGGCGGCGTTGCCGCGGGTGCCGTTGACGCACTCGGTGTCGTTGTCGAACGAACCGGTGGGGTCGACGAACACCAGCACCGGGGAGAAGCCGTGATGGCGGGCGGCGAAGTCGTCGATGGTGGTGAAGGCGCCGCCGGGGCCCAGCCAGTCGGCGGGGGTGTTGAACGCGGAGCTGATCATCATCACCGCCGGCAGCCGGGGCGGCGGGTTGCTGTTGAACCACGCCGGCGGCAGGTACACCAGTTCCTGGCGGTGCGGGAAATGCGACGCGTCGGCGCTGATGTTCACGGGCACCACGACGCCCTTGGCCGGTTTGGTGCCCTCAAGCTGCATCGCGGTGACTCTCAAGCGGTCGATCTGATTGGGCAGCGGTTGCGATGTCAACTGATTCCACGCGGCCATGACCGTTGAGAAGTAACCGACCCAGCCGTTCAGGGCCAGGGCCGCGCACAACACGCACAGGGGTACCGAAACCACCGCCAGGACGCGCCGCCACCAGCGGGCGCCCGGCCACCCCAGCAGCAGCACAGCGAGCGCGAGTCCGCTCATCGCGATCCACAGCCACAGCGACACCGGCGCCGGGTCCCCGGCCAGGCCGATCGAGGTGATGTACCAGTAGGCCAGCGCCGTGGCCAGCGCCGCGACGCCCAGCGCCACCGGGAGCGGCCAGCCCCGCCAGCGCCGCCGGCGCCAGCCGATCGCGGCCGCGGCCACCAGAAGCGCGAGCGCCTGCACCGCCACCGGCAACCACCCGTGCAGCAGGGACAGCTGTTCGACGAAATGAGGCAACGGTTGATGACCTTCGCTAAATCCGATCGGCGGGCCGGATCAACTATCCCACAGGATCGTCACGCGTCGTGCTCGCGAACGAGCGCAGGCGCAGGCTGTTGCCGACGACGAACGCGCTGGAAAGCGCCATCGCGGCGCCCGCCAGCATCGGGTTGAGCAGCCCTAGCGCGGCCAGCGGGATCGCGGCGACGTTGTAGCCGAACGCCCAGAACAGGTTCGCCTTGATCGTGCGCAGCGTGCGCCGGGCGAGTCGGATCGCGTCGACCGCGGCGCGCAGGTCGCCGCGCACCAGGGTCAGATCGGCGGCTTCGATCGCCGCGTCGGTGCCCGTGCCCATGGCGAGCCCCAGGTCGGCGGCGGCCAGCGCCGCGGCGTCGTTGACGCCGTCGCCGACCATGGCGACGACCTTGCCCTCGGATTGCATGCGTTTGACGGCGGCGACCTTGTCGGCGGGCAGCACCCCGGCGATCACGTGGTCGATGCCGACCTCGTCGGCGATGCGCCTGGCGACCCTCTCGTTGTCGCCGGTCAGCAGGACCGGTGTCAGGCCCAGCGCCTTGAACCCCCGGACCGCCTCCGCGCTGGTGGGTTTCACGGCGTCGGCGACGATCAGGACCCCGCGGACGTGGCCGTCCCACGCCACGGCGACGGCCGTGTTTCCTTCCGCTTCGGCGCGGGCTCTGGCCGCTGCCAGGTGTGGGTCGAGGTGCCGGTCGCCCTCGCCCGGCAGGCCTTGCCGCCCGACGACGACGGCGTGGCCGTCGACCACGCCCCGCACGCCGCTGCCGCCCTCGTTGACGAAGTCTCGGACGGGCGGCAGCGCGCCGAGTTGCGCCGCGGCGGCGTTGGCGATCGCCTGGGCGATGGGGTGCTCGGAGGCGTCCTCGACCGCCCCGGCGTAGCGCAGCAGCGTCGCGCGGTCTTCTGAGGAGGAGAAGCGCGGCGCGGCGATCGCGTCGGCGAGCGTCATCTTGCCGGTGGTGACGGTGCCGGTCTTGTCGAGCACGACGGTATCCACCCTGCGGGTCGACTCCAGCACCTCGGGTCCCTTGATCAGCACGCCGAGCTGTGCCGCCCGGCCGCCACCGACCAGCAACGCCGTCGGCGTCGCCAGCCCGAGCGCGCACGGGCAGGCGATGATGAGCACCGCGACCGCGGCCGTCAGCGCCGCCGTGACGGGGAAGCCGGCGGCCAGCCAGATCCCGAGCGTGACGACCGCGATGACGACGACGACCGGGACGAACACACCCGAGATGCGGTCGGCCAGCCGCTGCGCCTCGGCCTTGCCCGACTGCGCCGCCTCGACGAGGCGGGCCATCTGCGCCAGCTGGGTGTCGCCGCCGACGCGGGTGGCGCGCACGACGAGGCGCCCGCCGGCGTTGACGGTCGCGCCGGTGACGGTGTCGCCCTCGCCGACCTCGACGGGGACGGGTTCGCCGGTGAGCATCGAGGCGTCCACGGCCGAGGATCCCGAGACGACGATCCCGTCGGTGGCGATCTTCTCGCCCGGGCGCACCACGAACTCGTCCCCGACCCGCAACCGGCCGGCGGGAACGCGGGTTTCGGCCCCGTCCCGCAGCACCGCGACGTCCTTGGCGCCGAGCTCCATCAGGGCGCGCAGCGCCGCGCCCGCGCGCCGCTTGGAGCGCTTCTCGAAGTAGCGGCCGGCCAGGACGAACAGGGTCACGCCGGCGGCGACTTCGAAGTAGACGTTGCCCGTGCCATCCCGGCGGGCGACGGTCAACTCGAAGCCGTGGCGCATGCCCGCCCGCCCGGCCGTCCCCAGCACGAGCGCGTACAGCGACCACAGGAACGCCGACAGCGTCCCGACCGAGACCAGCGTGTCCATGGTGGCGGCGCCGTGCTTGAGGTTTGCCCACGCGGCCGCGTGAAATGGCCGCCCCGCCCATACGACCACCGGGGCGGCCAGGGCCAGGGACGCCCACTGCCAGTAGGCGAACTGCCACGCGGGGACCATCGCGATCGCGACCACCGGGCTGGCGAGCACGGCCGCGCCGATCAGCCGGGCGCGCAGCGACCTCAGCTCGGCGTCGTCAGAAGGTTCCTCGCGTCGGGGCAGTGCGGCGGAGTAGCCGGCCTTTTCGACTTCGGCGATCAGCGCCCGCGGGTCGTACCCGGCCGGGACGGAAACGGCGGCCTTCTCGGTCGCGTAATTGACCCGCGCGGCGACCCCGTCGAGCTTGTTCAGCTTCTTCTCGATGCGCATCGCGCAGGAGGCGCAGGTCATCCCCGCGATCTCCAGCTCGACGGTGTTCACCGCATCGGTATCCGCAGTCACGCCACCAAGACCGCCTCATAGCCCGCCTCGTCGACGGCGGCCAGGATCGCCTGCGCGTCGATGGGGGCCGAGCTCACGACGACCAGCCTGCCGGTGCGGGCGCTGACGTCCACGCCGTCCACCCCCGCGATCTGGCCGACCTCGGCCCGGACGGCGGCCTCGCAATGCCCGCAGCTCATTCCGGCCACCCGATACTCGGTTGACGTCATGACAATCCTCTCTCATACCCCTAGGGGGTACACACACTTTGGTCAACGCTGCCGTCCCTCGAGGTATTCCCACCGCGAAAGGCGGGCAGCACGATTCTGCCTGTCCCGCCGCTCGGTCACTGCCGCAGGTGTGAACCGCCGCCGATGTACCAGACCTGGCCCGTGATCCAGTCGGCCTCGTCGGAGAGCAGGAAGACGGTGGTTGACGGCCGCCTTGGCGGCGCCGTAGGCGACGTGGTGCGGGTCGCTGCCCAGCGCGGCGCCGGAGGACGTGTTGACGATGCTGCCGCCGCCCCGCGCGAGCAGGTGGGGGAGAACCGCGCGGATGGTGCGGACGTAGCCGAGCAGGTTGACGTCGAGGGTGCGCAGCCAGACGTCCCTCTCGGTGTCGAGGATGGTGGTGTCGCGCCCGAGGTTGTGATCGGACAGGTCGGCACCGACGTTGTGCAGGCCATGGATGGCGCCGAACTCCGCGAGGGTGGCCTCGACGAGGCGCCGCACCGAATCCTCGTCGGCGAGGTCGAATTCCACGGCGATGGCGCGGCCGCCGGACGCGGTGATCCGGCCGGCGGTGGCGGTGGCGCCGGCGATGTTGAGGTCGCCGATCGCCACGCGGGCACCCTCTGCGGCAAGGCGTTCGGCGGTGGCCGCGCCGATCCCGGTGGCGCCACCGGCGACGACGAACGTCGTGCCGGTCAGCCCGCGCATCACACGTAGCCGACGCCGATGTCGACCGAAACCTGGGTGGCGGTGACCAATCGGGATTGGTCGGAGGCCAGCCATGCGACGGCGTCGGCGATGTCTTCGGGCTGGGCGATGCCCTCGGGCAGCAACGGCTTGTGCAAGCCCCGAAGGTGTGGGTAGGTGTCGGCGGCCGACTGGAGCGCCTCGCGCATCCGCCCGGTGCCCATGGGAGTCGAAACCGCGCCAGGGTTCAGGCTGTTGACCCGGATGTTGTGCCGGCCCAGCTCGGCGGCGAACGCCCGCGCCATCCCGACGACGGCGTGTTTGCTTGCGGTGTAGTGGATCATGAACGACTGCATCTTGATCCCCGCTGCGGACCCGATGACGATGATCGACCCGCCGCGACCGCCGTCGATGATGTGCCGGGCGCCGGCCATCACGGTGTTCCAGGTGCCGATCACGTTGGTGTCGATGGTGTCCCGGAACGCCTGGGGGGTGATCTGGTCCCAGGGCGCCGGGCTGCAGATTCCCGCGTTGGCGACGATGACGTCGAGGCGGCCCAGCTCGCCCACCGCGCGGTCGACGGCGGATTGCAGCGCGTCGAAGTCGCGGATGTCGACCTCGGCGGTGACGACCTTTCGGCCGTTGGCGCCCACCAGCTTTCCCGTCTCCGCCAGGTCGCCCGGCGTGGGCGAGTCGTAGGGGACGCTGGCGGGCAGTGGCCCGGCGATGTCGACCGCGATGATGTCGGCGCCCTCGGCGGACAGGCGCACCGCGTGGGCCCGGCCCTGCCCCCGCGCGGCGCCCGTGATCAATGCGACCTTTCCCGAGAGTGATTGGCTCATCTGTGGTTTCGGTTCCCTTCCGTGTTGATTGCGGTGAGTCGCGGTCTTAGTCGCGCGCGATCTTGTCGAGCGGATTGGAGCGTTCGAGCATGCCGTACGCCTCCTCGCCATCCCAGGTGTAGCGGACGCCGGCCTGTTGCACCGCCGGGAAGCTGGACATCTCCTGTTTGAGGGCGTGCATGGAGTACATGTTGTCGTCGTGGTGAATGTCGTGCGTGGAAAGGACCGTCTCGCCGGCAATTTCGATCAGGCCGTCGGCGGTCTCCAGCGTCAGCGAGACGTCCTCGTGCGGGGTCTGTAGCCGGGTCAGCCACGGCGCGCGCACAGCGCGGGCGGGGATGAGGTCGCCGTCGCCGGTGAACACGTATCCCTCGTTGAACGTGGGCCGGCCGTCGTGGCGGGGCGGGTAGGCGATATAACCGAACGCCCGCCCGCTTGTGAACACGGCGGACTGCCAGCAGTGCCCCCAGAACCCGGCGAGCTTGCGCACGCCGGTCCGGCGGATCCGCAACCCGCTGCCGGTGAAGGCGTGTCGTTGTCCGGCGGCCCGGAATTCCCCTGCGGCGGTGAACAACTGCTCGTAGCGCGGCCCGCCCATGATCTCGCCGACCGCGGTGGTCTTCAGCTGTGTGTCCGCGTCGGGCCGCAGCGCCCCCTGCACCCAGGGCGGCACGGCCATCGTCGCCTCGACGTGAAAATCGATGTCCACCACCGGGCCGTCCTTGCTGCCCTGGATCAGGTCGGCCGACGAGGTCTGCACCGCGGGCCCCGCGTAGGACATCGTCCAGGTGGCGAAGGGTTCGACGCACCGGAACCCCAAGCCGCCGGCGCCCAGCACGGTGGGTCGCCCGTCGGGTCCCCGGGCCGGCTGGGAGGCACCGTTGGTGCGTAGCCGGTACACGCGCCCGTCGGGAAAGGCGACGTTGACTTGAATGTCGTGCGCGTCCCAGTTGGCGCCCACCGCCTCGATCCCGATGCGCGGCAGGCCGATCTCGCCGCGGTCGTCGACCACCCAGAAGCTCACGGAGTCACGCATTCCCGGATCCGCGGGGCGCTCGGCCAGCACGTATTCGCGTGACGGGTCGATACCGCCGGTCAGGTCAACGGTCATCAGGTCAGTGCCTCCTACGTTCGAGCGGTCCACCGGGAGGCGCTGTCGACATATCGCGCAAACCGGGGCCGCACCTCGTCGAAATCGATGCCGAACTCGACCGGGTCCGCGGGCGAGCTCGCCTCGCGTTCGGCGGCCGCCTGCGCCCACCAGCTTTGCATCCGCGCCCGGAACTCGCCGCCGACCGGGGTCCCCAGCCACGCATACAAGCCCGCCACCTCGCCGATCGGATCGGCCTGCATGGCCCGGAAATCGATGTCGTAGAACCGGTATTCGGCGCCGGCGGCGCGGAAACGCAGCGCCCGCTCCATGCCCAGCGACCAGTGCTCGACGTTGAGGCGACCGATGTACGGGCGGTCGATCTCGGCGCTGAACGACCCGATGATGTCGGCGTAGAGGTCGGCCACCGACAAGATGACGTCGGTGGGATCGCGGTGCGTCATCACGAACCGCGCGTCGGGAAAGACGGAGTCCAGGGCGTCGAGCCACAGCACGTGCGACGGGCATTTAAGCCGCCACGGGCGTGGCGGCTCGCCCCACTGCAGCAGCTTCATCACCCGGCGCTGATACCGGTACGTCGAGGTCAGGTCGGCGACCTGCACCAACCACCGTGAATACGAGGGGATTTCGGCGAACGACTGGAACATATGCGACGTGAAGTTCAGCGCCATCAGCTCATGGCATTCCATCGGCCCGTGCGTGTCGGCGGGCACGTGGTAGCGGCTGCCCACCATCTCGCCCTTGTCCGGCGGGATGCGCGGGTCGACGCCCCGCACGGTCGACGGCGGTGGGCAGGGTTGCGCGGACTCCCAGCGGCGCAGGTAGCGCACGTCGGGGTCCTGGGCCAGCAGCATCGACAACGCGGTGGATCCGGTACGGGGCAAACCCAATCCGATCAACGGGGTGGCGATCGGCACGTCGTCGATCTCCGGGTGACGGCGATACCAGTCCTCGACCTGCAGGCGCTGCGCGAGATAACCCACGACACGTTGGTGCAGGAACGCGCGGCCGCGATCGTGCAGCCGCGCCTCGTCCCGCAGCGAGGACAGCAGGATTTCCAGGCCTTCTGAAAACGTGTCCTCGCCGAAGTCGGCCAGGCCGGTCTGCGTTCGCGCCTCGCCCAGCACCTCGGCGGGCGTCAGCATGGCGTCAGCCCATCCATTGGCCACCGGCGACGTCGATGGTCTGCCCGCACATGTAGTCGGCCGCCTCCGACGCCAGGAATGCGACCATGTTGGCCGCTTCCTCGGGAAGGCTGGCGCGCCCCAATTGGACCTGGCTCGTGATGGCCTCGTGGATGGCACCGCGCCCGGCGCGCTGCCGATCGTCCTGCGGCGCAAGCAGATACTGGCGCATCTCCGGTTTGATCATGATGCCCGGCGCCACACCCAGCACGTTGACACCGCGCGGCGCGACCTCGTGGGCGAGGTTGCGGGTGAACCCGATGACGCCTGCCTTGCACGCGTTGTACACCACCAGGCCGCGCTGCTGAATGCGGCCGCCGACCGAGCCGATGTTGATGATCTTGCCGGAGCCCTTCGGAAGCATGTGCTGCAGCGCGGCATGCGCGCCGTACATCATCATGGTCAGGCTGCCCAGCACCGTGTAGTCGATCTCCGCCTTGGTCTGCGACTCGAAGGGCCCGGCCGCCACCATCACCGGGTTGTTCACCATGATGTCGAGGCCGCCGAGTTCATCGCGGGCCCGCCGCACCGCGTCGTGCACCTCGTCCCAGTCCGACATGTCGGCCTTGACCGGGACGGCCCGCACACCCCAGCGTCGCTCGACTTCTTTCGCCCGGCGCTCGACTTTCTCGAAGGTCCGGCCGATCAGCGCCACCTCGGCGCCGCAGCCGGCGAGCCGGTTGGCGATCGCCTGGCCCAGGCCGTCGCCCCCGGCGCCGGTGACGAAGGCCTTCTTGGCCGACAGGTCCATCAGGTCGGTCACCCGCTTGTCGATGATGTGCTCCGGTAGGCGATCCAAGCCCAGCAACTGAACCCAGTCCTGCTCGTCCTGCAGTGTCATCGCCAAACTCCTATACCTGTCAGACGCGGGCCCCATCGCATTGCCGACGATATGGCCGGATCGGGGTCGTCAGGTAATACCAAATCGGGAAATCAGTCATGCCGATTTTGTATGACTGGTAGATGTGGAGGCGATGGATACCCACCGCCTGAAGTACTTCTTGCGCATCGCGGAAGAGGGCTCGATCACCCGGGCGGCCACCGCGCTGGGAATCGCCCAGCCCGCCCTGAGCCGCCAGGTCCGGCTGCTCGAGGAGGACCTCGGCATCACGTTGTTCCAGCGGACCCGGCGCGGCGTGCAACTCACCGAGGAGGGTGAGCGCCTGCGTTCCTCGACGGCCGCGCCGCTGCGCCAGTTGGAGCTGGCGGTCCAGTACGCGGGGTCGCCATTGGCGCGGATCGAGCGCGGCTTGTTGCTGGGCATGCCGCCGACCACCGCGGGCGTGCTGGCGGCGCCTCTGCTGGCGAGCCTCGGCGCGGCATTTCCCAACGTGCACTTTCACGTCGCCGTCGCCGACACCGACGACCTCGTGCGACGCATGCTCGGCGGCGCGGTCGATCTCGCGGTGATCAATCCGGTGCCGGACGACCGGCTGTTCTACCGCCATCTGCTGGTCGAGGACCTCGTCCTCGTCGGCGGTCCCGCGTCGGACCTCGCGCCCGATCGGGCGGTCCGCTTTACGGAGCTGGCCGGATTGCCGCTCGTCATGCCCAGCGCTCAGATCGGGATACGCAACACGCTGGAGAACACCGCGCTGCGCCTCAAAGTCGCCATCACGAGCCGCTTTTCGACCGATTCCCACGAGGTGGCGAAGCGCCTCGTGGCGGCCGGACTCGGGTACGCCGTACTGCCGCCGGCCGCGTGCGTCGCCGAAGCCGAGGCGGGACGGCTGCGCCACGCGCCGATCTGCGAACCCCGGCTCACCCACCAGCTCGGGGTCGCCGCGACGTCCCAGCTGGACCTGCCGCGCGAATTCGGCGCGAAGATCGGCGTCCTGATTCGCGAAGAGGTCGCCCGGCTGACCAGGTCCGGCACGTGGCCGGCGACGTTCGAGCCGTCGTCGTCCTGGGACCCGAACTTCGCCGAGCCGCCCCAGGCGTAGCCTCGACTCACCGGACAGCCGGAAGGAGACCGTCATGACCGTCAGCGTCGTCGAAGCGGGGCCCCGCCAGGTGAGTCGATCGGTCGAAGTCGACGCCCCGGCCGCGGAGCTGTACGCGATGGCCGCCGATCCGCGCCGCCACCACGAACTGGACGGCTCGGGCACCGTGCGCGACACCATCAAGGCGCCGGCGAAACTCGCTGTGGGCTCGAAGTTCTCGACACACATGAAGATGTACGGCCTGCCGTACCGCATCACCAGCACCGTGACCGCCCTCGAGCCGGACGCACTCGTCGAGTGGCGCCACCCGATGGGTCACCGCTGGCGCTGGGAATTCGAGTCGCTCTCGTCCACGCGGACGCGGGTCACCGAGACGTTCGACTACAGCCAGGCCGGCGCGATCAAGAACGCACTGAAGTACTACGAACGGATCGGTGCCCGCAAGGGCAACGCCGCGGGCATCGAGGCGACGCTGGCCAAGCTGCGCGACCGCTACGCGGGGTAATTTTGCGATTTTTGCACCGTGGTTTCACGTTCGGCGACGTACTAGCCGACGGTGAGGTATGGACTGTGAGCCCATGGCTTTGGGAGTGAACGCAGGGCGGGATTTCGGGCCCGGTTCCCGCCCACGTTTCACAATGAAAGCCCACGATTCACAATCGATGCCAAGGGCTCGGCGCCGGCTCGCCCCTCAACGAGTTTGTCGCTCATAGGTGGGCAATCGAGACAGGCCACCGGCGCGGGGCGATGGAAGTGACGCTTCTCAATGCGTTGCGGCCTCGGCACTGCCGGGCCAGTTCCTGCTCAAGGATCTCGTGTTGATCGGCGTTGCGCTGTGGACCCTCGGCGACGCGCCGGCGGCGCGAAAAGCGTTCCCCTGACCAATTCCTTGGCCGAGCCGAGCGTGGCCGCGTAAGCCTCCGGCGTCAGGTTGCCGGCACGCTCCGTGAGGCCGCGCGCCAGCGCGTAGATCGCGTCGACCGCGGCCTGCCGGGTGGTGCCGCGCGGTAGCGCCGAGGCGTCCCGAACGATCCCATCGATGGTGTCGCGCAACGCTTTCAGCGCCGTATGCGGTGCCCGGCCGCGCGGGTGGAGGGTACTCTCGGCGCGCATCGCCCGGTCGAACGGGCCCAGGTGGGGGTATTCGCGCAGCAACAGGCCCAACTCGTCCAGGACCGCCCCGACGCGAGCGGCCACGTCGTCGCCCCGCGCGGCGGCGGCCCGCAGCCGTGGGGTCGCGATCTCGTCGATCTCGCCGACGGTCGCGGCGAGCAACTCGGACTTGTTGGAAAAGTAGTGATACAGGCTGCCGCTGGTCATGTCGGCGACCTTCGCGATCTCCCGAATTGTCGCCTGGGAGTAGCCCACTTCGGCGACACAGCGCATGGCAGCGCTGAGGATCCGTGCCCGGGTCCGCTCACCGTCGGCGCCCACCGGGCGACCCACACTCACCGCGCACCTCCGTGCCAGAACCGAACGTTAATCGATCGGCCGATTATATTCACACGGGTGAGGACGTCGCGATGACGCGGGCGCAGCGCGGCCGCCCCGTCGGCGCCAGCGGCGAGGAGACCCGCCGCCGGATCATCGCCGCCACCATGCGCTGCGTGGCCCGGGCCGGCTACTCGCGCGCGACCATCCGCGAGATTGCCCGCACCGCGGAGGTGACCAGCGCCAGCCTGTACAACTACTTCCCCAACAAATCGGAGTTGATCAAAGCGGCCGCCGCCGCCAGGACCGATGTCGCGTTGCCGCGGCTCCGCCACGCCGCCGGCCGCCCCGGCGGCGTCGTCGACCGCATCGAAGCCGTTTTGGACGAATCGGGCCGGCTGATGCGCGAGTACCCCGACCTCGCGGCCTTCGAGTGGGCCATTCGCGCCGAAACCGGTGACTCGGGGTTCGCCGAGTTCCGCGACATCATCGAGGTCATTCTCGGTCCAGTCGACCGGGGTGCGGTGGAAGCGGTCTACTCGCTGATCTACGGCCTGACGGAGTTAGGCGCGTCGCTGCCACCGCAGGACTACCACGCGGCCCTGGCCGCGGCCAAGCGGCTGATCCGCGGGACGCTGTTGGTCTCCAGCGGCGCCGAAACTGCATCCAGAGCGACAAAACGCTGAGATCCACGCGCTGAGCGCAGGCTCGGCGGGGAAGCAGACCCATTGATATGATCAATTGATTGATTATATAGTCGAGGCCGTGACCGAGACGGTGGCCGCGCTCGACGTCGACGCGCTGCGGCGCAAGTACGCCGAGGAGCGGGCGCGTCGCCTGCGCCCGGACGGCATCGCGCAGTACGTGCAGACGACGGGGGCGTTCGCCCGATTCGCCGAGGACCCGTGGGCAGACGGACGGTTCACCCGGCCGCCGCTCACCGACGAGGTCGACGTCGCGGTCATCGGCGCCGGCTTCGGCGGGCTGCTGACGGGGGCGCGGCTGCGCGAGCTCGGGGTCCGAAGCGTGCGGCTGATCGACCGGGCGGCCGACGTGGGCGGCACCTGGTACTGGAATCGCTATCCGGGGATCGCCTGCGACGTCGAGTCCTACGTGTACATGCCGCTGCTGGAGGAGCTCGGCTACGTTCCCACCGACAAGTACGCCAAGGGATCGGAGATCTTCGCCCACTGCCGGCGCATCGCCGAGCACTACGACCTCTACCGCGACGCGTGCCTGCGCACGGAGGTGCACGAGATACGCTGGCATGCAACAACTTCCCGCTGGATCATCCGGACCGACCACGGCGACGAGATGAGGGCCAAGTTCGTCTCGATGGCCAACGGCTATCAGGCCAAGCCCAAGTTGCCCGGCATCGACGGCCTGGGCCGCTTTCGCGGGCACAGTTTCCACACCAGCCGGTGGGACTACGGCTACACCGGCGAAAAGCTGGAGCACCTGGCGACACGGCGCGTCGGCATCATCGGCACCGGCGCCACCGCGGTCCAGTGCGTGCCGCACCTGGGCGCGGCCGCGCAGCACCTGTACGTTTTCCAGCGCACGCCGTCGTCCGTCGACGTGCGGGCCAATCAACCCACGGATCACCAGTGGGCCAACGCATTACGGCCGGGCTGGCAGCGGCAGCGCATCCGGAACTTCCAGGTCCTGACGGCCGGCGGGCAGGCCGACGAAGACCTGGTCGCCGACGCCTGGACGAGCATCACCCGCAAGCTTCCGGTCATGCGCCATGACGGCGCCGGCGCACCGAACTTCGAGCTCGCCGACTTCGCCAAGATGGAGGAGATCCGGGCCCGGGTCGACGA
The DNA here is from genome assembly GCF_059812405.1 of Mycobacterium sp. NGS57. Classification (NCBI taxonomy): domain Bacteria; kingdom Bacillati; phylum Actinomycetota; class Actinomycetes; order Mycobacteriales; family Mycobacteriaceae; genus Mycobacterium; species Mycobacterium sp. NGS57. The sequence continues at coordinate 137,489 of NZ_JCALCP010000007.1, read as the reverse complement.
GATCGTGACCGACCCCGCCACCGCCCAGGCGCTCAAACCGTGGTACGGCTACTTCTGCAAGCGGCCGTGCTTCCACGACGACTATCTGCAGAGCTTCAACCGCGATAATGTGACCCTTGTCGATACCCGCGGTCGCGGCGTGCAACGCATCGACGAGGCCGGCGTCGTCGTCGACGGCGTCACCTACGAACTCGATTGCCTCATTTTCGCAACGGGTTTCGAGGTGGGCACCGACTACTGCCGGCGCACCGGGTTCGAGCTGATCGGCCGCGACGGTGTGACGCTCACCGACCGGTGGCGCGACGGCGTGCGCACCTTCCAGGGCCTGTGCGCCAACGGCTTCCCGAATTGCTTCATCGAGAGCATCGCCCAGGCGGGGCTGACGGTGAACTTCCCGTACCTGCTCGACGTGCAGGCCACCCACGCCGCGTGGATCATCGCGTGGGCGCTCGAACACGGCGTGACCGAAGTCGAGGCGTCAGGGGCCGCCGAGGCCGCCTGGGTCGACATGGTCGTGGCCCGCTCCGTCGCGACCGCCGAGCGGGCCAAAACCTGCACCCCCGGCTACTACAACCGGGAGGGAAAGGCCGACGCCAAGACCCGGCAGGGCAGCTTCTTCATCGGCGCGCCAACCGAATACGCCGACATGCTGGAGGCGTGGCGGGCGAACGGGGACCTGGACGGTTACGAGATCCGTGGCGCGGGGACCGGGCCGTGAAGTACCTGGTGGGAAAGGTGAGGGCAGCCACCCGCCGTGGACGCTCGCCTAAGGTGGCGATCATCGGGGCCGGCTTCGGCGGCCTGGGCGCTGCGGTCGCGCTGCGCCGCGCCGGCATCGACGACCTGACGATCGTCGACGGCGCCGACGGGGTCGGCGGCACCTGGCGGCGTAACACCTACCCCGGCGCCGCGTGCGACATCCAGAGCCATCTGTACTCGTTTTCGTTCGCGCCCAACAAGTCCTGGTCCCGCACCTACGCCCGGCAGCCCGAGATCCTGGCCTACCTCGAGTCCGTGGCCGACGGCTTCGATCTGCGCCGCCACCTGATGCTGGGCACGAAGGTGCGTTCGGTGCGATGGAACCCCGGCACGTGGCGCTGGGATTGCGAACTGGACCGCGCCGGCCAGGCCGCGACGCTGAGCGCCGACGTCGTCGTCAGCGCCGTCGGGCTGTTCGGGGCACCGAGGCTCCCCGACATCGAGGGCCTGACCGACTTCGCCGGCACGCTGATGCACACCGCGCAATGGGATCACGGCGTCGAATTGGCGGGCAAGAGCGTGGTGGTGATCGGCACCGGCGCCAGCGGGGTGCAGGTCGTGCCGGAGCTCGCGAAGATCGCCGAAGGCGTGACGGTGTTTCAGCGCACCCCGCCGTGGATGGTGCCCAAGGACGACCGACCTTACAGCGCAACCGAATTGGCGCGCTTTCGGTGCGACCCGTTGGCGGTGCGCCGCACGCGTTGGCAGATCTGGAAATTTCAGCACGACAACACCGCGACCTTCGCCGACGACCCGGTGGTGGCCGCGCGCACCGAGGTGGCGTCGTCGTTTTTGGAGCGCACCGTGGCCGACGCCGGGCTGCGCCGCGCGCTGACGCCGGATTATCCGTTCCGCTGCAAGCGGGTGCTGCTGGGCGACGAGTACTACCGGGCGTTGCAGGCCGAGAACGTCGAGCTGGTCACCGATCCCATCGCGCGGATCGCCGAGAGGTCGGTGATCACCGCGACCGGCCGGGCGGTCGGCGCCGACGTCATCGTGCTGGCCACCGGCTTCGAGACGTCGCGCTACCTGTCGGGCATCGACGTCATCGGGGTCGACGGGCAGCGGCTGCACGAGCTCTGGGGCGCCGAGCCGAGCGCCTACCTGGGTGTCGCGGTCGGCGGATTCCCGAACTTCTTCATGCTGTACGGCCCCAATACCAACCAGGGGGGCAACTCGATCGTCTACATACTCGAGGCCGGGGCGCGGCTGGTGGCCAGCGCCGTGAGCCGGGTGGCGCGCCGCGGCGGGTACGTCGACGTGCGTCCGGAGGCCGAAAGGCGTTACAACGAAGCGCTTTCCGCGGACCTGGAGCGCACCGTGTGGACCTTGTGCGACAGCTATTTCCGTTCGCCCACCGGCCGCATCGTGACCCAGTGGCCGTACACCGAGCTGGAATACGCGCGCCGCACCTGGCGGCTGCGGCCGCGCGAGTGGGTGCACCGCGCCGGCGGGTCAGCCGCCGGCCGCGGCCGCCCTGGCCCGCTCGGTCATCGAGGCGATTACCCCGCCGTCGTTGAGGATGTCGGTGCCGGTGAGATAGCCCGCTTTGTCGCTGGCGCAGAAGGCGAGTAGCTCGGCCATCTCCTCGGGCTTGCCCCACCGCGGGACCGCGGCATCGGCGACCATCGCGCCGGCACCGGCCTGCTCCTCGAGCCGGCCCATCTCGGTATCGACGGAGCCCGGCGAAACCGAGACGATGCGCAACCCACGCGCGTTGAACCTCTCCGCCTGCGCCTGGCTGTACCACCTCACGAAGCTCTTGCTCACGGCGTAGGCGATGCCGGGCCGGAGGTCCTCGGGGACGATGTCGCACGCCGCCAGCATGGCGTCCATGAAAGCATCGGGATCGTCGAGCGCCAGCGGAAATTGCGCTGTCGGAATGATTTCCGCGGGCAACATGTGGGCCGCCATCGACGCGACGTTGACGATCGCGCAGCCCTCGCGTGCTATCGCGTAAAACGCCTCGCCGACATTGACGGTGCCGACGGCATTGGTCCGCAGGATGTAGTCGGCAGGCCCCATGCTTGGGCTCACCCCCGCGGTGTGAATCACCGAGGCGAGCGCGCCGAGACCGCTCGCGGTGTCGAGCAAGTCCGCGACCGCGCCCCGGTCGGTGACGTCGCAGTGGACGGCCGTGGCAGAGATCCCGAGGTCTTGCAGGGTGGCGACCGCGCCGGCCAACCGGTCCTGGCGGACGTCGCAGAGGACCAGGGCGTGGTCGCGGCCGACGATCCTGGCCGTGGCCAGCCCCATCCCGCCCGCGCCGCCGGTGATCACCGATACACGATTCATAACCCTGGACCGTATACGTAGCACGATTTCAGGGGGAGCCGGGTTATGGCATTCAGGCCATTTCCCGCGCCCAGGCGATATGCCCCTCGAAGCCAAGCGAATTCGCCATCAGGCGGTAGCGGTCGCGGTAGTCGCGGTAGGCCGCGTCGTCGCCGCGTGCCTGCGCCTCCAAAGCCCGCATCGGCAACAGCCACAGCTCATTCAAGACGAACCCGGGCTCGGTAGGCACCGCCGCCAGCCGATCGATAGCGGCCTGCGCTTCGGCAAGGTCCTTCCTGCCACTCCTGCGCAGCAACGCTTGAACCAGAGCGGCGGTGGTCGCCGCCACCAACATCATGTCGGCGCAGGCGTATTCCTGTTCGATGGCCGGGCGCAACAGTTCGATCGCTCCGTCGAAATCTCCGATGCGGGCCTTCTCGTCAGCGAAGTGCTTGTCGGCCCAAACGGCCACCAAAAGCGTGAAGCGCTCTTGCAGGGCGGCTTCACGTGCCGCCGCGATCAGCGGGAAGGCATCGTCGCGTCGAGGGCCGCCAAGGGACAAGAGCACCACGCCGCGCACGTACTGGGCGCAGGCCAGCGCCAGATTGTCGCCGGATCGCTCGGCGATTGCGAGCACCTCCGCTGTCTCTTCCAGGTCCGCCGCGCCCGGAAGCCATACACCGTTCGAGATAAGCGAATTTCTGAACAACAGCATCACCGCGCGCAAGCTGGGCTCGAAGGCACGGACCATCGTGGTGGCCTGGTCCACGTCGGCTCTCCAACCCGCGTCTCCGAGCGCGCATCGCGCACAGCCCCGCAGCATGATCGTGCCCACCAATGGAGAGCCGACGATGAGATCGCCCTTGCTGGGGTCACCGTCGGCCAGGTCGATCAGCCGTTGCGCCAGCCGTACGGTGTCGGCCAGCTCGCCGCATTGCAGCTTGGCGGCGAGCGTGCTGTAGAGCAGCCCAAGCGTCAAGGTCGCGTCGCCGAGCGACTCCAGCAGGGTTTCGAGCTCGGAACCCAACCGCGATGCTTCGCGGAATCGGGCGTGCGTGATCAACGCCGGCACCCATCCGGCCATCGCCATGGCCAGCGACACCTTGTCGCCGGCGGCGTCGGCAAGGTCGCGCAGTTCGTCGAACCCGGTGTCGGCCATGCTGCCGCCGGCCAGCCAGGAACTGGCGCACAGCAAGGTCCGCGGTGAGATCCGCATTGCGGCTCGGTCGGTATCGGTGTCGGGCAGCCGGTCCGCGACGTCTTGCGCATGCCGCCAACTCGCACGTGCCGCAGTGAGGTCGCGATGAGTCAACCACGTCCCCGCGCGCATGTACCACCCGAAAGCCGCGTGCATGTCCCCCGCCGCTTTGAGATGTTCGGCGATCAGCGCCGCGTTCTCGCCGGTCGAATCCGGCTCGTGTTGCTCGATCACTGCGGCCAGCCGCCGGTGCAGCTCGGCCCGATCCGCTCTCAGTTGCGACTCGTACGCGACGGAGCGGATCAGCGGATGCCGAAACGCGTACTCGCTCTTCGGGGTAAAGGCGACCTGGTCGACCAGCTCACCCGCGACAAGCTCGTCGAGGGCCGGGTCGATACCCAGGGCGGCAACCAGATCCGGACTGAACCGCGAGCCGATGACCGCCGCGGCACCGAGCGTGCGTTTGGCCGCGGCGGTCAGGCGGTCGATGCGCGCAGCGATGACGGCCTGCAACGTGGCCGGCACCACGGCGTCGGCAGCGTCGCCGCGGAGCAGGTAGGAGCCGCGCTCGCCGTGAATCGAGCCCCGTTCGGCGAGGTCGCGGACGATCTCCTCGGCGAAAAACGGGTTGCCACCGGCACGTTCGGCGATGACGCCGCTCAGCTCGCCCAGCGAGGAATCGGTGCCGAGCAACTCGCCGATCAGCGCCGTCGTCTGCACCGCGCTGAGCGGCCGCAAGGCGATCGTCTGCGCCCCGGGGATCGCCGTGAACGCGCCGCGGTACTCGGGGCGATAGGTGATCAGCACTATCGAGGGGGTTTGGCGAATCACCGCCATGAAGTCGGCCAGCATCGACTCGCTGACCTCGTCGATCCAGTGGGCGTCCTCGATCACGTACAGCACGGGATCGGTCCGGGCCAGCGATGCGGCGTTGACCAGCGCGGTGAGGCGCCGCCGCCGGGCGTCGCCTTCGACGCTGGGCACGTCCACTGCGGGGTCGGCGACGCCGAGCAGGTCGTCCAGCAGCCACAGATCCTCGGCGTCGGCACTGGGAAATCGTCCCCGGAGTTGCGCGCGTGCGGCCTCGCCGGCCAGCCCGTCGACGCCGAGCCCGGCCCGCAACAGCCCAATCACCGCGTGGAACGGGATGTCGCTGGTGTGGGACTCGCAGCAGGTGGTAAAGACTTCCATGCCACGGCTTTTCGCCAGCGCCTCCGATTCACGGACGGTGCGGCTCTTACCGATGCCCGCCGGGCCGACGACACCGATGACGCAGCCGGTCCCAGCGGTGGCCTCGTCGAGGAGGCCGGCGATGGTGTTGAGTTCCCAGTTGCGGCCTACCAGCCGGGGGTCCGTTCTGCTGCGCCGATCGCCCCCGGCCGCGATCAGGCGGCGGGCCGGCACCGGAGCCTCGGACCCTTTGATGCGGACGTTTTCCGGCGTCGCGAGGGTCGCGGTGTCTTCGACCAGCCGGGCCGTCGACTCGCTGAGCATCACCCCACCGGGCGGCGCAACCGACTCCATCCGCTGGGCCATGCCCACCTGCGCACCGATCGCGGTGTAACCCAGTGCACCCGAACCGATTTCGCCGGCAATGACCTGACCCGAATTGAGGCCCACCCGCAGCTTCAGGTCGATGCCGTCGCGGTCATGGACATCGGCGGCGAGGCGTGCGGCCTCATCCTGCAGCCTCAGGGCCGCCAGGCACGCGCGGAAAGCGTGGTCCTCCAAGGCAACCGGCGCGCCGAACACCGCCATGATCCCGTCCCCGGTGAACTTGTCCACCGTGCCGCCGAATCGGTGCACCACCGCCGAGGCCCGCTCCACCAACTCGGCCATGATCTCGCGCAACCGTTCGGCGCCGACCGCGGCCGCGATGTCCATCGAATGCACGGCGTCGGCGAACAGCACCGTCACCTGCTTGTATTCCGCCGGCTTGTCCGGCGGTCCAACCCGCGCGCCGCACTCGTCGCAGAACTTCGCCGTGGCGCGCAACTGCGCGCCGCACGTCACGCACGCCTGTTCGGCTTCGGATGCCCGAGCCACGCGAGCACCATAACCCAATTGGCACGAATCGGTGGCTTACCAGCGGAAAACTCGGTACCGATGCGTTGCTGGGAGCTACTCGTCGGGTGCGTGGTGCGGGTGACCGCTGTGCCGAATCGCTTTCCCGACAAAAGGCGCCTGCAGGGTTGCGACCAGGTGCCGGCGATTGATGACCAGCCCGGCGAGGGCCATCGCGGTGTAGACCCCGCACAGCACCAGCCGCTGCTGCGTCGAGACGAGCGGGAACTGGACGAGGAACAATCCCAGCAGCGCCCACGCCGCGGCGCGCGAGAAGCGCAACCCCAGGATCAACGCGACCCCCATCAGGGTCTGGGTGGCCGTCAGCAGCACTTCCTCGACCTGACGCGAATCGAGCACCAGGGAGAATTTGCCGCCGCCCAGCACATGGGCCACCGGCAAGGACCCGATCAGCAGCGTCCACTGGTTGACCTTCGACGAGATCAGCGTGGCGATGGCCGCCGTGCCGTTGCCGCGGCTGGCGAAAATGACCGCGATGATGAACTCGGGGGCTTCGGAGGCCAGCGGGGCAAGCCACTGGACCAGCAGGAAGCGGTCGATGCCCAGCTCGGTGCCGGCGGCAACCAGGTTGTCCGCGAAGGGCTTTGCGCAGAGCAGGATCACCGCGCCCGACACGGCGAACAGCCCGATGACGGCGATGCGCCTGCCGCGGTCGGGGAGCTCGCCGAGCGCGGCGGCGGTGCCGATGAGGTCGGGTTCCTCGACGTCGCCATGGCTGACCTTGTAGAGGTAATAGCCGAACCAGCCCAGCAGCGCGAGGCCCACCCCAAGGTGGATTTCGCCGCTCGCCGGGATGGCGAACGCGACCACACCGGCGAACAACAGGAACCCGAGCTCCACGCGGTTGGCGGGCTCCAGCGCCAGGCCGGTGGATTTGCCGGCGCCGACTTTTCGCGCCACGAGCATGCTGACCAACACCACGACGGGCCAGCCCAAGCCCATCAGCAACCGGTTGGATCCCGTCATGTTGGCCGCGGCGTACTGGGTGTACTCGGCGTTGTGGCCGGAGGCGTACGCGTAGTAGAGGTCGACGGCGTACTCGGGCAGCACCGCGACCAGCGCGAGGACCGCGATCGCCAGCCCGCCGGAGACGTCGATCTGGGCGGCCTCGGCGGCCCAGGCCAGTAGGAAGCTGGCCGCCACCACCGCGGCGCCGAAGATCAGCAGGGCGGCGACCGGATCCGCGTGTAGCCCCGCCACCCGCATGACGACCGCCGGGGCCATGAATATCGCAGTCATCAGCGCCGAACGGAGCAACGTGAGCCGCCGCGCGCGCGGTGTCGTGGGGACCGCGGCAACGGGCCTGTCTGCGGCCAGCATCGTCATCCTTCACTTCATCGGAGGGGGTGCCGGTCTGGAAACGGCTCTTCTTGCCGTCGCGAACTGTTTTTCCACGTTACCGGTCGAACACCGGGCCAGCAACGTCGCAGGTCGCTGCGGCATGGGCCGGCAGGGGTCCGTCTTTGCTGGTTACTCGTACCGATGCAGAAAGTTCGGGCGGGCTGATCCGAAACTTTGGCAAACCTTCTGGCCGCGCGCGGCTGCGTGTCGAGAGTGAATCCGACGACGGCTTAGCGGCGTGGCGCGTCGCGAAATTACACTCGGGAACGTCAGTCCACCGGCCCCATCGCCGTGGCGCTCATCTGCTTCATGAGTTCGACGATCTGGTTGCGGGTCAGCGACGCCATCATCTGCGTGGCCGCGCGCATGTCCTCGCCCACCATCCAGGTCGGGCCGTTGCTCAGGTTCGCGAACGCCTCGGCGATGACGTCCTCGACCGCGGCGGCCCCCGGCGGCACGTCGTCGGGCGAGCCGATCTGCCCCCGGCTGTGCTCGAGTGCGCGCAACGCGGGCGTATTGGTCTTGCCCAGGATGAGGCCCAGGACGTCGACGCCCTTGTCGTGCAGTTCGGCCCACAGCGCCTCGGCGAGGACCATGTCGAACGCCTTGGAGGCGCCGTAGGCGACCATGTTGGGCCCGCCGGCCAGGCCGGCGCCGGACCCGAAGATGACGATGCCGCCGCTGCCGCGGGTGACCATCGCGGGCGCGAAGTGATGGCACAGCTGCATCGGCACCAGGCAGTTGCGCTGCACCATCGCCTCGGCCGCTTCGAGCGGAACATCGAGGAACGGCTTGAAGTTCGGATCGGCGCCCGCGCAGTACACCAGCATCCCGATCTCGAGGTCGTCGGTGGCCGCGGCGATCGCCGCCGCGGCGCCCGCCTCGGCAAGGTCGACCGCCAGGGTTCGTGTCTCGACCGAAAACCGCGAGTTGATTTCTGCCGCAACCCCTTCCAGTACCGCCTGGCGGCGGGCCAGCAGGACGACGTTGACGCCGCGCTCGGCGAGCCCCGCGGCGAACGCGGCGCCCAGGCCGTCGGAGGCGCCGGCGACCAGCGCCCACGGCCCGTACCTGGTCGCAAATGTCACCTCAATCGCCCCCGACCGTGACCAGCCGCACCTGGGTGTAGCGGCGGCGCACGATGCGCCACCCGGCTCCGGTGCGGACGATCTCGTCGTCGTAGAACCCGATCGCGTTGACGCCGGATGTGTTGTCGCCGGCCATGATCAGGCCGTCGATGTAGGTGCGCGCCGTGGCGCGGTCGCCGTCGAGCGTGATGGCCTGGTTACTCAGCCGGTGCATGGTGTGCCCCGCCATGGCGTGCACCTGTTCCATGAAATCGGTGACCGCGTCGACGCCCCGCCACGCGCCGATCACGCCGTAGTCGAGTTCGCAGTCGTCGGTGAACACGGTCCGGAACAGCGCCCAGTCGCGCCGGTCGATGCCGGTGGCGTAGCGCACCAGCAGCTCCGAGATGTCTTGGCGGTCTTCGCGTTCGGTCATCGGATGTCTCCGTTCGGATGGACCACGATGCGCGGCGGGCCGTCGGATTTGCGGGCCAGGTCCAGCGCGTCCGGGACCTCGTCCAGACCGATGATGCTGCCGACGCTGGGCAGCGGGTCCAGCCGCCCCGACGCGATGGCGTCCAGCGTTCCGTACCAGTCCTGCGGGTGCGGGCCGCCGCCGAACTGGATCGTGACGCCCTGGCGGGTGGCGGTGGTGACGTCCAGCGTGTCGCCGGTGTACCAGCCGCCCGCGCAATAGATCCGGGTGGCCATCTCGGCCGATTCGACGATGCTCTGCAGCAGCCCCGCGGCGCCGACGCATTCGAATATCACAGCGGGACCGGGCATTCCGCGCTCGCCGCGCATCTGCCGGAACGCGTCGAACGCCGACTTCTCGGCGGGGTCGACGAGGACGTGCGCGCCGAAGCGATCGCGGGCCAGCGCGCGGCGGTCGGCCTTGTAGTCGGCCACGATGATCGGGTCGACGCCGCGGTTGGCCAGCGCGGCGACCGCCGACAGGCCGATCGCACCGGCGCCGATGACGACGGGAATCTCGCCGGGCTGGAGCTGCGCCGAGCGCACGTAGAACTCGCCGACGGCGAACGCATCGGTCAGCGCGACCGCGTCGGCGGAGACGTCGCCCGGGACCGCCTTGGCGGCCGCCTCGGAAATCACCAGCAGCTCGGCGAAGCTGCCCTGCGCCTCCGGGTGCTGACCGATGATGCGCATGCCGCCGGCGCCGCCGTCGACCAGCCGAATCGGGATCGACGTCACCCGCGTGCCGACCGGGAACCGATCGGTGCAGCCGGGCCCGTGCCCGACGACCTCGCCGACGAACTCGTGGCCGAGCACGATGTCGCGGTCGGCGTCGTACAGCGACCGGCCCGTCGGATCGTCCACCGCCAATTCGGGGTGGTCCATGAAGTGCACGTCGGACGCGCAGATCGCGGTGCACAGCGTCCGCAGCAGCAATTCGCCCGTGCCCGGCGCGGGGTCGGCTGTCTCGCGGACCCCCAGCCGGCCGTCTCTCAACACAACTGCGCGCAAACGAAGCCTCGCTTGTTTTCTCGAATAATCGATATAAAATCTCGAATGTTCGGCATAACTGTAGGAAGCTCGCCGTAAGGGAGTCAAGCCATTCGCGGATCGCCGTCGGCGCCGACCTCCCGGGTGCTCGACGTTGTCGAGCTCCTCGCGCGGTCGGCGCACGCGCGCCTGCGGTTCTCCGACATCGTGCGCGAGCTCGACCTCACCCAGGCGACGGCACACGCGATCCTCAAGACGCTGTGCGACCGCGGCTGGGCCAGCCGCGACCCCGTCGCGAAGACGTTTGCCCTCGGCCCCGCCCTGGCCGTGGTGGCCGCGCGCACCGACACCGCGCGCCCGCTCGCGCATGCCGCCCGCGCCGCGGCGCTGCGGCTCTCGCGCGACGTCGGCTACGCGGGCTCCGTCGTCGAACGATTCGGTGATTCGTTGGTGGTCACCGCCTTCGAGGGTGATCCCGCCACGCAGCCGGCCGGCATCCCGGGTGATCGCATTCCCTACGCGCCGCCGTTCGGTGTCGCGCTGGCGGCCTGGGACACCGAGGAGGAGCAGCGGGCGTGGATCCGCCGCGGTGCGGGCACCAACGCCGACCGCGCGCAGCGTCTCGAACGCGTCCTGGAGCACACGCGCGAGCGTGGGTTCGACGTCGACTGGACGACGCCGGCGCTGGCGCAGGCCGTCCAGGTCGTCGGCACGCTCGACAGCCACGAGATGCCGACCCCGGTGCGACACATCCTGGACCAGCTGCTCGTCGAGTTCAGCACCATCGGCTTCCTCTCCGACGACAACCCGGGCCGGCGCAAGCAGCCGGTCGTCACGATCGCCGCGCCGGTGTTCGACGATCGCGGCCGGGTGGCCCTGATGCTGGCCGTGCATCCGCTGTGCCCGTTGAGCGCGCGGCAGGTCCGGGTCATCGGCAGGAAGCTCACCGACGAAACGGCGGCCATCGCCGAATCCCAGGCGCGGGCCGTCTAGTTTGGCAATACGGACATATGGGGGCGACCGTAGGGTGTTTCTGTGCTGACGAGCGGGTCGGTGGTTTGCGGGTACCGCATCGAGCGGGTGCTGGGAGCCGGGGGCATGGGCACGGTGTACCTGGCCGCCGACCCCAACCTGCCGCGGCAGACCGCGCTGAAGGTGCTCTCCGCGGAACTGTCCCGTGATCCCGACTTCCGGGCCCGATTCATCCGCGAGGCCGACATGGCGGCCTCGCTCGAGCACCCCCAGATCGTCTCCGTCTACAGCCGCGGGCAGACCGAGGACGGCCAGCTGTGGATCGCGATGCAGTTCGTCGACGGCATCGACGCCGACGCCGCGCTGCGCGACGGGACCATGGCCCCGCAGCGCGCCGTGCACGTCGTCGCGCAGGTGGCCAGGGCGCTCGACTTCGCCCACGCCCACAACGTGGTGCACCGCGACATCAAGCCGGGCAACTTTCTGCTGTCGGGGCCGGCGGGACCCGACGAGCGAGTCCTGCTGGGCGACTTCGGAATTGCCCGCGCCTTCGACGACGTCGGCCTGACCGCGACCGGCTCGGTGATGGCCACCGTCGCCTATGCGGCGCCGGAGGTGCTGTCGAATGCACCGATCGACGGCCGCGTCGACATCTACTCGCTGGGGTGCGCGTTGTTCCGGCTGCTGACGGGCCAGACGCCGTTCCCGGCCAGCAACGGCGCGGCCGCGGTGATGATGGCGCACCTGTTCAGCCCGCCGCCGCGGGTGACCGACGCGATCCCGTCGCTGCCCGCCGCGCTGGATCAGGTGATCGCCATCGCCATGGCCAAGGACCCCGCGGCCCGGTTCCGCTCGGCGGGAGAGCTCGCCGAGGCCGCCGCCGGCGCCCTGCGGGACCCCGCCCGCCGCGCGCCGCTGCCGCCCGTGCCGAGGGGGGCGGTCGGTCCCGCTCCCGTCGGCTCCCCGGCGCCGCCCTGGTGGCAGCACAGCGGGGCGCGCACGATGGCTCCCGGACCGCGCCCGCCCGGGCGGCGCCGCCGGCGGGGCCTGATCGGCGCCGCGCTGGCCGGCATCGTGCTGGTCGTCGCCGCCGCGGTCACCGTCGTCGCCTGGCCCGACGGCGGAACGGCGAACCAGGGTGGCGAACCCGGCGCGGGCCCGGGATCGGGGTCGGTGCCGGCGGCCGCGCAGGGCCCGCCGGCCACCGACGTCGCCACCGCCCAGCTGCGCTCGATCCTGCTGACGTCCGCCCAGATCCCGAGCGGAACCGGCGGGGGACCCCTGGTCCTCGAGCGTGACGGCACCACCCTGCTGGACGACTCCGCCACCCTCGACGACCCGCAGTGCGTGGGCGCGTGGGCGCCCGCGCAGCAGGCCACGTACCGCACGAGTGGCTACACCGGGGTGGCCGTGCAGGACCTGCGGGCCCTGAACGAGACGGCGTGGCAGGGCAGCGTCACCCAGGCCGTTCTCGCGTTCCCGCCGGACAAGGCCGGGCCGTTCTACATGATGCAGCGCGGACAGTGGGGTTTGTGCGGCGGCAAGGCCGTCACGGTGACCCAACCGGGAGCGCCCGGGCAAGCGTGGGAGTTCGGCCAGCCGACCACCACCTCCGGCGTGCTCACTTTGACCGCCACCCTGCGGGGCGGCGGCGGTACGTGCCAGCACGGCATCCAGGTGCGCGGCAACGTCCTGATCGACATCCGGCAATGCCGCACCGGTGGCGCCAACGTCGCGGCACTCGTCACCGCGACCGCCGCCAAGGTGCCTCGCCAATGAAGGGGTGGGAGAAATGACCGCGACGGCAACGAAATTCGCCACGGCCACCGCCGCGCTGGCCGCCGCCGCGATGGTGGCCTCCTGCTCGACCGTGACCGCCGGCACCGCGGTGTCACCGCGCAGCAGCGCCCCGGCACCGGCGGGGACCGCGGCCCCGGCCAATCCGCCCGCCGCGCAGCCACCCCCGACGACGGAGTCCGCCGAAGACCAGATACGCCAGACCGTCATGGCGTTTCAGGACGCCTACAACACCCAGAATTGGGACGCCTACACCGAACTGATGTGCGCGGCGATGCGGGCCGAATTCACCGGCCCCACCATGGATTACCTGAAAAAGACGCGCGTCCAGAACGGCCTCACCACGGTCAAGGTCACCTCGGTCGCGGTCACCGGCGACACGGCTACCGCGACGATGGACGCCCAGAACGAGGCCCTGGGCTTCCGCTCAGTGAGCCTGCCGCTCAAGCTCGAAGACGGTTGGAAGATCTGCAAGCCATGAGCACGCCATAGTGAGTGACGTGAAACGGCCAGCGCGACAGGCGAAACGGATCGCACTCGCGGTACTGCTCGCCGCCGTCCTGGTGGGCTGCCACCACGCGACCGTCGCGGGCACCGCGCGACCCGCCCCCCGAGCGCAGGCGACGCCGTCGGCGCCGGTCAACGTTTCGCAGCTCGACCCGGGCAACTATCCCACGGCCCCGGCGCCCCCACTGGGCGACGCCGGTTCCGAGGAGGCCGGGCGGCTCGTCGAGGGCCGCCGCATGGCCGCCTACGTCGTCGGGCCCTGGCAGGCCGACGCGTCGCTGTCCACCCCGGGCTCCAACTTCGCGGCCACGGTGATCAAAGACATCGACCAGTTCTCCCACGTCACGTGGGCGCCGATCGCCGGCGGCGCCTACCACCTCCCGTTCGTGGTCGGGTTCATGTCCGAGCGGCAGACACCTGGCCCCAATCCGCAGATGTCGCTGCGCAACGCGGTCCTGCGCTTCGCCAGCGCGGCCGCGGCGACGTCGGCCGCGCAGGGCATGCACGACCGGGCGATGCACATGCCCCGCGTCCCCGACGTCACCCCGATCGTGACCGAGCCGGAGCAGGAGCTGCCCATTCCCGGTCACCCCGATGCCGCCGGGGCGGTGCTGACCTTCCAGGACGGCACCCAGATGGTGCGGGAGTTGTCGGCCTTCACCGCGCACGGCCCCTACGTTCTCGCCCAAGTCGTGCGCTGCACCGCCGGGCCCGACTGCGAGGCGCCGCTGGCCGCGCGCGTGCTGGACCTGCAAGTGCCGCTGATCGACGCGTTCCGGCCCACCGACGCCAACCAATTCGCCACTTTGCCGCTGGACCCCACCGGGCTCGTGGCCCGCACCCTGCCGCTACCCGCCGATCAAGTCACCCAGATGTCCGGGGCCGCCTACGAGGCGGCGGGCGCACTGCACCTGGAAGACAACCCAGTCCAGGTCGGGGCCGCGCTGTCGGCCGCCGGCGTGGACTACGTGGCGACGAACCTGACCGCCGTGTACCAGGCTAAGGATCCCGCCGCCGCGCAGACGCTCGCCGGGGCCTACAGCGACATCGCGGCGAAAACCACTGCGGCCCAACCGGCTTCGCCGGTGCCGGGGCTGCCGCAGAGCCGCTGCACGCGTGTCGCGGGGTCCAACGGGCTGGTGCCCCGCTATTGGTGCCTGGCCGCGACGGACCGGTACACGATCAAAACCGTTGCGCGGCAACTCGACAACGCACACCAGCAGGTGGCCGCCCAATACCGGATGCTGAGCGGATAGCTGTGTCGCGGGACTACGTTGTGGACGACCTCGCCGGCTTCGTGGTCGGCGCCGAGCCGGCGGACCTGAGCGGGCCGGCGCGCGCGTCGCTGAAACGCAACGTGCTGGACAGCGTGGCCTGCGCCGTCGGCTCGCTGGACGGCGAGCTGATCGCCACCATCCGTGAACACACCGCGCAGTTCGGCGGCGCCCCGACCGCAACACTCGTCGGGGGCGGGCGGGCATCGGTCGACCAGGCCGCGTTTTTCAACGCGGTGCTGGTGCGCTACCCCGACCTGCTCGACACCTACCTGACGGTGGGCGGACTGTGCCATCCCGCCGACAATTTGGGTGCGGTGCTGGCCGTGGCCGAGCACGTCGGCGCAGGCGGCGCGGACTTCCTGCTGGCCCTCGCGGTCGCCTACGAGGTGCAATGCCGGTTCAGCGCCCAGGTTCCCCTTATGGCGCGCGGCCTCAATCACGCGCTGCAACTGGCGATGTCGGTCGCGGCCGGATCGGCGAAACTGCTCGGGCTCGACGCCGAAAAGACCGCCAACGCCATCGCCGCCGCCGCCGCGGACAACGTCTCGCTCGCCACCGTGCACGCCGAGCCGGTCTCGAACTGGAAGGGCATCTCCCCGGCGATCACCGGCATGCGGGCGGTGTACACGACGCTGCTGGCGGCCCGCGGCATCACCGGACCCAGGTCGCTGTTCGAGGGACCGCACGGCCTGGCGCAACTCCTCGATCAGCCCGTCGATTTCCAAACCGCCGACCGCGCGCTGGCCTGCGTGCAGCAGACCTACCTCAAGCAGTACTGCGCACTTATCCACGGGCAGGCCGTCATCGACGCGGTCCTGGCAATCCGCACCGACAACGGATTGCGCGGCGAGGACGTCGCGCGGGTCAACCTCGAGGTCTTCCAGGGCGCCTACGACTTCGCCGGCGGGGGAGCCTACGGCGACAAGGATCACCCCAATACCAAGGAGCAGGCCGACTACAACCTGAAATACCTCAGTGCGGTGGCGCTGCTCGACGGCGGCGTCGGTCCCGAACAGCTCGAGACCGAACGGGTGCTGCGCGGCGACGTGCAGGACCTGCTGGCGCGGGTGGAGGTCCGGGCCGCCGCCGACCTGACCGCGGACTACCCGCAACGCACGGCGATCCGCGTGCACGTGGTCACCCGCGACGGGCGGGAATTCCACTGCGAACAGAGCGATTACGAAGGATCGCCCACCCGGGCGCTGTCCTGGGCACGCGTCGTCGACAAATTCGGCTGGCTCGCCGAACCATTCTGCGGGCAAGCGCTGCGGGCCGACATCGTCGCCGCGGTCGACCGCCTGGACGAGATCCCGGTCGCCGAGTTCACCGCGCTGCTCGGCGCGGTGAGCCCGACCGCCCGGCGCCCACGGACCAGGGCCCGCTTCTAGGCCCGCTTCTGATGTCCCGTCGTGCGCGCCCCCTTGCATGGTGCGCCGTCGGCAGTCGATGATCGGCCATGCGCAAAGATCGCGGCGGCAACCGGTGGGAATTGGTCACCTGCGCGCTCGCGGGCCATGTCACCTACGCGCCGGACGATGAGGCGCTGGCCGACCGCCTCAGTGGCACCACGGGGCTGGGCGAAGTCTGGCGCTGCCTGCGCTGCGAGGAATTCGTCGTCGGCGCACCGCACGGGCGGGGGGATGCGCAAGACGCGCCGATGATCATGCGCGGCAAGGCGTTACGCCAGGCGATCATCATCAGGGCGCTCGCGGTCGAACGATTGTTCCGCGCGGTGGTGATCGCGCTGGCGGCGTACGCGGTGTGGAAATTCCGCGGGGCGCGCGGGGCCATCCAGGAGACCCTGGACCGCGACCTGCCGATCTTTCGCGCCGCAGGGTTCAAGGTCGACCAGATGACGATCGTGCACGAGCTGGAGAAGGCGCTGGCCGCCAAGCCATCCACCCTGGCCCTGCTGACCCTGATGCTGGCCGGCTACGCGCTGATCGAGGTCGTCGAGGCCGTCGGCCTGTGGCTGCTCAAGCGCTGGGGCGAGTACTTTGCGGTAGTGGCGACCTCGGTTTTCTTGCCGCTCGAGATCCATGACCTGGCCAAGGGCATCACGATGACCCGCGTGGTCACGTTCACGATCAACGTGGCCGCCGTCATCTATCTGCTGGTTTCCAAACGGTTGTTCGGCCTCCGGGGCGGCCGCAAGGCCTACGACGAGGAGCGCAAAGGGGAGCAACTCCTCGACGTCGAGCGCGCGGCGGCCCCGACCTGACGGGCGCGGTCACGCCAGTGTCCGCTTGGGGTGGATGAAGACGCCCTCGGCCTCGACGGTCACGCCGTGCTCGTCGGCGATGTGGCCCACGGCGAACGTCTTGGCGCCCTCGGTGCGCTCGACGTGGGCCTGCGCGCGCAGCGGCCGGCCGAGCGGGGTGCGGCGCCGGTAGCGCAGGGTCAGGGTGCCCGTGTAGGCCGGCCGGCCTGGCTGGTGGGCCGTGGCGCCCAGCACGTGGTCGAGGATCAGTGCAGAGACACCGCCATGGACGTGCTCCGGTGGGCCCTCGTAGGCCGCGCCGAGAACGAATTCCGACCACACCAGCCCGTCGGGTTCGTGGTGCATCACCAGCGGCGGAGCCACCGGGTTGCGCGCACCGACCACGACGTTGCCCCAGGCGATGTTCTGGCCCTCGGGCGTGCGGCGCACCCCGAAGGATAACGGCCGCAGGGCCTGGCTCAATTCGTCCGCGGCACGGTCGATCTTCGCCCGCGCGGCGGCCACCGTCGCGGGGTCGGCCTCGCTGCGGATGCTGACGTCGATGAGCCGGCGAATGGACTCGGCCAGCGGCACGTAAACCGATTCGAGCCGGCGGTGGTCGGCGCAGAGCTCCGGGTCAGACACATAGATAACCTAACAGTGCTGCGCGAGCGGACGGCGGGCATACTGCGCCACGAGGAACGGAGACTCCAATGGGCACCTACGCGATCAGCGGGTCGGCCTCCGGGATGGGCCGCGAGGCCGCGCAGCGGCTGCGCGCCGACGGGCACACCGTGATCGGCATCGACGTCAAAGACGCCGACATCGTCGCGGACCTGTCGACGCCACACGGCCGCGCCGGCGCCGCCGACGGCGTCCTGGCGGCGTGCGGCGGCAGCCTTGACGGCGCCGTGCTGGCCGCCGGCGTGGGCCCCAGCCCGGGCCGGGATCGGCCCCGCCAGATCGCGCAGGTCAACTACCTCGGGGTCGTCGAGCTGCTCGTCGCCCTGCGGCCCGCGCTGGCCGCGGCCGACCGCGGCAAAGCCGTCGTCATCTCCAGCAATTCCACGACCACGGTGCCCGCCGTGCCCGGACGGACCGTGCGGGCCTTGCTCGCGCACGACGCGGACAAGGCGGTGCGATCGGTGCGGCTGTTCGGCCCGGGCGCGCCGACGATGATGTATGCGGCGTCGAAGATCGCGGTCAGCCGGTGGGTGCGCCGGCATGCGGTGCTGCCGGACTGGGCGGGATCCGGGGTGCGCTTGAACGCGCTGGCGCCCGGGGCGATCATGACCCCGCTGCTGGAAGCACAGCTGGCCGATCCCAGGCAGGCCAAGGCGGTCCGGTCGTTCCCGGTTCCGGTCGGTGGCTTCGGCGACGCCGGGCAGCTGGCCGCCTGGATATGTTTCATGCTGTCAGACTCGGCCGACTTCCTTTGCGGCAGCGTTGTTTTCGTCGACGGCGGGACCGACGCCTACTTCCGTGCCGATGACTGGCCGAGGGCGCTGCCGGCGCGCCGCCTGGTCGGGTATGTGCGCCGGTTCAACGCCGGGGTGTGACGAGTCGGGCGGTGCGCCGCCGAATGTGCGTAACGCCACAAAACGGCTTTTCGTGACGTTCACCGCGGCGCGGCGCGGCCGTAAGGCGGGCCCGATGCAATTCAATTGAGACCAACCGGCCGAACAGAGTGAGGGGTGAACCGTGCCGACACTGCAGGACAGGCTGAGTCAGGCGCCGACCCATCTCGGCGCCCGCGCGCGCGAGGCCTTACAAGCGTTGCTGAGAGCCGAACCGCGCCAAGCGGATTCCAAACCCCCGATCATGCGTCGGGGCGACGAGCGCTGCTGACGCGGGGGGTGCGGGCCCGGCCGACTAGCCCGGCTGACGCTGCGCGCGCTCGCGTCTGCGGGCGCGGGAAGCCCGCAGGTTCGCGGCATTGCCACACGTCTTCACGTCGTGCCAGACGCCGCTGTTGTTCTTCGAGCGGTCGTAGAAGGTGGACGCGCACCGGGGGTTGTGGCAGCGCTTGAGCCGCCGCCAGGTGTCGGCGTGCTGGCTCAGCAGAACTTCTGCCCACAGCGCCGACGCCAGCCACCGCCAGCCGGTGCCGGCGGGTTCGAGCCGGACCTCGCCGGTCCGCGACAGCGTCAACGACGCAGGCGTCGCGGCGACGGTGCCGGCCCCTCTCCCGGTCGGGGGTCCCCCGGTGACCAGCGCCGCGATCGCGTCGCGCAGGGCCCGAAGCTTCGCCACATCCGCGGCGCCGAGCGGGGGCGGCCGCAGTTGGTGGCCGCGCGCGATCGACCACGCCCGCACCGCGCCGGCCGCCCAGTCCCCGGCAAGCGCGGTGTCCGCCAGCAGATCCGGCCCGTACCCCTCGATACCAGCGGTGTTGAGGAAGTCCTGAACCAGCGCCAAGCCCCCGGGCGCCGGTGCGATCCCGTACCGCTGTGACGCACGCCATCGCCCGGACATATCCAAAAGCTACTTGATTGTGTCCATGTAGTCCACTAGCCTGACGTAGGCTAAACACTTTCACCTATGTCAAGGAGCACCGGTCATGGTCAACATCCAAGGGGCGACGGTCGTGGTCACCGGCGGGCAGCGCGGTCTCGGCAGGTCCATCGTGGACGAGCTCCTGCGGCGCGGCGCGGCCAAGGTGTACGCCACCGCGCGGGCGCCGAAGCCCAGCGAGGATCCTCGGGTGGTCAGTGTCGAATTGGACGTCACCAAGCCGGATTCGGTTGCCGCCCTGGCGGTTACGGCGCCCGACGCCGACATCGTGATCAACAACGCCGGCATCATCGGGGCGTCGACATTGCTCAGCAGCGACATCGAGGAGGTCCGCGCTGTGTTCGAGACGAACTACTTCGGCGCGCTGCGCGTGGCCAAGGCGTTCGCGCCGATCCTGGCCGGCAACGGCGGCGGGGCGCTGGTCGACATCGCGTCCATCCTGTCCTGGTTGGCCGGTTTTGGCGGCTACGGGGACTCCAAGGCGGCACTGTGGTCGGCGACGAACTCGTTGCGCATCGAGCTCGAAAAGCAGGGCACGCTGGTCACCGGCGTGCACCTGGGCTTCACCGAGACGGACATGACCTCCGGATTCGACGTGCCCAAGAACGACCCGCGGCACGTGGCGCGCCAAATCGTCGACGGCATCGAGCGGGGGGACGCCGAGGTGCTGGCCGACGGCGACACGCGCCACACGAAGGCCGCCCTGTCCGGGCCGGTCGAGGCGCTCCGCGTGGGCTGAGGCGTGCTTGGATAGCGGCATGGAACCGCCGGAACGCATCGTGAGCGCGACCCGCGTCATCGCGGCCAGCGCCGATCGGATCTTCGAACTGATCGCCGATCCCGCCCGCCAGCCGAGCTGGGACGGCAACGACAACCTTGCCTCGGCCGCCCCGGGTCAGCGCGTGCGCCAGGTCGGTGACGTGTTCAAAACGACATTGACCATCGGTGCCGTGCGGGAGAACCACGTCGTGGAATTCATCGAGGGCAGCAGGATCGCCTGGCGCCCGGCCGAGCCCAATAGGCCGCCGCCCGGCCACCTTTGGCGCTGGGAGCTCAGCCCGATCAACCCGAGCCTCACCAGCGTGACCCACACCTATGACTGGACGGAATTGACCGACAGCACGCGGTTGGCCAGGGCGAGCTCGACGACGACCGACATGCTGCGCGAGTCGATGGACCGGCTCGCCGTGCTCGCCCAGGCCTCCGACGGGGAAGCCTGAGACTCAGCCCTTTTTGCCGCGCACCCACTGGAACGTGCCGACATTTTTGACCCGCACGCTGGCGAAGCCGTTGCTTTCCAGGATGTCGCCGATCTCGTCGTCGTCGAACGCGCGCGCTCCGGCGTTGGGCAGCAGCTGCCAAAACCGCGCGGCGCGGCCGGCGGTGGGGACCATGACCGCGAGCCGTCCCCCGGGCCGCAACACCCGGGCGATCTCGGCAAGGGTGGTAGCCGGATTCGGGATCAGTTGCAGAACGGCCAGCGAGACCGCCGCGTCGACGGTGTTGTCGCGCAGGGGAAGTCGCTGCGCGTCGGCCCGGATGAAGCCGACCTGCGGCCCCGCTTCGCTGCGCACGGCGCGGGCCAGCATGGGCTCGGAGATGTCGACGCCGAGGGCCAGCGCCCCAGGGCCGGCCGCGCGGGCCAGCGACGCGGTGACGTTGCCGGGACCCGAGCCGACGTCCAGCGCCACGCCACCCGGCGGGATGTGTAACCACTCGATGGGCAACCGCCATGCGCTGAGCAGCCGGCGCGACAGGGCCTGGGCGTTGTCGTACAGCATCGACCCGATCGGCGAGGCCCACGCCGCCTGGATCGGGCCGGTGTTCTTCTCGACGGCGTCGTCCCCGGCCGATGCGCCGAGCAGGTCCAGGTAGCCCTTGCTGACGTCGGGGTCCGCGGGCGGGTCGGCGAGCAGCTCCATCGCTCGTCGCAGCGCGGGCGGCAGCCAGACATGCACATCGCTCGTAGAAGAGGTCATAGACACCTTCTTACCGCCTGGCCACC
Organism: Mycobacterium sp. NGS57; assembly: GCF_059812405.1. NCBI lineage: Bacteria > Bacillati > Actinomycetota > Actinomycetes > Mycobacteriales > Mycobacteriaceae > Mycobacterium > Mycobacterium sp. NGS57. The sequence continues at coordinate 116,029 of NZ_JCALCP010000007.1, read as the reverse complement.
GCGCGCTCGCGGACCAGGGCGCACAGGCGCCACTCGCCCGGCACCCCCTTGAGCGCGCTCTCGCCGCGATCGGCGAACCGGTGCCGCGAGCCGGTGACGATGTCACGCACCGTCGAGGACACCAGCACCTCGCTGGGCCCGGCCAGCGCCGCCACCCGCGCGCCGATGTGGACGGCCATCCCGGCGACGTCGCTTTTCGCCGCGCCGCGCACCTCCACCTCGCCCGCGTGGATGCCCACCCGCACCTCGATGCCCAGCACCCGCACCGCGTCGACGATGTCGTCGGCGCAGGCGAGCGCCGCGCTGGGGCTGGAGAACGTGGCGACGAATCCGTCACCGGCCGTGTTGACTTCACGCCCGCCGTAGCGCTGCAGCTCGTGGCGAATGATGGTGTCGTGGTTGTCCAGCAGGTCGCGCCAGCGGTGGTCGCCGAGCAGCGCGGCCCGCTCGGTGGAGCCGACGATGTCGGTGAACACGATCGTGGTGAGCAGCCGTTCGGCGTCCGAGCCGCCGCGCATGCCGGTGATGAACTCTTCGATCTCGTCCAGCATCGGACCGGTGTTGCCGACCCAGTACAGGGTGTCCTCGCCGGGTAGTTCGACCAGCCGCGCTCCAGGGATCTGCTCGGCGAGGTATTGGCCGTGTGCGACGGGGGTGAAGCTGGAGCCGGCCCGGTGCAGGATCAGCGTCGGCGCGGTGATGCGCGGCAGCGCGTGGCGCACGTCGCAGTTGCGGACCGCCAAAATCATCGCGCGGGCCATGCTGGGCGAGGCGGCGCGGTTGCCGGCCGCGTCCCACCAGGTGCGGAACGCGTCGTCGCGGGCGACGCTGGGCGCGATGATGCCGAGCATGTCGAAGCCTTGATCGACGGCGTCGGGATCGACCGCGACGGTGGTGTACGGGTCGACGGTGTCGACGTGCGCGCCCATCGGGTAGTCGGGCGCGTACATGGTGCGGGCCGCGCCGTTGATGACGACAAGGCTGCTGACCCGGTCGGGATGCTCGGCCGCCAGCACGAGCCCGGTCATCGAGGTGAAGCTCGGCGCCACCACCGTCGCCCGCTCGCACCCGACGGCATTCATGACCGCGACGACGTCCTTGGCCCAGAACTCGGGCCCGATCACGTCCACCGAGGGAACGCGCGACGACAGCCCGATCCCGCGCTGGTCCAGCCTGATGACCCGCGCGAACGACGCCAGCCGTCGGTGGAAGCGGTACATCGACGGCTCGGCGTCGACCGAGTCGATCGGAATCGACGGCCCGGGCAGCAGGACCAGGTCTATCGGCCCCTCGCCGAACACCTGATAGGCGATGTCCGTGTCGCCGCAACTGGCATACCGCGTTCGTCGCGCCCCTGGAAACCCAGACACGGCTATCAGGCTAGATCAGGGGACCGACAAGACGAACCCTCAGCGGCCGACGATCGGGACCAGGTAGCGAGCGGCGTAGTCGCGCACCGCCGCGGGATCCGAGGTGTCCAGCCGGTCGGTGGGGAACACGATGATGCCCAGCGCGACGCGCAGCAGGATGTCGGCGATGTTGGCCAGGTCCGGCTCGGGGATGTCGGTCCCGCAGCGCCGAAGGGTATGGGCGATCCCGTCGGCGAACCGCCGGATCGGGAAGACGTGCGATCGCGAGAACATGCCCAGCAGCTCGGGCTCGCTTTCGACGATCCGCGAATACAGCGGCGAGTCTTGAACCAGGCGCACCCCGAGCGCGAACGCCTCGATCACCGCCTGCTGCGGGGTGCAGCCCGCGGTGGCCCGGTCGAGCGTGCCGAAGAAGAGCTCGGCCTCGCGCCGTACCACATGCTCGAGCAGATCGTCCTTGCTCGGAAACCGCCGATAGATCGTGCTGCGGCTGACCCCGGCACGGGCGGCGACGTCCTCGATGTTCGCGCGGCGCACGCCGTAGGTCTCGAAGACCGCCCGCGCGGTATCGAGGATGGTGCGCTCGAGATCGGTGACCGCAGTGACCTCCGTGGGCATGGTCCCCCTGCTTTTGCGGGCTCAGACGACGGGTTGGTAGGCTTTGACACAAAGATACTAGTTTGTGTCTCTGGTGCACAGGCTCACGAGGAGTTCGGCAATGACCGCCCAGCACGGGACGTCCGCGGGTGCCCGCTTCGACAGCGGGGTCCGCGAGGCCGAGCCGATGCCGCTCGACGAGAACGACGCCGCCCCCCGGCTCGGGCCCGAGTCGCTGACGTGGAAGTTCTACGGCGATCACCGCACCCAGTTCTTCGGGTTCCAGCGCACGGCGGGCGTCGAGAACTGCATCGAGCAGCTCGCCCAGGGCGTGCTGGATCACTCGGTCGTCTTCAGCGACACGCTGGGCCGGGCCAGGCGCACCGCCCCGCCCCTGATGAAGACCGTGTACTCCGACGACCCGCACGAGTGGGGCCGCAAGGTCCGCGACTTCCACAAGCCGATCAAAGGCACGATCAGCGACGGCTCGCGGTATCACGCGCTCAATCCGGAGTTGTTCTACTGGGCGCACGCCACCTTCGTCGACCAGGTCATCTACAACACCGATACGTTCATCCGCCGCTTGTCGCGCGAGGAAAAGGAGCAGATCTTCTACGAGGGCAAGGTGTGGTACGCCCTCTACGGCGTCAGCGACCGCGGGCAACCGCAGACGTACGACGAGTTCGTCGCCTACTGGGAGGAGATGCTCGAGCGGTTCGTGCCCCACAAGACGGTCCTGTACGGCACCGGCTACATCCGCAAAGGGATCCCGGGCCCGCGCCGGATTCCCCGGCCGCTGTGGCGGGTGCTGTCGGCGCCGCTCAACGCCTACACCCGCCTGGTCCTGGTCGGGACCCTGCCGCCACAGATGCGCGAGGTGTGCCAGCTGGACTGGAATGCCAAGAAGGAGAGGCGATTCCAGCGGTTCGCCGCGGCGATGCGCGCGCTCAACCCGCTCATCAACCGGCTGCCTCTGACGGTCATCTACATGCCGTGGGCGGCCCGGGCGTGGCGGCGCGCGGGCATCGACCCCCGCCGGCTGCACAACCGCCCGGCATAACCGCATCTCCCGCCGCGGGCTGCTGCCGCGCGAAGATGGGTGGTTAGCCGGTCGCGCATCGGGGCATCCGCTACGTCGGTCGAGGGCCGGCGCAGTGGAATCCGAAGGAGAGCGGCCATGCAGATGACGGGCAACACGGTGCTGGTCACCGGAGGCGGCACCGGAATCGGCCGCGGCCTGGCCGAGTCGTTGCACCGCCTGGGCAACACGGTCGTCATCGCGGGGCGGCGCCGGGAGCCGCTGCAGGCCGTGGCCGAGGCGAACCCGGGCATTCAGACCCTATCGTTGGATCAGGGCGATCCGGCCGACATCCGCCGCTTCGCCACCGAGGTGACCGACCATTTCCCGGACCTCAACGTCGTCGTCAACAACGCCGGCATCCAGCGCGTCGAGGACCTCACCACCAGCGGCCCGAGCACGGCGGAGCAGACGGTGGCGATCAACCTGCTGGGCCCGATCCGGCTCACCGCGGCGCTGTTGCCGTCGCTGCTGAAGAAGCCGCGGGCGGCGATCCTCAACGTCACGTCGGGGCTGGCGTTCCTGCCCAGCGCGCTCACGCCGACGTACTGCGCCACCAAGGCCGCGCTGCATTCCTACACCCAGTCGCTGCGTTTCCAGCTGCGCGGGACGGCCGTCCGGGTGATCGAGATCGTCCCGCCGCAGGTGCAGACCGCGCTGCAGGGCGAGCGGGGCTTCCACGCCGACGCCATGCCCCTGGATGCCTACATCAACGAGACGATGACGCTGCTGCAGCGGCAGCCCGACGCCGACGAGATCCTCGTCGAGCGCGTCAAGGGATTCCGGTTCGCCGAACGCGACGGCGCGTACGACGAGATCTATCCCGTTTTCAACGAGGCGATCACCGCGGGCGCCGGCCGGGCGCCCAAAGGCTGATCAGCTGCCGAAGCCCCCGGGAGTCCCGACGGGAGCGGCGGCGGGGTTGCCGTTGAGGCGGGCGGCCGCGAAAGCCGCTCCCTTTTCGATCATCTCGCCGCCGGACGCGTAGGTGTCGTGGGCGGCGAAGTTCATCCCGTCGGAGCAGACCGGGTCTTCGGGGGCGCACACCTTGATCGTCTTCGACTGGTACAGCGGGCCGATCGCGACCGGCGGTTCGTTGAGGAAGTTCATCGCCCGGACGTTGGGCATGCCGAAGAGCACGACCGAGGCGACGTGGTCGGCAACGTCTGCCGCCATCGGTTTGGGCACCGTCGCGGGGTCGATGCCGTCCGGCACGGCGGCCGACGTGACGAAGCCCATCACGGCCGCGCCCTGCGAGTAGCCGCCGAGCACCATCTGGGTGTTGGGGCAGTCGTGCGCCATGGAGACGACGTGCGCGCCGGCGTCGCGGATGCCCTCCAGGCCGGTGTCCCAGTCGTTGCTGGCGGGGTAGTTGACCGCATAGGTGTCGAGCGACTTGCCGCCGATGCGCCCGCGCAGGTTGTCGATGAATGCCTGGCCCGTCGGGCCGGGGCCGGGGTCTTCACCGGTGCCGCGCGCGAATACCACTTGCGCGTCGGGACACTGGGCGGAGGCGGTGGGGATGGTGGGCGCGAGGATCGAGGCGCTGACCCCCGACGCCGCGACAACAGCGGGACCAAGATAACGGGCGAGGTGACGTGCGATCATGCCGCAATTGTGCCCTTGTGCACCGTTGACTAAACAGTTATTTTTCTGGCAATTTTTTGAGCTTTCGCGGCGCTGGGTCCGCGGATGCGGATCATCCGAGATCGCTTGGGTGCTATGGCCCCCCGCGAGCGCGCCGCGGTCGGTGTGTTTCGCTAGCTGTGGTCCGAGTCGAGGCGCGCGGTCAAGCCAGGAGCCGCGTCCCCCGGCGTGCCATTCGGAATGATTGCGGCAGTGAACGTGAACGCGATAACCCAGCCCTTCTCGAGGGCCGTTCGGGCGGCCACCGACCGATTGGCCAACCCCGCGCGGGTCACCGATCCCGACCGGCTGCGCGGCGCCGTCTCCGGCAAGACCGTGTTGGTGACCGGCGCGTCCTACGGCATCGGCGAGGCGACCGCCCGCAAGATGGCCGCCGCGGGGGCGACGGTGCTGGTGGTCGCCCGGTCGGCGGACCGGCTCGAGGACGTCGCGGCGGCCATCAACGCCGGCGGGGGCCGGGCCGTCGCCTATCCGACCGACCTGTCCGACGAGTCGGCCGTCAGCGAGCTGACGAAGCAGATCAGCGAGAACCACGGACCGCTCGACATCGTGGTGAGCAACGCCGGAAAGTCGTTGCGCCGGTCGCTGCATCACCAGTACGACCGCCCGCATGACTTCCAGCGCACCATCGACATCAACTATCTGGGACCGATCTGGCTGCTGCTGGGGCTGCTGCCGGGAATGCGCGAGCGCGGTGGCGGGCACATCGTGAACGTCTCGAGCGTCGGGGTGCGGGTCGTGCCCGGCCCGCAGTGGGGCGCCTACCAAGCGTCCAAAGGCGCTTTCGATCGCTGGTTGCGCAGCGTGGCACCGGAATTGCACGCCGACGGGGTCGACGTCACGTCGGTCTATTTCGCGCTGGTGCGCACCCGGATGATCGCGCCCACGCCGATCCTGGGCCGCCTTCCCGGCCTGTCCCCGGACGAGGCCGCCGACGCGATCGCCAAGGCCGTCATCGAGCGGCCCCGCACCAGCGAGCCACCCTGGGTGTGGCCCGCCGAACTGGCCTCGGTGCTGCTGGCCGGTCCCGCCGATCGCGCGGCCCGGCTCTGGTATCGGCGGTTCTTCTCCCGCCCCGACGAGGCGCGGCGATGACCGTCCTGGTGTCCGGGGACGGCGTGGCCGCCACCGCGGCCAGGGCGCTGCTGCGGTCGGGGCTGCTCAGCCCACCTTCGCCGATCGCCGGGGTGCGGCTCGTCAACGAGGCGCGGCGCGGCGGCACGAACCCCTACACCCTGTTGGCGGTCGCGGCGGCCCGGTGGCCCCACCGGACCGCGATCGTCGACGACGACGGTGCGCTGACCTACCGCGAGCTGCGTGCGGAAACCGAATCGCTCGCCACTGAATTGCCGGAATTGCCGGGCGGCGGCGCGGTGGGCGTCATGTGCCGCAACGGGCGCGGCTTCCTCGCGGCGTTCTTCGCGGCCGCGCTGGCCGGCGCCGACGTCGTGCTGGTCAACACGGATTTCCGCGACGACGCGCTGGGCGCGGCGCTGGACGCACACCGGATCACGACGATGATCGCCGACGCGGAGTTCGCCGAACGCGTGCGCGCCGCGACTGGCGCCGCAGCGTCGGTCGCCCTCGTCGACCCGGCGACCGTCGGTGCGCGCGACGAGCGGGGGCGGCCCGCCAGACCGGCGGTGGCCGCGCCCGGGCGGATCGTGCTGCTGACATCGGGCACGACCGGCAAGCCCAAGGGGGTGCCGCGCACTCCGCAGCTGCGTTCGGCGGTCGGCGTCTGGGTGACGATCCTGGATCGCACCGGGTTGCGCACCGGATCGCGAATCTCGGTGGCAATGCCTATGTTTCACGGGCTGGGCCTGGGCATGCTGATGCTGACGGTGGCCCTCGGCGGCACCGTGCTGACGCACCGCCACTTCGACGCCGAGGCCGCGCTCGCGCAGGCGTCGCTGCACCGCGCCGACGCCTTCACCGCGGTCCCGGTCGTGCTGGCGCGCATCCTCGACCTGCCGCGGCGGGTGCGGGCCCGAAACCCGTTGCCCTACCTGCGGGTGGCGCTGTCCAGTGGCGACCGGCTCGATCCCGCGCTGGGGCAACGGTTCATGGATTCCTACGGCGACGTGCTCTACAACGGTTACGGCTCAACCGAAGTCGGCATCGGCGCGCTCGCGACGCCGGCCGACCTGCGGGAGGCTCCCGAGACCGTCGGCAAGCCGGTCGCCGGCTGCCCGGTGCGCATCTTCGGCAAGAACGGCCGGCCCGTCGGGCCGCGCGTCACCGGACGCATCTTCGTCGGCGGCGAACTGGCAGGCGAGGGCTACACCGACGGCGGGGCGAAGGCCGTCCTCGACGGCATGACGAGCACGGGAGACATGGGCTACCTCGACAATGCGGGGCGGCTGTTCATCGTCGGGCGCGAGGACGACATGATCATCTCCGGCGGCGAGAACGTCTACCCGCGCGCGGTCGAGAACGCGCTCGCCGAGCACCCCGACGTCGCCGACAGCGCGGTCATCGGAGTCCCCGACGAGCGGTTCGGTCAGCGACTGGTCGCCTTCGTGGTCCGCCGCCCGGGCGGCCGCATCGACCCGGCGACGCTGCGGGACTACTTGAAGGGCAAGGTGTCCCGCTTCGAACAGCCGCGCGAGATCAACTTCGTGGATGCCATTCCGCGGAACCCGGCGGGCAAGGTCGTGCGCAAGGCGTTGCCGACCTGAGGGTCTCCGTGGGCGGCCTTGTCCGGCTCATCAGCCGCCGGGCGTTCCGTCCTCGTTGGGTTCCAGTGCGGCGACCCGGCCGGCCAGCCAGTTGGGCGCCAACACCGACACGGCGGTGGCGCCCGCCGTCGAACCGATTACGCCGGCCCAGGCGACCGGGCCCAGCGGCGTGCACCCGAAGAATTGGCTGACGCCGGGTGTTTGGACGATGGCGACCAGGACGCCCGCGCTGCCCAGCGCCGTGCCGATGACGAGGGGGCTGTGCCGGCGGGTCAGCAGGGTCTGCGCGAGCTGCGTGGTCACCAGCGCGGTGAGACCCATTGTCGCGGTGCGGCGTTCGGTGCCCGGCGTCCAGCGCCCGATCGCCCACGCCGCGGTCGCGCCCGCGGCCGTGACGGCGCCGCGGGTGACGATCTGGCGCATGAGCGGCGCGTCGAGCGAGGGCGGGGGTTCGGACAGTGCCGCGAGCTGAAAGGCCCGCTGCAACTCCTCGGCGTCGAGATCGGCCTCGGCTTCGGCGTCCTCCTCGGGCTGCGGGTACTGCGGCGTGACGGCGACCGCGAGCGCCGGAAACATGTCGGTGAGCAGGTTCACCAACAGCAGTTGGCGGGTGCCCACCGGCGCGCGGCCGGTGCCCAGCGCGGTCCCGATGATGGTGAAGAGCACCTCGCCGACGTTGCCGCCGACCAGAATGCTCACCGCGTCGCGCACACCACCCCACATGCCGCGGCCCTCGACCAGGGCGTCGAGCAGCACGCCGAGGTCGTCGTCGGTCAGGACGATGTCGGCGGCGCCGCGCGCGGCCGACGACCCGCGACCGCTCACCCCGATCCCGACGTCGGCCAACCGGATCGCGGCGGCGTCGTTGGCCCCGTCGCCGACCATCGCGACCGCTTGGCCGCCGCGCTGCAGCGCGGCGACGATCTGGACCTTCTGCTCTGGGCTGACCCGGGCGAACACCTGGACGTCGGCGGCGAGGCGGGCCCGGTCGTCCTCGTCGAGGGCGGCGAGTTCGGCGCCGCTCACCTCGCGGGCGTCCGAGGGCAGGCCCAGTTGTCGCGCGATCGCCCGCGCGGTCACCGGGTGGTCGCCGGTGATCAGCACCACCCTGCGACCCGATTCCACCAGCGCCTCGATCAGCGGCCGCGCCGACGCCCGGGCGGTGTCGGCCAGGCCGACGTAGCCGATCAACTCCAGGTCGTGCGCGGCGGCGTCGACCTCGTCGGCGTCGGTGTCCTCCTCGGTGGTCCCGTGCTCCCAGCGGCGCTGCGCCACGGCGAGCACGCGCAGGCCCTGTTCGGCAAGGCGCAACACCAGCGACTCGGCACGTTGCCGATCGGCGGCGGAGTCGGCGAAGCGGCAGCGCGGCAGGATCTCCTCGGGAGCGCCCTTGACCATCAGCATCGGCGCGGCCCCATCGGCCGCCGTGCCTGCCGCCACCGTGCCGATCGAGGCGGAGTAGCCCCGGCTGGACTCGAACGGCACCTCCGCGAGCACCGTCCAGTCCGAATCGCCTTGGCCGTTCAGGGAATTCGCTGCGGTGAGGATGGCTTCGTCGGTTGCGTGCGCGTGTCCCTGCCCGTTGTGCGGCTGGGTGCAGGCGCGGGCGGCGGCCCGCAACACCCCGACGGCTCGCGGGTCGGTGCCGTCGAGGAAGGGGTCGTCCGCGTTCGTGGTGTGCGGCACGCTGCGCACCAGCCGCAGCCGATTTTCGGTGAGGGTGCCGGTCTTGTCGAAACACACCGTCTGAACGCGGCCGAGGGCCTCGACCGCCCGCGGCGTGCGGACCAACGCCCCCTGCCGCGACAACCGCTGGGCGGCGGCGAGTTGGGCCAGGGTGGCCACCAGCGGCAGGCCCTCCGGGACGGCCGCGACGGCGATCGCGACGCCGTCGGCGACGGCCTGGCGCAGCGTGCTGCGGTGCGCCAACGCCAGACCGGCAACCGCCGCGCCACCGGCCAGCGTCAGCGGCAACACCTTTCCGGTCAATTCCCGCAGCCGCGCCTGCACCCCGGCGGCCGACTCCACGTCGGCGATCGCCGAAATCGCCCGCTGCGCAGCGGTTCCCGCCCCGGTGGCCACGACGATCGCCCGCGCCCGCCCCGCGACGATGGTGCTGCCCTCGAACAGCATGCTGGCCCGATCCGAATCGGCGACGGCGACGGGCTCGACCTGCTTGTCCACCGGCAGCGACTCACCGGTGAGGAACGATTCGTCGACCTCCAGGTCCTCGGCCACCAGCAGGCGCGCGTCCGCCGGCACCACTTCCGGGGCCGCCAGGTCGATGATGTCGCCGGGGCGCAGCGACTTCGCGCTCACGGTGACCGTTCGTTCGGTGGAACGGGCGGCCTCCAGCCTCCGGTGTGCCGTCGCCACGGTGGGCAGCACCACGCGGCGCGCGTGCTGGTCCTGCTCGGCGAACAATTCGGCGACCGCCGCCTCGGCCCGCAGCCGTTGCACCCCACCGGCGATGGCGTTGGCGGTCATCACGCCCGCGACCAACAGCGCGTCGATGTTGCTGCCGACGATCGCCGACGCCGCCGCCCCTACCGCCAGGATCGGGGTGAGCGGGTCGGCGAGCTCTGCGCGGGTGGCCACCAGCAAGCGCCCCGCCCGGGCCGCCGGTCCGCGCAGCGGCGCGACGAGCGGGTTGTAGGACAGGTCGTCGAGGACCTGCCGCCAGGGCGCGACACCGGGCTCGACGGCCAGGGGCCGGGTGCGGCCGGTCAGGCGCGAATAGACGATCTCGGGGTCCAGGGCGTGCCACGCGGTCAGCGGTTGGGGCGTGGGATCGGACAACCGCAGGACCCTGCTGGCCGAAAAGGCGCCCGCCACCAGGGCCGCCGCGGCGGCCGCGTTGACCGGGTTGAGCCAGCGCTGGATCGCCAGGGGGTTGACCGAGCGGGGGTCGCCTCCGGTCACCAGCAACAGGCCGGCCAGCGTGCTGCCGCCCTTGGCCAGGCGCACCGACGACTCGGTGGCCTCCCGGGCCACCGGCAGCGCCGACAGGATCCGCACCGCGGCTGCAAGGTCGGTGCCGGTGATGATGTCGGCGGTCCACGGCGTCGCGGCCTGCGGGTCGTCCAGGGCCACCCCGACGTCGGCGATGGCCAGCGCCGCCAACGTGTCGGTCGACGCGAAATCCCGGTGCAGGGCGGTGATCAGCAGCACCGGCCCGCGATCGGTTCGCAGGTCGCGGACCAATTGCAGCAGTGGCGTGCCGGCCGGATGACTCACGGCGACGCTGGCGGTGAGGTCCTGGGTCCCGGCGACGTGCCGCAGCACCACCCGGGCCCCGGTCCGGTGCGCGGTCTGCAGCAGCGGGATCGCGAACGGGTCGACCTCCCATCCCACGTCGACGCCGCCGACGCGTTCCCCGTCGACCACGAGGTCGGCGCGTTCGAGCCCCTGCGCCGGCGCCGCCGACGGCCCCTGCGCCCGCACCCAGCGCAGCCGCGCGCCGGTGGCCGGCAACTCGTCGGGGTCGGGCTCGGGTGCCTCCTCGCCGTGCAGCAGCGCGTCGGCGACCTCATAGACCCGGTCCTCGTCCCAGCCGGGGATATCGCCGCGCGCCTCGAGCACGGCGCGGGCGTCGCCGCGCAGCGCGGCCCCGTCGATGACGACCACCTTCACCCGATCCAGCCGGCGCAGCGCGCCCGGGTCGAGGATCAGCTGCCCGTCGTTGGCCAGCCCGCGGCCCAGGACCGCGGCGAACGACTGACGGCCCGCGTGCGCGGCGCGCGGCACGCCGGCCAGCAGCGCCCCCGCCGCATCCTCGGTGCCGCCGCCGGCCAGCAGCGCCCCCGCCGCCGCCACCAGCGACGCGTTGGCGGCCTGGTCCGTGTACTCCTCGACCGGGCCGGCCATCGACCCCTTCGCGGTGTCGATCGCGGCGTCGATCGCCCCGCCGACCATGACGTGGGAGACCTCGCCCGCGGCCGCCGCGGCCCAGTTGTGCCGCGGGGCGTGCGAATTCGGCCCGGCCGACGAGATGACCGGCACCACCGGGGCCTGCGGGCGCTTGGGCGTGGCCAGCTCCGGCTCCCGTTCCCGCCAGCGCTGGCGATGCGCCGACGCCTCGGAGATCTGCAGGCCCCGCTGCGCGAGGTCCAGCAGCGGGGTGCCCACGGCGTGGGTCAGCCCGTTGGCCAGGGCCGTCGACGCGCTGAGCGCGATGTCGGTGCCGACGCGGCCCAGCCGCGACTCCAGGACGGCCACCACCCGCGGCTGGTGATTGAGCAGGGCCGCCGCGGCGCGGGCGCTGCGGGGCGCGACGGGCAGCCGGCCCAACCAGCCGGTGACCGCGGCGCCGATCGCCGCGACGTCCATCGCCGCCGCGGTGAACGGCACCACGATCGCCAGGGGATTGCCGGGGTCGGCGAACGGCGCGGTCCGGACCGCCGGCTTCGGGCCCGTCGACGCCAGGTCGGTGGCCACGTTGCAGACCGTTTCGCGCACTTCGTCCAGCACATGATCGGTGTCGGCGTCGGCGTCGAGCTCGAGCACCAGCCGGCCCAGGGCTCCCTCGACGTGCGCCGAGGCCACCCCCGCGATCCTGCGGACCGGTTCCTCCACCACCGCGGCATGCTCGTGCCAGTCGGGGAACGGCAGCAGCGGATCGAGGTCCAGATGCAGCCGGTTCCCGCTCTGCCAGCGCACCGGCGGCGGGACGCCGTTACGGGAGGGGTCGGGCGCGGTGCCCACGCCGATCGCGCGGCCGGTCGTGTGCGCCATCGACTGGACCACCGGGCCGGCCAGCTCGACGACGGGGTTGGTGAACGTCTGAACGGCCTCCGCGGCACCCGCCGCGGTGGCGACGCCGGCTCGCACCAACTGGGCGGCTCCGCCGGTCACGCCAGCGACGACACTGGCCACGCCCGGAACCTTCACTCCACCACCCTTCGACTCCCGCGCCCAATGATCCTGCCGTGTTCGGGGCCTGTCCACATACCTCTCTGGGTGGGCGGCCGCGCGGTCACACCTACGAGTGCGGCGCGTCGAGACTCGCTTACCAGGGGGTGCAATCGCTTCCTGGCACACAGATTACCGGGTTCGCGGCGGGCCAAACCTGTTCGACGGGCGTGGCCGGACGGGCCCGGCGCCGGTGCGGGCACCGGTTGCGGCCGGAAGCGACACGGTCGCGTGTGATGGCTGCCGAACACGTTGGCGGGCAAGGCATTACGAGGGCGGGCCGGAAAACACGAATGCGCGGTAGCCGTCGACCGGCCACGCGCGCACGCTGTGGGTTCGCGGAATACGGGCTATAAAATCCGGTGATTCGCCCTGCCGACGTGATAGCCGGCCGGAAAAGACTTCTCGATGACCTGTAACTGGTGGTCAACCCTGGACTCGAGTTCGAGAACCACGCAGCTGTCGCTGACGGTTTTCGCTTCGAGAACTATGTACCGCTGACCACAATCGGTGATCGGGTCGCCCGAGTGCAATTTCTCGACCGCCACCGACTCCGGTGTTCCGTCCGCCTCCATCCATGACACGTTAGGTCAATTGCAGGGGTGAGGGAATAGGCCTCGCCGCCGCGCTAAGCGCGGTCTCCGCCCGGCTGCTTGAAGAACACGCTGACGCGAGAGATCAGGCCGTCCGCGCTGCGCTCGAACACGAGGCATTCCGGCCACGCGGCGACGGCGCCGTCGATGAAAAACGACTCGGTCAACTCGACGTAGGACAGGCGATCGTCCACGTGCGACACGCGGGTCACGTCCAACCGGTGGCGCTCGAGGTTGGTGATCACCTTGCGCAGGTAGGCGACGTAGCGCTGTTTGCCCTCGACGGCGTCGCAGAACGGGCCTTGCCGGGTAAAGCCGTCCTCGGCGATGGTCGTGGCCAGGCCGTCCCAATCGTGCGCGGCCAGACACCCAAGGTAGCGCTCCACCACGCCGGCGCCGGCGTCAGTCACACCGCGACCTCACGAAAAACACAGTAGGGCACCGCTTCGGCGCGCGGAAACACCGCTGAAAACACCGAAGGGCCGGCGACACGGCGAGAATGGTGCGATGAGTGCACCGGGCGCGGCCGGCCGGCCGGATTCGCCGGCCGAGGGGCCCACCTGCTACCGGCATCCCGATCGCCAAACTCACCTGCGCTGCAATCGATGTGAGCGGTACATCTGTCCGGACTGCATGCGCGCCGCCGCGGTCGGCCACCAGTGTGTGGAATGCGTCCGGGCCGGCGCGCGGACGATTCGGCGGCCGCGCACCCGCCTCGGCGGGCGGCAGCGCTCGGGCCCTCCGGTGGTCACCTACGCGCTGATCGCGTTCGACGTCGCGGTTTTCGTCGCGCAGCTGGCAGCGGGAGGCCTGGAAGAGCAGCTGGCCCTGTGGCCGCCGGCCGTCGCCGACGGCCAGCTGTATCGACTGGCCACCTCGGCGTTCGTCCACTACGGCGCCGTGCATTTGCTGCTGAACATGTGGGCGCTGTACGTCGTGGGTCCACCGCTCGAGATGTGGCTGGGCCGACTGCGATTCGGGGCGCTGTACGCGTTGAGCGGGCTCGGTGGCTCGGTGTTGGTCTATCTGCTGTCGCCGCTCAGCGCCGCAACCGCGGGCGCGTCGGGTGCAATTTTCGGTCTTTTCGCCGCGACGTTCGTGGTGGCGAGGCGCCTCGCCCTCGACGTCCGCGGCGTCGGGGTGGTCATCGTGGTCAACCTGATGTTCACCTTCGGCGCCCCGGCGGCGGGCGCGCGGCCGATCAGCTGGCAGGCGCACATCGGGGGGCTCGCCACCGGCGCCGTGGTGGCCGCGGCCTATGTCTACCCGCCGGTCCAACGGCGCAACGCGGTGCAAGCCGCGGTGACCATCGTCGCTGTGGCGTTGTTCGCCGCGCTGATCTGGTGGCGCACGAACGATATTGTCGCGGAGGTTTTCCCATGAGCTGGTTGGTCGCGCGATCCGAGCACACGCTGTCCGAGGACGTGCCGGCGCCACCGGACGACGTCCGCGATTTCTATGTCGATCTGGACAACATCAAAATGGTCCACCCGCTGATCGTGTCGGTGCAGGCCACGTCGCGCACCGAGACGCCGGAGGGCTACCTGCAGCGCTATCGCGTGGTGGACCGGATCCCGTTGGGGCCATTCACCATCCGGATCACCTACCGCGCGCGCCTGCAGGTCCGAACCGACGGCGACGTGCTGACCGTGATGACCGAGGCTGATCAGTCACCGGGGGTGCGCCTGCGCGGCACGGTCAGCTTCACCCCGATAGGCGGCGGCACCCGCATCACCGAGTGGATCCGGATCGCCGCGCCGCGCCCGTTGGCGCCGGTGACGGCGCGCGAGGCCGTCAAGGCGCACCACGAGATGCTGGCGGGCATCCGGCGCCACTTCGAGTCCCGGTGAGTCCCGCATGAGCCCCGCGTGTCGTCTGCCGAATCCGGCTGCGTCGCAACTAGGCTTGCTGCGATCAAGAGGAGGGGCAGCGACGTATCGGCAGCAACTTTGGCGCCGGACGAGGTGGTCAGGGCGCGCTAGCGGAGGACTCTGAGCCGGGCGGGAGGCACCCCGCCCCGGCGCGTGCTGCCCGGCGACCTCGATGGGTTGCCCCGGTGCGCCGCGTCGGCCGGCTCGGGATCTGGGACCAACCCGAACGGCGCAGCGGCATTCCCGCGCTGGACGGAATACGCGCGATCGCCGTCGCGCTGGTGCTCGTCGGGCATGGCGGCATCCCCGGCGTGGGCGGCGGCTTCATCGGCGTCGACGTCTTCTTCGTCCTCAGCGGGTTCCTCATCACCTCGCTGCTCCTCGACGAGCTCCGGCGCACCGGTCGCATTGAGCTGACCGGCTTTTGGATCCGGCGGGCGCGACGGCTGCTGCCTGCGCTGCTGTTGATGGTGCTCACCGTGGGCGCGGCCCGCGCGCTGCTGCCCAGCCAGTCGCTGGGCGGATTGCGCGACGACGCGATCGCCGCGTTCCTATGGGTGGCCAACTGGCGGTTCGTGGCCCAAAAGACGGACTACTTCACCCAGGGCGCCCCGCCGTCGCCGCTGCAGCACACGTGGTCGCTCGGAGTGGAGGAGCAGTACTACTTCATCTGGCCGGTCCTGCTGATCGCGGTGACCCTGCTGTTGGCCGCGCGGGCCCGGCGTTACTTCCGCCGGGCCACCGTGGGCGGGGTGCGGTTCGCCACGTTCGTGATCGCCACCCTGGGTGCGCTGGCCTCGGCGGCGGCCGCCATCGCCCTGGCCTCCGACAGCACGCGGGACCGGATCTATTTCGGCACCGACACCCGCGCGCAGGCGTTGCTGGTCGGCTCGGCGGCGGCGGCGCTGCTGGTGCGGGATTGGCCGTCGATGAACCGCGGCTGGTGCCTGATCGGGTCCCGCTGGGCGCGGCGCGTCGCCCGCCTCCTGCCGCTGCTCGGCCTGGCGGGTCTGGCGGCGGCGACGCACTATGCGACGGGCGCCGCGGGCGAGTTTCGCCACGGCCTGCTGATCGGGGTCGCCATCGCGTCCGTCCTCGTGATCGCCCCCGTGGCACTGGAACAGCGCGGGGCCGTCGCCCGCGTCCTTGCCCTGCCGCCCCTGGTGGGACTGGGCACCGTCTCCTACGGCGTCTATCTGTGGCACTGGCCAATCTTCTTGGCCCTCAACGGCGAACGCACCGGATGGTCCGGGCTGCCGCTGTTCGCGGCCCGCTGCGCCGCCACCGTGGCGGTTGCCGCCGCGTCGTGGTGGCTGATCGAACAACCGATCCGCCGCTGGCGGCCGGTGCGGGTGCCCCTGTTGCCGCTGGCCGCGGCCGCGGTGGCCAGCGCCGCCGCGGTGACGCTGCTGGTGATTCCGGTGGGCACCGGGCCGGGTCTGCGCGAACCGGGCCTGCCGCCGGGCGTGTCGGCAGTCGCCGCGGTGTCTCCCTCACCGCCCGGGGGCGGACGTCCGGCGCCGCGCGATCCCCACCGGCCCTTCACGGTTTCGGTATTCGGCGATTCGATCGGGTGGACGTGGATGCACTACCTGCCGCCGACACCGGGGTTCGCGTTCCTCGACCACACCGTCATCGGCTGCAGCCTGGTGCGCGGCACCCCCTATCGGTACATCGGGCAAACGCTCGAACAGCGGCCGGAATGCGACGGCTGGCCGATTAGGTGGTCGGCGCAGATCGCCCAGGACCAACCGGATGTCGCGCTGTTGATCATCGGCCGCTGGGAGACCGTCGACCGGGTCAACGAGGGGCAGTGGACCCACATCGGCGACCCGACGTTCGACGCGTATCTCAACGGCGAACTCGAGCGGGCGCTGAACATCGTGGGCTCCACCGGTGTTCGCGTGATGGTGGCCACCGTGCCCTACAGCCGCGGCGGCGAAAAGCCGGACGGGCGCTTGTATCCCGAGGATCAACCCGACCGGGTCAATCTCTGGAACACGATGCTGCGCAAGACCGTTGCCCACCATCGAGGCGTCCAAATCCTCGATTTGAACAAAAAGCTGTGCCCCGACGGCGTTTACACCGCCAAGGTCGACGGCATCAAGGTGCGCAGCGACGGCGTGCACCTCACGCCGGAAGGGGTGAAGTGGCTGACACCGTGGCTCGAGGAATCTTTGAGATAAACACCTAATTGCCGGTGCGGCAGCTGATTTCCATGCTGTCGGCGTCCCGGACGTTGAAGTTGAAGCTCACGTACCCGTTGGCCGGGTTGCGCACGCGGTCGAGATAGGGCCGGGTGTCGGCGGCATTGGCGTTGTCGGCCACCACCAGCGCGCCCGTAGCCAGCCGCGGTTCGAGCAGCTCGAGCACCGGCAGGTAGAGATCCTTCCAGCCGTCGAGCAGGACGAATTCGACGGGCCTTTCCAGGTCGGCCAGCGTGGTCAGGGCGTCCCCCTCGAGAATGGTGATCTCGTCGGCCAAACCGGTCTCGGCGAAGGTCTGCCTGGCCGCCGCGATCTTGGTGTTGCTGAGCTCGGTGGTCACCACCCGCCCGGTGCCGTTGTCGCGCACCGCCGACGCCAGGTGCACGGCCGAGATGCCGAAGGACATCCCGAATTCGACGACCGTGGCCGGCCGGGTGGCGCGCACCAGCGCATAGAGCAGGCGGCCGGCCTCCGGCGTCACCGGGATGTAGAACTCGCTCATGGCCTCGGCGCGCTCCTGCGCGCTCATCGGGCGGTCGAAATCGCCGTGGCGCTCACGCAACTTCGACATCTGATCCTTGGTTTCGGCGTACATCCGGTCGAGCACCGAAGCGACGTTCGGCTCCTGCAAACTGTTGGCCATGACGTCGAGGGTAGGCCCCGAGAGTTTGACGACCACCAGGCCGCGGGGCAAGATGGTCGTGCAAGCACCTCGGTAGGTGAGGCGTCTGCACGGATACAGGCCACTGACCCCGAACGTCGAGAGACGCCCCGGGTCAGGACAGCTCTTCCCGGACCCAAGGGTTGAGCCCAAGTGGCTTCCGGCTCTCAGCGAGCGGGATACGCCGTGCAGTGCCGAAGCTCCGGCGAGAGGGGTGCAACCGGCGGCCCGCCGGTTGTTCGTGCCTCTTCCGTTCAGGTGAATGTGACGACACCCGCGTGTGTCCCGGCCGTGAGGAGGTGAGGGCGAGATGAGTCCCGGCGACAGTTCTTATCCGAATTCCGTCTTGTCCCGATCCGGTTCCGGCCTTCTTTTCGCCGCCTGACCTTTCCTGGACGCCCGTCGGCCCCGCGCGTGGCCGGCGGACAAGTCCGGGCTCAGTCGACGCGGGCGTTCCGAACGCCACGAGCCGATCGGGCCCTCCGAAAGGGAAAGATCATGGCTTTTGTTGTTGCACAACGCTTTGCCGGTCTCACGAGCGGACCGGGCCGGATGGGCCGGCTGCTCGCCGGCAAGCTGCACGCCCGCAGCGCCCTGACTCCGCAGGAGCGGGCCAACCTCTACGTGTCGCGGACCCCGATCGCGGTGGTCACCGCGTCGCTCGGCGGGCATCCGTCGGACCGCGCGGGCACCTACCGGTGAATCGTTCGATTGCGTTGAGATAACGGAGAATTCGATGGCCTTGAGCTCGACCCGGCCGCTCGGCACGGCCTCGGTACCGGACACCACGCCGCGCGCGTCTGGCCAGGCCGTGCTGGATTCCGCGCACGCCGGCGACATCGTCGGCGCGTTCGGGCGCATCCGTCTGGACGGCACCGGCGGCGCGCCGGGTGGCCGCTGGCGGCGACTGCGGACGCTGATGGTCATCACCGGGCCCGGCCTGATCGCGATGGTCGGCGACAACGACGCCGGCGGCGTCGCGACCTACGCCCAGGCCGGGCAGAACTACGGGATGGGCCTGCTGTGGGCGCTGGCGTTGATGATCCCGGTGCTTTACGTGAACCAGGAAATGGTGCTGCGGCTCGGCGCGGTCACCAGGGTCGGCCACGCGCGGCTGATCTTCGAGCGCTTCGGCAAGTTCTGGGGCGCCTTCAGCGTCGGGGACCTGTTGATCCTCAACGCCCTGACGATCGTCACCGAATTCATCGGCGTGGCACTGGCACTCGGCTTCCTCGGCTGCCCCAGGATCGTCGCGATCCCGGCCGCGGCGGTGTTGCTGTTCGCCGTGGTGGCCGGGGGCTCGTTTCGCCGCTGGGAAGCGTTGATGTTCCTGCTGATCGCGGTCAACGTGCTGATCATCCCGATGGTGTTGCTGGTGCATCCCGCCCTGAATCGAAGCGCCGCGGGGTTGGTGCCGCAGTTCCCGGGCGGGCTCAACTCCACCGTGCTGCTGCTGGTCGTCGCGATCGTGGGCACCACGGTGGCGCCGTGGCAGTTGTTCTTCCAGCAGTCCAACGTGGTGGACAAGCGCATCACGGCGCGGTGGATCCCTTACGCGCGAGCCGATTTGATCATCGGGATCGTCGTGGTCATCGCCGGGGCGGCGGCGCTGATGGCGGTGACGGCCTTCGGGTTGGCCGGCACCGCCGACGTCGGGGCCTTCACCGATGCCGGCGCGGTCGCCTCCGCCCTGTCCAGGCATCTGGGCGGCACGGTCGGGATCCTGTTCGCCGTCATCCTGCTGGACGCGTCGCTGATCGGGGCCAACGCCATCGGGCTGGCCACCACCTACGCCATCGGCGACGCGATGGGCAGGCGCCACTCGTTGCACTGGAAGATCAGCGAGGCTCCGCTGTTCTACGGTGGCTACGCGCTGTTGCTCGCGGTGTCGGCCGCGGTGGCGTTCAGCCCCGATCACATCCTGGGCCTGGTGACCCAGGGCGTGCAGGCGCTCGCCGGGGTCCTGTTGCCCTCGGCGACCGTGTTTTTGGTCCTGCTGTGCAACGACCGCGCCGTGCTCGGCCCCTGGGTAAACACGGTGCGGCAGAACATCTTCGCGTGGACCATCGTGTGGTGTCTGGTGCTGCTGTCGCTGGCGCTGACCGCGACGACGTTCTTCCCGGGCCTGTCCACG
Organism: Mycobacterium sp. NGS57; assembly: GCF_059812405.1. Taxonomy (NCBI): domain Bacteria; kingdom Bacillati; phylum Actinomycetota; class Actinomycetes; order Mycobacteriales; family Mycobacteriaceae; genus Mycobacterium; species Mycobacterium sp. NGS57. The sequence goes on along the minus strand of NZ_JCALCP010000007.1, from coordinate 96,279 downwards.
GTCACCATCGAGGCCGGGCTCGCCGCCGGTGCGGCGGTGGGCATCGCCGGCGGTGCGGTCGCGATCATCGTCGGTCGGCGGCATCGCGACCTGCGTGAGGCAGAGGCCATCGTGGGGACGCTCGGCGGCGGCCTGGATCCCGAACAGGTCGACGAGCTCGACGACACCCCGCTTTTGACGCGCGCCGAACGCCGCGCCGTCCGCCGGCAGGACCGGGCGAGCTGGCAGACACCCGGCCTCGCCATGCTCGACCGGCCCGCCATGTCGCCGATCCGCCGGGTTGGGCTGTTGACGTTGCGCGGCTACCTGGTGGTGGCCGTCGCGTTCGTGATCATCAAGATCGTGCAGGCCGGGGTCATCGGACCGGCGATCTCGTTCTGAATCATCGCGAAACGTGCGGCAGCAGAGCGATTTTGCCGCGGGTGTGTCGCTTCTCGAGTTCTTCGAACGCGTCGGCGACCCGGTCGAGCGGATACGTCGCGGCGACCTCGAAATCCAGGGTGCCCGAGGCGACCAGGTCGGCCATCTCGGCGAGCACGTCGCGTGTCGACGCGTCCACGCTGCCCTCGGTCTTGGCGCCGACCTCGCCGGCCTTCGCAAACGAGATGATGGTGTCGATTCGCTCGGGCGCGACGCCGAGGTCCACGGCGAGCTGGACGTAGTCCGGGCCGAAGAGGTCGATGAACGCGTCGATTCCGTTGGGCGCCGCCGCCCGCAGCCGGTCGGCCAGCCCGTCGCCGTAGGGGATCGGGGTGACGCCGTGGGCGCGCAGCCAGTCCGAGTTGCCCGGCCCCGCGATGCCCAGCACCACCGCCGCGCGCAGGACCAACAGCTGCACGACGAGGCTGCCGACCCCGCCGGCGGCGGCCGACACGGCGACGGTCTCGCCCGGCTGCGGTGCGACCGCGCGCACGGCGGCGTACGCCGTCGCCCCGACGACGTACAGCGAACCCGCCACCTCCCAACGCAATTGGGGAGGCTTACGAATCAGTTGATCGACGGGCACCGCCGTGTGGGTGGCGTGGCTGGAGCGGCGGAAGCTGAACCCCAGGACCTCGTCGCCGACGGAGAACTCGGTGACGCCGGGCCCGGCGACCGTCACCACACCCGCCAGGTCGCTGCCCTCCCCGGAGGGGAAGGTGGCGGGGAAGATGTCGTGCATCGCGCCGGCTCGGATGGCGGCCTCGCCGGGGTTGATCCCGGCGGCGCGGACCTCGACCACGACTTCGCCCGGCCCCGGCGAGGGCATGTCGACGTCGGCCACGTACAACACGTCGCGGTCCCCGTAGCGATCGAACCGCACGGCGCGCGCCCTCGCAGCCGTCATCGTGTGCTCCTCAACCCCCGAACGGCCCATGCCCACGCCAGCATAGGCGCGCCTCCGGGCCGGGCGTGCCGCGTCCTTGTCCCGTCCGGCGTTTCGCAGTAGCGTCAGGCGCCGCGGCCGAACTGTGGATCGAGGCGGAAGGAACGCCATGGAGCTCGCTCGGATTGCCGTCGCCGGCTGGGCGGTCGCCACCATGGTCGTCGGCGCCGCGGCTTCCGGGTGCGGCGGTCGCCACGAGGCCGCGTCGCCGCCGCCGTCCACGTCTTCGACTACCAGCGCCGCCACCGCATCCAGCGGTTCGGTGACCAACCCGTCCCCGGGCCGGCCCACCGATTACAGCTCGTTGCTGATCAAGCCCAACGACATCGGCGGAGATTTCACCACTCCCCAACCGCCCGTACAGAATCCGAACAACGCGGCCGGTGTCGCACAGCTGTACGCCGGCCCCGACAACAGCCGGCTCATCGGGATCACCATCTTGATTGTCAACGATCCCACCGTCATCCCGGCGGGGATCGAGAACACCAAGACGAATTACGTCGGCAGGGTCAGCGGCACGTGGCAGCCGGTCGGCGTCGGCGCCAACGGCTTTGTGATTTCGGGGAGTTCGCCGGGCAACGCCCACGCGGTGACGGTGCTGTTATTCAGCGAGGGCAAGGCGATCGTGAACATCGAATTCGACAGCGCCCCGGACCATCCCGTCGATCCGGCCGTCGCGATCGAAGTCGGTCGCAAGCAGGACGCGGCGATCAAGGCCGGACTGCCGAGCTAGCACCCGCCCACGCCGGCCTAAAAGACGAAGACGGTCAGGCCACGACCTCGATGGGGTCGCCGACGTTGACCTGGTTGAAATACCACGCCGCGTTGTCCGGGCTCAGGTTGATGCAGCCGTGGCTGACGTTGGCGTGGCCCTGGGAATCGACCGACCACGGCGCCGAGTGAACGTACACACCGCTCCAGGTCACCCGAACCGCGTACTGGGCGGTGATCTTGTAGCCCTCGGGTGAGCTCAGCGGGATGCCGATGGTCCGCGAGTCCATCACCACGGTGCGCTCCTTCTCCAGCGCCGTGAAGTTGCCGATCGGGGTCGGGCGGCTGGGCTTGCCCATCGAGGCCGGCATCGTGCGCAGGATTTCCCCGTTGCGGCTGACCGTGAAGGTGTGCCCGGACAGGCTGGCGACGCCGAGGAATGCGTCGCCGGTGTCATAGCCCGTCGTCAGGGCCTGCACCCCGACCGAGACGTGGGTGTGGGCGGGCCAGTAGTGGTTCGGAACCCACTGGACGACGTTTCTCTCGAGCCACTCGAAATGGCCAGGCATCCTGACCGGCGACGTGACCCGGATGGAGCGTTCCGCGGCACCCCGGTCCGCGACGGGGGCGGTGAACGTGACCACGACGGGGTGCGCCACGCCCACCACCGCGCCGTTAGCGGGCGAAACCGAGGCAACTTTGGGCATCGGTTCGGGCAGCGGCACCGCCGCCACGCCGCGCGCGCCGCTGCCCAACGCGCCCATGCCCGCGATCGCTACCATCACGAACAGATAACGGACCGCTCGGCGCATGGCGTTCATCCTTCGGGATGCTTCAACGGACACAACGGTATTCTACTGGCTGTCGGATCATTGCGTTTCCCAGCAAACAATGACGGGTTCGCTGGGCCGACCGATAGCCGCTAGGGCGTGGCGGTGCTGGCCGGGTTGCGGCCGGCCAGGTGTCCGCTTTCCACGCCGGCCGCCGGGTCCAGTTCGCAGTCGATCACCGACGGTGCCCCGGAGGCGATCGCCTCGGCCAGCGCCGAGCGCAGCTCGGACGGCGTGGTGACGTGATATCCCTTGCCGCCGAACGCCTGCGCGATCAGCTCGTGCCGCGCCCGCGCGTTCAGCACGGTCGGCGCCGGATCGTTACCGGACGGCGACTCGTCGCCTCGGTACACCCCGCCGTTGTTGAGGATGACGACGGTCACCGGCAGCCGGTACCGGCAGATCGTCTCGACTTCCATGCCGGAAAAGCCGAACGCGCTGTCGCCCTCGATCGCGACGACGGGATCGCCGGTCTCGACGGCGGCGGCGATGGCGTATCCCATGCCGATGCCCATCACGCCCCAGGTGCCGGTGTCGAGCCGGTGCCGCGGCAACTGCATATCCAGGACGTTGCGGGCCAGGTCCAGCGCGTTGGCCCCCTCGTTGACCACGTATGTCCCCGGGTTGTCCTGCAGCACAGTCCCAATGGCGCCCAGCGCGTTGTAAAACCGCATCGGGTGCGGGTCTTCGGCGAGGCGCTCGCGCATCTTGGCGTCGTTGCGGGCCCGGCGATCGGCCAGTTCCGTGGTCCATTCCGTGGGCACGGAGACGGGATGCGCGGCCAGGGCCTCGCCCAGCGCCGATGTCACCGAGCCGATGTCACCGACCAGTGGCGCGGCGATCGGTTGGTTGCTGTCGAGTTCGGACGCCGCGATGTCGACCTGCACGAACTGGGCGTCGGCGGACCACTGCGGCGATTCCCCGTGGCCGAGAAGCCAATTCAGCCGCGCCCCGATCAACAGCACCACGTCGGCGCGGGCGATGGCCAGCGAGCGCGCGGCCGCGACCGACTGCGGGTGGGAATCCGGCAGCAGCCCCTTGGCCATCGACATCGGCAGGAACGGCATCCCGGTGTCCTCCACGAACTTCCGGATCGCGTCGTCGGCCTGCGCGTACGCGGCTCCCTTGCCGAGCACGATCAGTGGTCGCCGGGCCCGCCCCAGCACGGCCAGTGCCCGCTCGACCGCGTCCGGTGCCGGCAGCTGCCGCGGGGCGGGATCGACCACGCGCCACACGGTGTGAGACGCGGCCGCGGCGTCCAGCGTCTGGCCCAGGACCTCGCCGGGGATGTCGAGGTACACCCCGCCCGGGCGCCCGGAGACCGCGGTGCGAATCGCGCGGGCCACGCCCAGCCCGATGTCCTCGACCCGGCCGATCCGGTACGCCGCCTTCACGAAAGGCTTTGCGGCGCCGAGCTGGTCGAGATCCTGATAGTCACCGCGCTGCAGATCCACCATCGCCCGGTCGCTCGAACCCGAGATCTGGATCATCGGGAAACAGTTGGCGGTCGCGTTGGCCAGTGCGGGCAGTCCGTTGAGGAAGCCGGGCCCGGACGTCGTCAGGCACACACCCGGACGCCGGGTGAGGAATCCGGCGGCGGCGGCCGCGTTGCCCGCGGAGGCCTCCTGACGAAACCCGATGAAGCGGATACCCGACGCCTGCGCGGTGCGCGCCAGGTCGGTGATCGGGATGCCCACGAGACCGTAGATGGTGTCGACGTCGTTGGCCTTGAGGGCGTCCACGACGAGGTGGAAGCCGTCGGTCACACGTGTGGTCATGGGGGCAACTCCTCGAAGTGGTCCTCGGGTAGTTAGTGCCTCGACGGTAACGCGCGCACGGTAAGAAGGGTGGCTATGGGAACCAGCGACGAAACTTCAGGCCCGGCCATCGCGGACCTGGTCTCGACGGCGGCGGGAATCCGGCCGGACGCGCCGGCGCTCGTCGCCACCGCCGACCGCATCCCGCTCAGCTACCGCGACCTGATCGGGTTGGTCGACGACCTGGCCGGGCAGCTGCGGGAGGCGGGCCTGGAGCCGGGCGATCGGGTCGCGCTGCGGGCGGCCAGCAACGCCGAATTCGTGGTCGCCCTGCTGGGCGCGTCGCGGGCGGGGCTGATCGTGGTCCCGCTGGACCCGGCCCTGCCCGCGGCCGAGCAGCGCACCCGGCGCGAGACGGTGGGGGCGCGGGCGACGCTCGTCGACGGCGCCGGGCCGGGCACCTGGCCGATCACGGTGACGCCGGCCGCGGAGCGGGGCGCCAGTGAGGTGCGCCTCGACGCGGCCACGCCGCCGGAGCGCGCCGTGTCCACGCCCGCCGGGCTGCGCGACGACGACGCGATGATCATGTTCACCGGCGGGACCACCGGCATGCCGAAGATGGTCCCCTGGACCCACCACAACATCGCCGCGTCGGTGCGCGCGATCGTCGCCGGCTACGGGCTGGGCCCGCGGGACGCGACGGTCGCGGTGATGCCGCTCTACCACGGCCACGGGCTGGTCGCCGCGCTGCTGTCGACCCTGGCGTCCGGGGGCGCGGTGCTGCTGCCGCCGCGGGGCCGCTTCTCCGCGCACACGTTCTGGGACGACGTCGAGGCCGTGCGGGCCAGCTGGTACACCGCGGTCCCGACGATGCACCAGATCCTGTTGGAGCGCACCAGGACCGAGCGGCCGCGGACCGAGCGCGCCGCGCTGCGCTTCATCCGCAGCTGCAGCGCGCCGCTGACCCCGGAGGCGGCCCGGGCGCTGAACGAGACGTTTTCGGCGCCGGTGGTGTGCGCCTTCGGCATGACGGAGGCCACCCACCAGGTGGCCACGACGGGCATCGACGCGGCCGAGAACCCCGCCGCCACAACCGGTCTGGTGGGCCGATCGACCGGACCGGAAATCCGCATCGCCGCGCCCGACGGTCAGCCCATGCCCGCGGAGGCCGTCGGGGAGGTCTGGCTACGCGGTCCGACCGTGGTGCGCGGCTACCTCGGCGACTCGGCCATCACAGCCGCCAACTTCACCGACGGCTGGCTGCGCACCGGGGACCTGGGATCGCTGTCGCCGGCCGGTGACCTGAGCATCCGCGGCCGGATCAAGGAACTGATAAACCGTGGCGGGGAAAAGATTTCGCCCGAGCGCGTCGAGGGCGTGCTGGCCAACCACCCCAACGTGGTGGAGGTGGCCGTGTTCGGCCTGCCCGACGAGATGTACGGGGAGACGGTGGCGGCGGTGATCGTGCCCCGGGAGTCGCCGGCGCCGACGCCCGACGAGCTGTCGGCGTTCTGCCGCGAGCGGCTTGCCGCCTACGAGGTGCCCGCCACCGTCCGGGAAGCCGACGAGTTGCCGCACACCGCGAAGGGCTCGCTGGACCGCCGCGCCGTGGCCAACCGGTTCGGCGGGGTGTGACGGCCGTTGAAAGTCCGAGCGGTGACGCTCCCCCACGCGGCGCGCGCGCCCGAATCACCGATGCGGTAGGTCTGCACCAAAGTGGCCGCGGCGGCGACCATCACCAGCGCGCCGACCACCGCGTGCACAACGAATTTCACCGACCGGCCGCGTGCCTGGCGCAGGTGCACGGCGGTCAGCAACGCCACGGTGCCCGCCAGCGCCGCCACGATGTAGACGAGGGTCTCGCCGAGTTGCTCGTGTGTCGTCAGGACCGGTGACGCGGGACCGATCCGGTCCGCCAACCACGCGCCCGAGCTGGTGGTCAGGGGGACCAGCACGAGGGTGCCCACGGCCAGCACCAGCACCAGCCAGACCAGCCGTCGCCGCGCCGCGGGCCACAACACACACACGATCGCCAGGATCGCCGTGAGCGGGGCCAGGGCGACGACGAAGTGGTTGAGCAGGATGTGCGCGGGCAGCCCGTGGAACGTCGACATGCGCAAATATGTTGTCACGCCGTGGATTTCACCCTGGCGGCCGCAGACTCGGGCATGGGGTCGTAGCGGGCGAAGGAGCGGGTGAACGACGCCGCCCCGTGCGACAGCGAACGCAGGTCGATCGCGTACCGCGTCAGCTCGACCTGCGGCACCTCAGCCTTGACCACGGTGCGGTCTTGACCGACCGTGTTGGTCCCGAGCACCCGCCCGCGGCGCCCCGACAAATCGCCCATCACCGTGCCGACGAAATCGTCGGGCACCAGCACCGAGATCTCGTCGATCGGCTCGAGCAGCGTCACGTGCGTCGCCGCGGCCGCTTCCCGCAAGGCCAGCGCGCCCGCGGCCTGGAACGCGAAGTCCGACGAGTCGACGCTGTGCGCCTTGCCGTCGAACAGCGTGACGCGGATGTCGACGACCGGGTAGCCGGTGTGCACGCCCTTCTCCATCTGCGCGCGCACGCCCTTCTCCACGCTGGGGATGAAGTTCCGCGGCACCGCGCCGCCGACCACCTTGTCGACGAACTCGAATCCCGAGCCTTCCGGCAGCGGCTCCACCTCGATGTCGCACACGGCGTACTGGCCGTGCCCGCCCGACTGCTTGATGTGGCGGCCGTGTCCTTTCGCCTTGCCGCCGAAGGTTTCTCGCAGCGGGACGCGCAGCTCCACCGTGTCCACCGTGACACCGTACCGGTTGGCCAGCGCGTCCAGGACGACGCCGACATGCGCCTCGCCCATGCACCACAGCACGATCTGGTGCGTCTCCTGGTTCTGCTCGATGCGCAGCGTCGGATCCTCGGCGGCCAGCCGCCCCAGTCCGACCGACAGTTTGTCCTCGTCGGTCTTGGCGTGTGCCTGGATGGCCACCGGCAGCAGCGGTTCGGGCATCGTCCACGGCCTGAGCACCAGCGGCTCGGCCTTGTCCGAAAGCGTGTCGCCGGTCTCGGCGCGGCTGAGCTTGCCGATCGCGCAGATGTCGCCGGCCACCACCGCGGCCGCGGGGCGCTGCTGCTTGCCGAGCGGGAATGACAGGACCCCGATGCGTTCGTCCTCGTCGTGGTCGGCGTGCGCGTGGCTATTGCCTTGAGTCCCTTCGGGATCGCCGAAAAACGACGCAAAATGGCCCGACACATGAACCGTCGTGTCGGGCCTGATCGTCCCGGAGAACACCCGGACCAGGCTGACCCTGCCGACGTAGGGATCCGACGTCGTCTTCACCACCTCCGCGAGCAGCGGGGCTCCGACGTCGCACGCCAGCGTCGCGTGCGTGGCGCCGTTCGGCGTGAACACCTCCGGCAGCGGGTGTTCCATCGGGGACGGGAATCCGCGGGTGGCGACTTCGAGCAATTCCAGGGTGCCGACGCCGGTCGTGGCACACACCGGGATCACCGGGAAGAACGAAGCCCGGGCGACGGCGCGCTCCAGGTCCTCGATGAGCGCCGACTCGTCGATCGCCTCCCCGCCGAGGTAGCGGTCCATCAGGGACTCGTCCTCGGACTCCTCGATAATGCCCTCGATCAAAGCCCCGCGCGCCTCCTCGATGCGGTCGGCGTCCGCGGGGTCCGGCTCCTGGACGGTCCGCTTGCCGTCGCTGTAGGTGTAGCGCTTCTGTGACAGCAGGCCGATCAGGCCGTCGCAATTGTTATGGGAGGTCGGCAAGTACAGCGGTAGCACCTTGTCGCCGAACGCAGCCTGGGCGGCGGCCAGGGCCTCCTGGTAGTTCGCCCGGGCGTGGTCGAGCTTGGTGATCACCACGGCACGGGGCATGCCGACCTGGCTGCACTCCTGCCACAGCGACTTGGTCGGTTCGTCAATACCGCCGCAGCCCTCGTTCGCCGCGATCACGAACAGCGCGCAATCCGCGGCGCGCAGCCCGGCCCGCAGCTCGCCCACAAAGTCGGCGTAGCCGGGGGTGTCCACCAGGTTGATCTTGATGCCGCCGTGCGACAGGGACGCCACGGCGACGCCGACGGAGCGCTGCTGGCGGATCTCCGCGTCGTCGTAGTCGCAGACCGTGCTGCCCTCGGTGACCGAGCCCGGGCGCGTCAGCACACCGGCGGCGACCAGCAGCGCCTCGATTAGGGTGGTCTTGCCACCGCCGGAGGGCCCCACCAGAGCCACGTTGCGAACATCGCCCGGACCGTTCGCGGTGGGAGCGGCCCCCGTGCCCGCCGAAGTGTTCGCCTTGTCCGCCATGACTTGCCTCTCCAACGCCGTGTTCTCGACCATCCCGACCGGCAACGACCCTTCAAGGCAACTTTTCCCCCAACCGCGGCGCAGCACAAGGGTGCGGTCAGGCGTGCCAGGCCGACCACCGGTGCACGGTGATCGCGATGACCGGGCCGGTCAAGGAAACGGATTGGTACTGGGGATATTTGGCGCGCAGCAACCGGAGCCCGGTGTCGAATGCCGCGCCGCCGGCGTGGATGGCGGCGACTCCGTCGGCCCGGACCCACCACAACCGTGTCCAGTCGTCGGCGTAGTGATCGACGAGCAGACTGACCTGCGGGTTGCTCTCGATGTCGGCCAGGCGCCGCAGCCGCCGCGTCGTCTTGGGTTTCGCATCCACCGCGGTGTAGATCGCCTCGTGCTCGCCGTGCGGTTCGGTGCCGACGGCGAAGACCACCGGCACCAGGTGCGGCGTGCCGCCCGGCGTGGCCGTGGCCAGCCGGGCGACCGGGGACTGTGAAAACCGTGCTTTCAGGTCGAATCCGCCCACGCTGGTCAGCTTATGAATAGCAACCTGCATTACGGTTATACAGACGAAGTCGTGTCGCCCAGACCAGGAGGCTGGGCGAATTCTGATTCTTATCGGGATGCAGGAGGTGACGGGATGAGCAAATCGCACCACCGCTCAATCTGGTGGTCATGGTCGGTCAGCGTGCTGGCCGTGGTGGGGCTGGGCCTGGGGCTGGCCCCGGGCTTGTCGGTCGCCCCGGCTCACGCCAGGCCCGCCGTGCCGCTGGATCCGTCGGCGATCGTCGGGCAGGTCGGGCCGCAGGTGGTCAACATCAACACCAAATTCGGCTACAACAACGCCGTCGGAGCCGGAACCGGCATCGTGATCGATCCGAACGGCGTGGTGCTGACCAACAACCACGTGATCTCGGGCGCCACGGACATCAGCGCGTTCGCCGTCGCCAACGGCCAGACCTACGGCGTCGACGTCGTCGGCTACGACCGCACCGCGGACGTCGCGGTCCTGCAGCTGCGTGGCGCCGCCGGGCTCCCGACGGCCAATATCGGCGGCGGGGTGTCGGTCGGCGAGCCGGTCGTCGCGCTCGGCAACGCCGGCGGCCAGGGCGGGACGCCGTCCGCGGTCGCGGGCAAGGTCGTCGCCCTCAACCAGACCGTCTCGGCGACCGACACCCTGACCGGCGCCGAGGAGACCCTGGGCGGGCTGATCCAGGCCGACACCGCGATCCGGCCCGGCGACTCGGGCGGGCCGCTGGTCAACGGCGGCGGGCAGGTGGTCGGCGTGAACACGGCCGCCTCCGACAACTACAAGCTGTCCGGCGGGCAGGGCTTCGCGATCCCGATCGGCAACGCGATGGGCGTGGCCGGCCAGATCCGGTCCGGCGCCGGTTCCAACACCGTGCACATCGGCCCGACGGCCTTCCTCGGCCTGGGCGTGTCGGACACCAACGGCAACGGCGCGCGGGTCGAACGCGTGGTCGGCAGCGGCCCCGCCGCGGGCGCCGGCATCTCCGCGGGCGACGTCATCACCGGCGTCGACAACGTCCCGATCAACGGGGCCACCGCGCTGACCGACGTGCTGGTTCCGCATCACCCCGGGGACACCATCACCCTGCACTATCGCGCCAACGCGGGCGGCGACCGCACCGCGACGGTGACGCTGGCGGACGGTCCCCCGGCCTGATAATTCGCCGGATCGTGACCCGCCCCGCCGGATTCGGTTGCGGCCCAGCGTGGTTGGCGACCGGGCGGGGCGGGTGATTCCCGGCGTCGCACGTCGGGTACCCGTGGCATCGTGGAATTGATGAACGACGACGCAAAAGACGCTGTCGAGCACGATCCAGCCGCGGGAAGCCACGTCGAAGACGGGGTCGTCGAGCACCCGGACGCCGAGGATTTCGAAAACGCCGCCGCGCTGCCCGCCGACCCCACGTGGTTCAAGCACGCCGTTTTCTACGAGGTGCTGGTGCGGGCGTTCAGCGACGCGAACGCCGACGGGCAGGGCGACCTGCGGGGCCTGCTGGACCGGCTGGACTACCTGCAGTGGCTCGGAATCGACTGCATCTGGCTGCCGCCCTTCTACGACTCGCCGCTGCGCGACGGCGGCTACGACATCCGGGATTTCTACAAGGTGCTGCCGGAGTTCGGGACCGTCGAGGACTTCGTCGCCCTGCTCGACGCCGCGCACGAGCGCGGGATCCGGGTGATCACCGACCTGGTGATGAACCACACCTCGGAGTCACACCCGTGGTTTCAGGAGTCGCGCCACGACCCCGACGGGCCCTACGGCGAGTACTACGTGTGGAGCGACACCAGCGAGAAATACACCGACGCGCGCATCATCTTCGTCGACACCGAGGAGTCGAACTGGACCTTCGACCCGGTGCGCCGCCAGTTCTACTGGCACCGGTTCTTCTCCCATCAGCCCGACCTGAACTACGACCACCCGGGCGTCCAGGAGGCGATGATCGACGTCATCCGGTTCTGGCTCGGGCTGGGCATCGACGGGTTTCGCCTGGACGCGGTGCCGTACCTGTTCGAGCGCGAGGGCACCAACTGCGAGAACCTGCCCGAGACGCACGCGTTCCTGAGGCGCGTCCGCAAGGTCGTCGACGACGAGTTTCCCGGGCGGGTGCTGCTGGCCGAGGCCAACCAGTGGCCGGGCGACGTGGTCGAGTACTTCGGGGACGCCAGCACCGGCGGCGACGAATGCCACATGGCGTTCCACTTCCCGCTGATGCCGCGCATCTTCATGGCCGTTCGTCGCGAGTCGCGGATCCCCATCTCGGAAATCCTGGCGCAGACGCCCGAGATCCCGGACATGGCGCAGTGGGGGATCTTCCTGCGCAACCACGACGAGTTGACGCTGGAGATGGTCACCGACGAGGAACGCGACTACATGTACGCCGAGTACGCCAAGGATCCGCGGATGAAGGCCAACGTGGGCATCCGCCGGCGCCTGGCGCCGCTGCTGGACAACGACCGCAACCAGATCGAGCTGTTCACCGCTCTGCTGCTGTCGCTGCCCGGCTCGCCGGTCCTCTACTACGGTGACGAGATCGGCATGGGCGACGTGATCTGGCTGGGGGACCGCGACGGGGTGCGCACCCCGATGCAGTGGACCCCGGACCGCAACGCCGGCTTCTCCAAGGCCAACCCCGGCCGGCTGTACCTGCCGCCCAGTCAGGACCCGGTGTACGGCTACCAGGCCGTCAACGTGGAGGCCCAGCGCGACACCTCGACGTCGCTGCTCAACTTCACCCGCATGATGCTGGCGGTGCGCGGGCGACACGAGGCCTTTGCCATCGGATCGTTCGAGGAACTCGGCGGGTCGAACCCGTCGGTGCTGGCGTTCGTGCGCCAGGTGCCCGACGGCGCCGACAGTGGAGATACCGTGCTGTGCGTCAACAACCTGTCGCGCTTCCCCCAGCCGATCGAACTGAACCTGCAGCACTGGAGCGGCCGGACGCCGGTCGAGCTGACCGGGCACGTGCAGTTTCCCCGCATCGGTCACCTGCCCTACCTGCTGACATTGCCGGGACACGGGTTCTACTGGTTCCAGTTGTCCCCCGCATCCGAGGAGAACTGATGACCCAGCTGCCCTGGTCCGAGTGGCTGCCCCAGCAACGCTGGTACGCCGGGCGCAACCGCGAGCTGACCTCCGCGGAGGCCGGCGTCGTCGTCCCCCTGGGCGACGACCTCGACCTGGTGCTGGTCGACGTCGACTACGCCGACGGCTCCGCGGAGTGCTACCAGGTGATCGTGGGATGGAACACCGCGCCGCTCTCGGAGTACAGCGCCGTAGCCACGATCGGGTCCGCCGACGATCGGACGGGCTTCGACGCCCTCTACGACGTCGAGGCCCCGCGCTATCTGCTGTCCCTGCTCGACTCGTCGGCTGCCCGCGCGGCGGCCGGGGCCGACGTCACGTTCACCAAGGAACCGGGCGCCGATCTGCCGCTGGAGGCGATGCCCTACGTCTCCGACGCCGAGCAGAGCAACACCAGCGTGATCTTCGATCGCAGCGCCATCTTCAAGCTGTTTCGCCGGGTCAGTGGCGGCATCAACCCGGACATCGAGCTGAACCGGGTGCTCGCCCGCGCGGCCAACCCGCACGTGGCCAGGCTGCTCGGCACCTATGAGATGGCCCGTCCCGGCGACCCCGCCGACGAGGCGTGGCCCCTGGGCATGGTGACCGAGTTCGCGGCGAACGCCGCCGAGGGCTGGGCCATGGCCACCGCCAGCGTCCGCGACCTGTTCGCGGAGGGCGACCTGTATGCCCACGAGGTCGGCGGCGACTTCGCCGCCGAGTCCAACCGGCTGGGCGAGGCCGTCGCCTCCGTGCACGCCACGCTGGCCGAGCGGCTGGGGACGGCGGAGGCCCCCTTCCCGGTGGACACCGTGCTGGCACGCCTGGCGTCGACGGTCGCGAAGGTCCCCGAGCTCGAGGAGTACGCGGCCACCATCGAAGAGCGCTTCCAGAAATTGTCCGGCGAGACGATCACCGTGCAGCGGGTGCACGGCGACCTGCACCTGGGACAGGTGCTGCGCACGCCGGAGAGCTGGTTGCTGATCGACTTCGAGGGTGAGCCGGGCCAGCCGCTCGACGAGCGGCGGGCGCCGGATTCGGTGTTGCGCGACGTCGCCGGTGTGCTGCGCTCCTTCGAGTACGCCGCCTACGGGCCACTGGTCGACCAGGCGTCGAAGAACCCGGACAAGCAGCTGGCCGCGCGCGCCCGGGAGTGGGTGCTGCGCAATTGCGCCGCGTTCTGCGACGGGTATGCGGCCATGTCCGGGATCGACCCGCGGGATTCGGCGCAGCTGCTGGCCGCCTACGAACTCGACAAGGCGGTCTACGAAGCCGGCTACGAGGCGCGGCACCGGCCCGGCTGGCTGCCGATCCCGCTGCGGTCGATCGCCCGGCTGGTCGCCGTGTAGAGCGGCGCTTGGATCAACGCGCTGCGCGGAGCGGTCGGCGTCTGACAGCATGTCCGGCGTGCGCAGGGAGATCTTCAACAGCGAGGCGCGGTTGTCGTGGCTGTTGGCCGGGCTGGCCGGTGTGCTCGGCGCGACGGCATTCACCCACTCGGCCGGATACTTCGTGACATTCATGACCGGGAACGCGCAGCGGGGCGTGCTGGGTGTCTTCCGTGGCGACGTGCTGCTCTCGGTGACGGCGGGGCTGCTGCTGCTGTGCTTTGTCGCCGGCGTTGTGATCGCGTCGGTGTGTCGCCGGCACTTCTGGGTCGCGCATCCGCACGGGCCTACCGTGCTGACCACGGTGAGCCTGATGGCCGCCACCGCACTCGACGTCGCCGTGGGCGGCTGGGTCGAGACTCAGCTCGAGTTCACGCCAATCCTGTTGGTGGCCTTCGGCATTGGGGCGTTGAACACGGCGTTCGTCAAGGATGGCGAGGTGTCGATCCCGCTCAGCTATGTGACCGGCACGCTGGTCAAGATGGGTCAGGGCATCGAACGCCACCTCGCCGGCGGGACAGCGTCGGACTGGCTCGGCTACTTCCTGCTGTTCGCCGGCTTCGTCGTGGGCGCGGCGCTCGGCGGCTTCGTCAGCCTGGTGCTCGCCGGCTATCAGATGCTCGCGGCCGCCTCGGTCGCGTGTGCATTGACGACCGGCTACACGTACCTACACCAGGACCGCCGCGCCGAATTGAAGCATCGGCAGCAGCGCTGACCGGTGCGCTGCTGCCGATGCCGGCTTGGATGAGTTCAGGCCCCGTTGGCCGGCGCGGGAGCCGGAGCCGGAGGCGGAGCGCTGACGGCGTTGATCGTCTGGATGATGTCCGGCTTCATCGCCACCAGCTGCTGGTTCCAGTAGGGCCACGAGTGTGTCCCGTTGGCCGGGAAGTTGAACGTCCCGTTGCGGCCGCCCGCGGCCACGTAGGTGTTCTGGAAGGCCTGGTTGGTGCGCAGCGTCAGGCCCTCCAGGAACTTCGCCGGCATGTTGTCGCCGCCGAGATCGCTGGGCGTGCCGTTGCCGCAGTAGACCCACACCCGGGTGTTGTTGGCGACCAGACGCGGGATCTGGATCATCGGGTCGTTGCGCTTCCACGCCGGGTCGGACGACGGACCCCACATGCTGTTGGCGTTGTAACCGCCGGAGTCGTTCATCGCGAGCCCGATCAGCGTCGGCCACCAGCCCTCAGACGGGTTGAGGAAGCCCGAAAGCGATGCGGCGTAGGGGAATTGCTGCGGATAGTACGCGGCGAGGGTCAGCGCCGAGCCGCCCGACATCGACAGGCCCACCGCGGCGTTGGCGTACGGCGACACCTGCTTGTTGGCCTGCAGCCACGCGGGCATCTCCTGGGTGAGGAACGTTTCCCACTTGTAGGTGTAGTTCTGCCCGTTGCCCGACGACGGCTGGTACCAGTTGCTGTAGAAGCTGGACTGGCCGCCGACCGGCATCACCACCGACAGGCCGGACTGGTAGAACTCCTCGAAGGCCGGGGTGTTGATGTCCCAACCGTTGTAGTCGTCCTGGGCGCGCAGGCCGTCGAGCAGGTAGACCGCATGCGACCCGCCGCCCTGGAATTGGACTTTGATGTTGCGGCCCATCGACGGCGACGGCACCTGCAGGTATTCCACCGGAAGACCCGGCTTGGAGAACGCCCCCGCCGTAGCCGAGCCGCCGACGGTGGCGATCAGACCGGATAGCAGGGCGGCCCCCACCGCCGCGACAGCCAGCCGGCGCGGCGCGCCGGCTGCTGCACCGCGCAACTTTCGCACCTCTTCGAAGAACGACATAGCTCTCTACCCATCCCATCTGCCGCACGACGCGGTCGAATTGTTCGCCAGCGCAGTGAAACACAGGGGGAGGCCCGAATTCGCTTGTCGCGGCCGCGATGGTAGATCGCGGTTGGCTAACGATTGAGAGACGGTGCGGGATCGTCACATTCGGGTAACGAGCGACCCGCTACGCGACGAGGCGGCGTAACAGCGTTGCCGCCGCGGCGATGCCGGCCACCGCGGCGACCGCCAGCACGATGAGGTCGACGGGGTTGAACGGGGTGCCGATCAGCAGCGCCCGCAGCGCGTCCACCTCGTAACTCAGCGGGTTGACCTTGCTCAGCGCGCGCAGCCACCCGGGCATCACGTCGACCGGGTACAGCGCATTGGAGGCGAAGAACAACGGCATGGTGATGGCCTGGCCGATGCCCATCAGCCGATCGCGGGAAAGAACCAGCCCGGCCAGCGTCATCGACAGGCAGGCGAAAAACGCCGCGCCGAGCATGACCGTGGCCATCGCCGCCAGGATCCGCAGCGGATTGGCCGTCAGTCCGACGTTCATCAGGTACGCCAGCACCATCACCCCGACGACCTGGGCGACCGAGCGCACCCCGGCCGCGAAGGCCTTGCCGGTGATCAGCGCCGACGCGGGGGCGGGCGTCACCATGAGCTTGGCCAGCACGCCGGCGTCGCGATCCCAGATGATCTGTATCCCATAGAAGATCGAGATGAACAGCGCCGATTGGGCGATGATCCCGGGGGCGAGGAACGCGAGATAGGACACCGGGCCGGTGTCGATGACGTGCAGCTTGCTGAACGTCGTGCCGAAGATCAGCAGCCACAACGCCGGCTGCACCATCCGGGTGACGAACTCGGTCCGGTCGTGTTGCAGCTTCTGCAGTTCGACGATCGCGAACGCCCCGACACGGGCCAGCGTCGCCGGAACGCGTTGCCATCCGCGCGGCGCCCGGATCAGGGTGGCTGTGGCTACGCTCTCAGCTGACACGGCTGGCAATCCTTCTGCTGGAACGGATTTCGTGGAAGGTACCCGAAGCTTCGGTCTCGCCGGACAGGTGCGACGCGGCGTAGTGGCGGAACACGTCTTCCAGGGTGGCGTTAGGCGATGCCGCGGATATCCGGGCCTTCAGCTCTCCGGGAGTGCCCACGGCGCGTAGCCGGCCGCGGTGCAGCAGCGCGACCCGGTCGCACAGGGCGTCGGCCTCCTCCATGTAGTGCGTGGTGAGCAGCACGGTCATGCCGAATTGGGCCTGCATGCCGCGCACCTGCTGCCACACGCCGTCGCGGGCGATCGGGTCCAGCCCGACGGTCGGCTCGTCGAGTACCAGCAGCGAGGGGCGGTTGACGAGCGCCTGGGCCACCTCGAGGCGGCGCACCATCCCGCCGGAGTACGCGCCCGCCCGCCGGTCGGCCACATCGAGAAGCCCCATGGCGGTCAGCGCCTGTTCCACGCGTTCGGCCCGGCAGCCGCGCGGCACACCGTACAGCCGGGCGAACCATTGCACGTTCTGCCTGCCGGTCAGCGCGGGCTCGATCGAAAGCTGTTGGGGGACATAGCCGATATTGCTCCGAATGTCGGCGGTCTGCGCGCGGGCATCCATGTCGAAGATGCGCAGCTCGCCGTGCTGCACCGGGGTGAGGGTGGTGAGCATCCGGACCAGCGTCGTCTTGCCGGCGCCGTTGGGGCCGAGCAGGCCCAAGGTCTCGCCGGGCCGCACCCGCAATGTCACGTCGTCGACGGCGGTGAACTGGCCGTAGCGATGGGTCAGGTTGCGGCAATCGATGGCCGGCGGCCGTCGTTCGCTCATGCGCGCCGCTCCTGTAATCGTCGGGTCATCGTGTCCAGGACCTCCAATCCCTTTGCCAGGGACTCGATTTGATCGCCGTCGAGTTCGTCCAGCACCTCGGACAGCAGCGCTCGCCGAGCAGCCCGCGACGCGTCGACGACCTGCTGGGTGGGCTCGGCGAGCCGCAGCTGGCAGGCGCGCCGGTCGGCCTCGTCCACCGCGCGGAGGAGCAGGCCGCCGGCCACCAGCTTGGAGACCAGGGTCGAAGCCGTGTTGGGTACCAGCCCGAGTTCGGCCGCGGCGACGCCGACCGAGATCCCCGGTCGCCGGCCGACGAGCCACAACAACTCCGACTGCGACTCGGTGAGCCGCGCGGATTCCAATCCGCGACCGGCCGACCGGCGCAGTTGCCGGCGGAACCGGCCGACGACCCCGAATACCTCGGGGACCAACTCGGTGCGGGACGTCATCGCATCCATATTAGCTCTGTTTACGAGCTAAATATGTGTGCGAGCTGTGTAGGGGCTGGCCGCCGGCTACTTATCCGGACTTATCCAGACGGTGCAGGACCACGCCCGTCAGCGCGCCGTCCGCGACGCGCGCGGTCATGTAGCTGCAGAACGGTTGGCGGCGGCGATCGGTCGGCGAGCCGGGGTTGAGCAGGCGCAGACCGGTGTCCGTCGTCGTGTCCCAGGGGATGTGGCTGTGGCCGAAGACCAGCACGTCGCTGGCGGGATAGAGCCGGGACATGCGTGCCTCCCGGCCGGCCGTCGCGCCCGTCTCGTGGACCACGGTCAGGCGCAGCCCGTCCAGCACCGCGTCGGCCCGTTCGGGCAGCCGCGCGCGCAACGCGGGACCGTCATTGTTGCCCCAGCAGGCCACCAGCCGGGCGGCCCTGGATTCCAGCTCGTCGAGCAATTCGGTGGCCACCCAATCGCCCGCGTGCACGACGACGTCCGCCGTGGCGACCTCGTCCCATACTCGCGCGGGCAGGTCGCGGGCGCGCCGCGGGACGTGGGTGTCGGCAATCAGCAGCAGCCTCACGCCGCCATTTTGCTTCAAGCGCCCGGCGTCAGCCGCGCCGAGACTGCGCACAGCGCGCGTTTTCTCGGCTTTGGGAAGCGCTGTATGCAGTTTCGATCCCTACGTTGGGATCCGCTGCCCCCGCTCAGCCGCGTCCTCACCCGGGAGCAGGGGACGTACCAGGCGTCGCGTTCCGAAGGGGCGGAGCATATGGCTGGCGGGACGGGTGCGGACGATGCTCGGCCACCAGAACCAGCGCCCGAGCAGCGCCGCGATGGACGGTGTCATCAGGGAGCGCACGATCAGCGTGTCGAAGAGCAGGCCGAGGCCGATGGTGCTGCCGGCCTGACCGATGGACCGCAGGTCGCTGGCGACCATGGACATCATGGTGAACGCGAAGACCAGGCCCGCCGCGGTGACGACTCCGCCAGTGCTCCCCATGGAGCGGATGATGCCAGTTTTCAATCCGGCGCCGACCTCCTCCTGGAACCGCGACACCAGCAACAGGTTGTAGTCGGACCCGACGGCGAGCAGGATGATCAACCCGAAAACCGGGGCGATCCAGTTCAGCTCGAGGCCAAAGATGTGCTGCCAGAAGAGCACTGACAGACCGAACGCGGCACCCAGGGACAGCAGGACCGTGCCGACGATCGCAAGAGATGCAATCAGCGCCCGGGTGATGATCAGCATGACGACAAAGATCAGTGTCAGCGCCGCCAATCCCACGATCAGCAGGTCGTATTGCGATCCGGCCTGGATGTCGCGGTAGATCGCCGCGGTGCCGGCGAGATAGAACTTGGCGCCGGTCAAATTGGTTCCTTTCACGGCTTGCTGGGCGGCGGCCAGTTCCGGCTTCACCGCGGATATGCCCGCCGGGGTCGCGGGGTCCTTGTCGTGGGTGATGATGAAGCGTGCGGCCTTGCCGTCCGGGGAAAGGAAAAGCTTCAGGCCGCGCTGGAAGTCCGGATTCTGGAACGCCTCCGGCGGCAGGTAGAAGTAGTCCCCGCCACGGGAGGCGTCGAAGGCCTGGCCCATCGCGCTTGCCGTGTCGGTCATCTGACCCATTTGTGTGACAAGACCCGAAAAGCTGCTGTGCATGGTGAGCAGCGTCCCTTGCATCGACTTGGCGACGGCGATGATCGGCGGAAACTCAGCCAGCATTTGGGGCAAAAGAACGTCGACCTTGTCGAGGTCGTTGATCAGCGTGCTCATGTTCTCGCTGAACTTGTCGACGCCGTCGATCGCCTCGAACACCGACCGGGTCGCCCAGCACACCGGGATGTTGAAACAGTGTGGTTCCCAATGCAAATAGCCACGCATCGGCCGGGCGAAGTCGTCGAAATCCGCCAGGTGGTCGCGCATCTCGTTCAGCGTGGCCTGCGTGTCGTGCATGTCACCGACCATGCGATGGGTGGTGCCGCTCATTTGGCCCAGCAGGCCCTGCATGCGTTCCATCGAGCCGATCATGGCGCCGAGGTCGTCGCTCATCTTGAGCATGTCGGCCGTCCGGTCTCGCATGAACTGCAGGTTCTGCTGGATCGGAATCGATTGGGCGCTGATCTGGAACGGTATCGACGTGTGCTCGATCGGGCCGCCCAATGGCCGCGTGATGCTCTGCACCATCGCGATTCCCGGTGATCGGAAGACATCCTTGGCGAGCCGGTCGAGGATGATCATGTCGCCGCTGTTGCGCATGTCGTGGTCGCTCTCGATCATGAGGATGTCGGGATTCATTGTGGCGGCGCTGAAATGACGGTCTGCGGCTGCGTATCCGACGTTCGATGGCAGATGACGCGGTATGTAGGAGCGATCGTTGTAGCTGATTTTCATGCTCGGCATGATGAGGATGCCGACGATGGCGATGGCGAGCGAGGTGGCGAACACCGCACCGGGCCAGCGGACGGTGGCGGTGCCGACGCGTCTCCAGCCGTGGACTTTGGCGGCGCGTTTGGGATCGAGGAGGCCGAAGCGACTGGCCACGGCAACGACGGCAGGCGCCGCCGTCATCGCCCCGGCCACCACGACGAGCAATCCCAGCGCGGACGGAATGCCCAACGCCTTGAAGTACGACAGGCGCGCCAGGTGAAGGCAGAAGGTCGCCCCGGCTATTGTCAGGCCGGATCCCAAGATGATGTGTGACGTCCCGCGAAACATCGTGTAATAGGCGGCTTCACGATCCTGGCCGGCCTGGCGAGCCTCTTGATATCGGCCGACGAGGAAGATCGCGTAATCGGTTCCCGCCGCGATCGCCAGCGACGACAACATGGCGACGACGAACGTGCTGAACCCCAACAAGCCGTTGTTCCCGAGCAGTGCGACGAGCCCTCGGGCCGTGCCCATCTCGAATCCGACCATAACGAGCACCAGCAGGACGGTGCTGACGGAACGGTAGGCGATGAAGAGCATGACCATGATGACCACGCCGGTCACGCCCATCATCTTGAACATGCTCTTGTCGGCGGCTTCGTTCATATCGGTTGTCAGGGCAGCGGGACCGGTGACATAGGTTTGCAGGCCTTGGGGCGGTGCGGACCTATCGACAATCGCGCGCACGGCATCGATGGATTCATTGCCCAGCGTGCTGCCCTGATTGCCGGCCAGATTGAGTTGGACGTAGGCGGCTTTGCCGTCTCGGCTCTGGACGCCGGCGGCGGTGAGGGGGTCTCCCCAGACGTCCTGGACGTGCTGAACGTGCTTGGGATCGGCCCGCAGCTTTTTCACCAGGGCGCCGTAGTAGCGGTGTGCGTCATCCCCTAGCGGGCGATCGCTCTCCAAGACGATCATCGCGATGCTGTCGGAGTCCGACTCGTGAAAGGTCTGGCCGATGCGTTTGGCGGCGATCATCGCCGGCGCATCCTGTGGCGACATGGTCACCGCGTGGTTCCGTGCGACTGATTCAATCGGTGGCACAAGCACATTCAGGGCGACGGTCAACAGCAGCCATGCCACCAGGATCGGTACGGCGAACGTGCGGACAAATCGCACGAACTTCGGACGGGCGTCGCTCCGTGGGGCGTTGTCGACGTTCATGCGGCCTTCACCAGACAGGAAGCCTGGGCGTGGTGCCCGGTCGAAACGCTTTCGTTCTCGACGTGCCTGTCGACCGAGATTCGGCACCCGATGTTGGTGCTATTGCCTTGTGCGACAACGCTGGCCAGCACGGCCGGCGCCGTCGTGGCGACCGTCAAGGTCCACGGCAGGCCGGCGAAGTTCGCCTGACGCGGCTGCGCGTTCTTATCCAGATAGCTGACGCCGCCCGCCGTGTATGCGGGCCCGTAGACCTCGTACGTGATCCGCTTCACGTGCGAAGCCTCCAGGGGTGCCGCGCTGGCCGCGGTGGCGGAAAAGATCTCGTCAGATCCGAACACACCGCGCAGTCGCATGACCCCCTGACCTCCGAGCGCGACCGCTACCACGACGACGAGCGGTACCCAGGCCTTCTTGAGGAGCGCGAACATGGGACTGGGACTCCCTTCGTGGCCCGGCGATCGAGTCGACGAGGACTCGCGACCACGAGTGTATACCCAACGGGGTATGGTATAAAGAAGTCATGGCGATCGAAGGTAACGGCAGCAGAGCGCGCAAGGCCCAGGGTGTCGGGCACGACCCGGGAGACGTCGAGGGTGTCCTCACCCGATTGCGGCGGGCGCACGGTCAGCTCGGGGGTGTCATCTCGATGATCGAGCAGGGTCGCAGCTGCAAAGACGTGCTCACCCAGCTGGCTGCGGTGTCGAAGGCCCTGGATCGTGCGGGCTTCAAGATCATCGCATCCGGCCTGCGTGACTGCATCACGCGAACCGAGGATCAGCCAGCCGTTTCCATCGATGAGCTGGAAAAACTGTTTTTGAGCCTGGCCTGATTGGCCCGGCTGCCGAGGAAGGGGAGGGCCAGATGTCCCCCATCGAGACCGGTCGGACCGGACGGGCGGTCACGCTGTGGCTGGACCCCGTGTGTCCGTTCTCGTGGAATACCGCACGTTGGCTGCGCGGGGTCGCCGAGACGACCGACATGGCGCTCGATTGGCAGCTGATGAGCCTCGCGGTCCTCAACGAGGGGCGAGAACTGCCACCCGCGCAGCAAGCCCGGATGCGCGATTCGCAACAGATCGGCCGGCTGATGGCCGCCGTCGCGCGCGAGTCCGGCGAAGCCGGATGGATCGCCGCGTACTTCGCCTTCGGCGAGCGATACTTCGACCGTTCGGAACCCGTCAGCGCCGACCTCGTCGCGCACGTCCTGGTGACCGCGGGGGTGCGTGGCGCCGCGGCGGCGGCGGTTTCGGACGCATCCCTGGACGACTTCATCCGGAACCAGCACGAGGCGGGGCAGTCCGCGCTCGGTGAAACCGGGGGTAGTCCGATACTGCGGATAGGCCAACACACCTTCTTCGGGCCGGTGCTCACCGCGTTGCCGGCCGCGGAGGACGGGCCCGCTCTGTTCGATGCGGTCGCGACTTTGGCCGCAACTCCGCAGTTCGCACAGCTGCAACGACCGCGCACCGCGGCCTAGTACGGCGCTGAAAAGAGGAGGAAACATGACATCGGCGACATCGGCGTTGAGCACCACGCTGCACACCTCATTCGAGGATGCCGTGGAGCAAACCACAAAAGCACTGGCGGATCAGGGCTTTGGCGTGCTGACCTCGATCGACGTGAAAGCTACACTCAAGCAGAAGCTCGGCGAGGATATGGAGAACTATCTCATCCTTGGTGCCTGCAATCCGACGCTCGCGCACCGCGCGCTGGGCATCCACCGCCAGATCGGTCAGTTATTGCCATGCAACGTGGTGGTTCGTTCCGATCCCGCCGGCGGCGCCGATGCGGTTCTGATCGAGGCGATGGATCCCCAACTCATGGTCAAGGTGACCGGCGAGCAAGCGGGTCTGCAGGACGTCGCCGATGAGGCCAGCGCGAAGCTGCGGGCCGCCATCGGCGCACTCGGCTAACCGGGCGACGCTAGCCGCGTTCACTGCGCGCCTCGGCGCCCGTTTCGCCGGCGTC
Organism: Mycobacterium sp. NGS57; assembly: GCF_059812405.1. Taxonomy (NCBI): domain Bacteria; kingdom Bacillati; phylum Actinomycetota; class Actinomycetes; order Mycobacteriales; family Mycobacteriaceae; genus Mycobacterium; species Mycobacterium sp. NGS57. The sequence goes on along the minus strand of NZ_JCALCP010000007.1, from coordinate 72,740 downwards.
GATGGCGTCGTCGGGCCCGGTAGCGCCGACATAGGTACCGTCATCGTCTCCCTCCGAGGCGCGTGACCGCGTCTGGTGCACATCGGGTTCGACGTCGGGTTCGGCCTTGTGGCCCTTGGGTTCAGGCATGCAGTGGGGGGTTCCCGCGACGGTCGTTGCCAAACCAGCCCGGAGCCCCCGACAAACGCCCGCTATCGTTACCCGAATGCGCACCTTCGAATCAGTAGCCGAGCTCGCCGCGGCCGCGGGCGAGACCATCGGGCAGAGCGACTGGGTGACCATCACCCAGGAAGACGTCAACCTTTTCGCCGACGCGACCGGGGACCACCAGTGGATTCACGTCGACCCCGAGCGTGCGGCCGCCGGCCCGTTCGGCACGACCATCGCCCACGGGTACATGACGTTGGCGCTGCTGCCGCGGCTGCAGCACGACATGTACACGGTCAAGGGCATCAGGCTCGCAATCAACTACGGGCTCAACAAGGTTCGCTTTCCCGCCCCGGTACCCGTCGGCTCCCGGGTGCGCGCCCAGAGCTCGTTGGTCAGTGTCGACGACGTGGGCGACGGCGCGGTGCAGGCGACCGTGTCGACCACCGTCGAGATCGACGGTTCGCCCAAGCCGGCGTGTGTGGCGGAGAGCATCGTTCGCTACATCACGTAAGGCAGTGCCACAGGCCGGTATTCGCAGTGCGGGTCAGGCTTGGGCGCGGGTGTCGATGACCTGCTGGGCGATGTCGATCAGCTTGCTCTGGCTCTCCTGGGACAGCCGGCGCAGCAACTCGAACGCGCGCACCTCGTCGACGCCGTAGCGCTCCATGACGATGCCCTTGGCCTGACCGATGCGGTCCCGCGAGGACAGCGCCGACTGCATCTGTTCGCCGTGTCGTCCGGCCATGACCGCCGCGGCGGCGTGTGCGGCGAACACGGTCCCGATGGTCTCGGCTTCGGTATCCCACGCACCGGCGCGGAAGCTGAACAGGTTCAGCGCGCCTGCCGTCTGCTCCGCGGTGTACAGCTTGAATGACAGGCTGCCCAGCACGCCGTGCTGCACGGCCGCCGGGGAGTATTTACGCCACCGCGCCTCGGTGCGCATGTCGTCCGAGCGCACGATCGTGTCCTTCGTCAAAGCGGCGTCGGCGCAAGGCCCTTCGCCGAAGTCGTGCTGCAGCCTGTCGAGCTTGCCGACCAGGCTGTCGGTGTCGGCGACGGATTCGAAATCGCCGCCCTTTTTCACGAGCAGCACTCCCGCGACATCCGCGCCGGGTATCAGTTCCACCGCGGTGGCCGTCACATCGGCAAGCAGCCGGTCGAGGCTACGGGGGGCGGCGATCTCGCGGGCGAGCTCGGCCATCCGCACGGCGAGTTCGTGCTGGATACCGGGGTCTGACAATTCCATGGGTTTGGCCTCCTCCCGGCGACGGGCGTCGCCAGGTTTGGTCACATCCCCCTCGGGTACCCGCCGCCGATCAGGACTAACTCGACGCGCTAGGACGGCATCAATGTTCGTACACAACAAAGACCTTCAATTCGAGGTCCGGGTCAGCCAGCCCGACGCCCGGTTCGCCACCCTGCTGCAGGAGCAGTTCGGCGGCGCCAACGGCGAGCTCAAGGCCGCCATGCAGTACTTCACCCAGGCATTCGTGCTGCGCGAAAAGAACCCCAAGATGTACGACCTGTTCATGGATATCGCGACCGAGGAACTCAGCCACCTGGAAATGGTGGGGTCGATGATCACCATGTTGCTCGACGGACTCAACGACAACCTGAAGATCGCCAACGAGGCGTGCGACTGGATGCCCGCGGTCGCCAGTGCCGACGGCCGCGACCAGTTGATCCATCAAGTTGCGGTGAACCCGCTGTATCTCGCGCTGAACGGGGGCAGCCCGGACGTCAGCAACTCGCAGGGCGTGCCGTGGATGGGCTCCTATGTCAATGCCAACGGCGATCCCGCGGTGGATCTGCGCAGCAACCTGGCCGCCGAATCGCGGGCGAAGATCGTCTACGAGTACCTCAAACAGTTCACCGATGATCCCGGTGTACAGGACACCCTGACCTTCTTGATGACGCGCGAGGTGGCGCACTACCAGCAGTTCACCGCAGCGCTCAACGAGCTCCCGGTGAACTTCCCGCCTGGGCAGTTGCCGGGCGACCCGCGCTTCCAGAACGTGGCGTTCAACATGTCCAACGGCGGGGAATCGGTTCGCGGTCCGTGGAACCAGGGGCAGGGGCCGTGGCCCGAGGGCATGGAATGGGAGTACGTGGAGAAGCCGGAACAGCAGTGGCTGCAGGCCGCCACCCGCCAGAACAAGGGCGCGGAGGAGAATCCGGGTGGCTCACCGGCCGTCGCGGCCGAGAAGCCGTTCACTCACGAACAACACACGCCCACAGGCTAATTGGAACGCGGCAGGGTCAGCGCGTTTGCGGATCCGGCGGGTTGTCCTTGTCGCGACCGGTCACTGCGTCGCGCACATGGTCGACGACCGCGGCGCCCATTCCCACGGTCTTGAGCACGGTCGCGTTGGGTGGTGTGTCCGGATGCGGCCGCGTCGGCGCCAGTTTCTTTCCGGCTTCCAACTTCTCGCCGATCTTCTCCAGCTCCTCGCGGCTGATCCCCGCCTCGACCTGCGGCCAGACCACTTCCTGCTCATAGGCGATGTGTTCACGGGCGGCCTTGACGAACTCCTCGAGCGCCGCGTGGTAGCCGGGCTCGCCGGGCTTGCCGTCCTCGAGCCGCTGCAGCAGTTTCTTGCCGGCCTGCTCCTGCTCGATTGCCTTGTCCGCCAGCCCATCACCGTTCTCGAGCGCTTTTCGCACCGCCGGCCAGAAGATACTGCTCCTCGATCGCCTCGTGCTGAGACTCGGCGATGACGAGGTTGTTAACCATGGTTTCCAGGCCACTGCTGTGGGCGCCCGGGCCCGACGGCGCCCCGTCTAGGGTCTCCAGCATGCCCAGGACGCTCTTGTGGTCCTGACGAAGAAACGTGATCGCGTCCATGCCTTGCCTTCCCGTTGCGCCCGTCGCTCGAAATGGCCTGCGGGTACCCGGGGCCGGGGCATCGAAACGGGCGGCCCACCAGGTCGATAGTGCCGCCCCGCAGCGCCCCGCTTCGCCGGGCTCGCGATCGGCACTAGCCTGACGGGGGTGGCCCCCCGGTCGCGCCCGTCGCGCAAAGCCGATATCCGCGAGCTGTCACGCACCCTGGGCAGGGCGTTTTACGACGACCCGGTGATGACCTGGCTGCTACCCGACGACCGGGCGCGCACCGCGCACCTTTCCCGGTTGTTCGCCACGATGACGCGCCACCACCATCTGGGCCGCGGCGGCGTGGAAGTGGCCTGCGACGGGGCGGGCATCGGCGCGGCGGCGCTGTGGGATCCGCCGAACCAATGGCGGGAAAGCCGGCGCGGACAGCTCGCGATGACCCCGACCTTCCTGCGGGTTTTCGGCCTGCGGTCCATGCGCGGACGCGCCGTGCAGGAACTGATGAAGCGCGCGCACCCCGAAGAGCCGCACTGGTATCTGGCGGTGATCGGTAGCGACCCGGGCGTGCGCGGCATGGGCTTCGGCCAGGCGTTGATGCGATCGCGGTTGGACCGCTGCGACGCCGAATACTGTCCGGCGTATCTCGAGTCGTCCAAACCCGAAAACGTCCCGTATTACGAGCGTTTCGGCTTCACCGTCACGCGCGAGCTGCACTTGCCCGACGGCGGCCCGACGATGTGGGCGATGTGGCGAGCGCCCCGGTAACGGTTTTAAGAGCCGGGCGTCGGGGCAACCGTTGCGTATGTCTATCGAAAACGGCCCCGGCGACACGCTGAACCCGAGCGAAGGCACCGACTCCGACGAGGTGCGCAACGACGACGGCGACATCGTCGTCGACCCGCCCGACAGCTGGAGCGAGGCCGACCGGTTCGGGATGACGGCACGCGAAGCGCGCGAAGGCGAGTCCCTCGACGCTCGGCTGGCCGAGGAGGAGCCGGACGTGTCCGCCCGCGCGGCCGGGGAGGCCGACGACGGCGGCCCGCGGCGCGCCCACCGGGGCCAGATCGACGGCACCCCCGAAGACGGGGACTCGCTGTACGACGTCATAGACGAGCAAGCCGAGTAATCAGTGTTCGGCTGTTCACTCCGCGAACGGCCTGAGCCCCCCTAGGGAGCGCTCCGCCAGCCGGCGATGCCGATGGCGATCATCCGCAACTGCTTGACCGCGATCCGCCGGATGTCCTCGAGCGCCTCGGCGCTCTGCGCGTCCTCGATCGCCTCGGCGATGACGATCATCGCGTTGACGAACAGCGTCGCCAGGACGTTGAGGTCCTCGGTGCTCCACGCGCTCAGACCCGGGAAGCGGGCCAGGTCGGTGGCCAGCTCGGAGGTGATCAGCCGGATCTCGGTGCGGATGGCGTAGCGCAGCACGCTGACCCCGCTGTTGCGCTCGCGGGCGATCAGGCGCCAATGTTCGCGCCGGTCGGCGACGCTGGCGACCAAGATCTCGACCGACGACTCGATCACCCGGTTCGGGTCGAGCTTGCCGGCGCGTGCCTCGCGCAGGGTGTCGCGCAGGCTGCGGAACGACTCGTCGATCAATACCAGCCCCAAGGCCTCCATCGACTCGAAGTGGCGGTAGAAGGCCGCGGGGACGATCCCGACCTCCCTGGTCACCTCGCGCAGGCTCAAGCCGCCGAAGCTGCGGTCCTGCAGCAGCTTGAGCGCGGCGGCGATGATGGCCCGCCGGGTTGCCTCCTTGCGCTGCTCGCGCGACAGGCTCTCGCGCGAGCGCTCCCGGCCCGACCGATGCGCCCGTGAACTAGGAGTACGGCTGTTCACTGTGTGAACCCTACCACAAACCGGTAGTAAACCCTTGACTACCTGCGGTGTGCCGACGCACGGTGTACATATGTTCACTCAGACTTTGACTCAGACACTGAGCAAGCGGGTCCTGGGCTCCAACCTGGTCGACCTGCTCACCGGGCCGCACGGCGTCGACCGCTACACCGAGCTCGTCGCACCCACCTGGACGTCCGGCGACGCCCGCGCGAAGGTCGTCGACGTGCGGCGCGCCACCCCGCGCAGCGTCACCCTGACGCTCGCCCCCAACGAGGCATTCCGCTCCCGCTACACCGTGACGGCCGGTCAGCACGTCAACCTCACCGTCGACATCGACGGCCGCCGGCACACCCGCTGCTACTCGCCGGCCAACGCAGAGGGCGGCGACCACCTCGAGCTGACGATCGGCCGCCACGACGGCGGGCTGGTGTCGGGCCACCTGTACGAGCGGGCCCGTCGCGGCATGGTGGTCGGGCTGGACGGCGTCGGCGGCGACTTCGTGTTGCCGGCGGCGCGGCCCCGACGGATTCTGTTCGTCTCGGGCGGCAGCGGCATCACGCCCGTGCTGGCGATGCTGCGCACGCTGATCGCCGAGCGCCACCCGGGCGAGATCGCGTTCCTGCACTACGCCCGTTCACCCGAGGAGGCGTGCTACCGCGACGAGCTGGCCGCCATCCGCGGGGTGCGGGTGCTGCACGGGTTCACCCGTTCGGGTGCGGGTGACCTCTGCGGCCGCTTCGGGCCCGGCCACCTGGCCGCGGCCATGCCCGCACCCGACGCGGTGTTCGTCTGCGGGCCAACGCCTTTGGTAGAGACCGTGCGGGAGCACTGCGACAACGTGCACACCGAGAGCTTCGTGCCGCCGGTGCTCGACGCGCCGGCCAACCCGTCGGGCGGACGAATCACCTTCTCCGACAGCGGGATCGACGTCGTCGACGACGGCCGCTCCCTGCTCGAGCAGGCCGAAGCGGCCGGCCTGACGCCGCAGAACGGGTGCCGGATGGGCATCTGCCACACCTGCACCCGCCGCAAAACCTGCGGCACCGTCCGCAACCTGGTCACCGGCGCCGTCTCGACCACACCCGACGAGGACGTGCAGATCTGCGTGTCCGTCCCGGTCGGCGACGTCGACCTGTCCCTCTAGAAGGAGAGCAAGAGCCATGACAGACAACAAGATCACCCTGACCCCCACACAGGCCGAGGAATTCGGCCGCGAACTCGACGCCATCAGGGAACGCGTGATGGCCGACCTCGGCGAGATCGACGCCGACTACATCCGCCGGGTCATCAAGGCCCAGCGGGCGCTGGAGGTCGGCGGGCGCGCCCTGCTGTTCCTGCCGCCGGCCTGGCCGCTCGGCACCCTGATGCTGGGCGTGTCGAAGATCCTGGACAACATGGAGATCGGTCACAACATCATGCACGGCCAGTACGACTGGATGCGCGACCCGGCGATCTCCGGCCGCGCGTTCGAGTGGGACACGGCCTGCCCCGCCGACCAATGGCGGCACTCGCACAACTACATGCACCACACCCACACCAACATCGTGGGCATGGACCGCGACATCGGCTACGGCATCCTGCGGATGAGCGAGGACCAGCGCTGGACGCCGTACTTCCTCGGCAACCCGCTCTACGCCTTTTTGCTGATGGTGTTGTTCCAGTACGGCGTCGCGCTGCACGAGCTGGAAACCGAGCGGATCCGCTCCGGGGAGATCCGGCTCGCCGACAAGCGCGAGGTGCTGCGCGCGATCTGGAAGAAGACGCGCCGGCAGGCGCTCAAGGACTACGTCGCGTTCCCGCTGCTGGCCGGGCCGTTCGCCCCCTTCGTCTTTGCCGGGAACCTGTCGGCCAACCTGATGCGCAACGTGTGGTCGTACATGATCATCTTCTGCGGCCACTTCCCGGACGGGACCCAGGAATTCACCGTCGAGGAAACCAGGGACGAGTCGCGGGGCATGTGGTACTTCCGCCAGGTCCTCGGTTCGGCAAACCTGACCGGCGGCAAGCTGTTTCACCTGCTGTCGGGCAACCTGTCCCACCAGATCGAACACCACTTGTTCCCGGACATGCCCGCGCGCCGCTACGCCGAGATCGCGCCCGAGGTGCAGCGGATCTGCCGGCGCTACGGCATCCCCTACAACAAGGGACCCCTGCTGCGGCAGTTCGGCACCGTCGTGCGCAAGATCGTGAAGCTCAGCGTGCCGTCGAAGGAGCCCGCCGCCACTCCGGCGCCCGAACTGATCGCGGCGGCCTAAGCCTGCGTCGAGTCTGCGTACAGATCGCGTTTGGGGCCGGTGGAGTAGCGCTGGACGCAGTCTCGATGCGCTGGCCGCGATTCGCCGCGGCACGCGTCAGCCGTCGTAATCGACCCACACCGTGGGGCTGGTCGGATGGGCTTGGCAGGTAAGGACGTATCCGGCGGCTATTTCGGCGCTACCGAGTGCGAGGTTCTGCTCCATGCGCACCGTGCCGTCGAGTACTTTGGCCCGGCAGGTGCCGCAGGCACCGCCCATGCATGCGTACGGGGTGTCGTCACGAACCCGCAAGGCGCCCTCGAGGATGGTGTCGCCGGGGTGGAGATCGAACTTCGCATCCCGTCCGGACAGCGTGAAAGTCACTGCGGCCGGCCGGTAATCACGCCGGGCCTCGAGCAGCCCCGAGGCGGTCCCCTTCTCGAAGCCGGTAAACAGCTCCAGGTGCACCCGTTCCGGGTCGACCCCGTGGGCGATCAGCGTGTCACGGGCCTCGGTGCTCATCGCGGGTGGGCCGCACAAGAACCACTCGTCCACGCGGGCTGGCCGCAGCCTCGTCGTCAGCCACCGGTGAAGCTTCTCGGCGTCGATGCGGCCACACAACTCGGGGGTGTGCAGTGGGTCGTCGGACAACACGTCCACGATCGTCAGGCGATCCACAAACCGTGACCGCAGGCGGTCGAGTTCGGCCCGAAACATCGTCGACCGTTTGGTGCGGTTGCCGTAGACCAGCGTGAACCGGCTTTCGGCCTCGATCTCCAGAGCGGTCGTCAGGATCGACAGCACCGGTGCGATCCCGCTGCCCGCTGCCAGGCCCACGTAGTGCTTCCGGTGCGCCGGGTGCAGCGGCGTGCCGAAATGGCCGGTGGGGGTCATCAGCTCCAGCACGTCGCCGGCCTTGAGGTCCTCGGCGACAAATGTCGAAAACGCGCCACCGGGAATGTGTTTGACCGCGATCCGCAGCTGCTCCTGCGTCGCGGGCCCGCAGATCGAGTAGTTGCGCCGCGCCTTGTCGCCGCCGAAGCCGGTGCAGACCGTGACGTGTTGGCCCGCCCGAAAGCGGAACTGGCCGCGCAACTCGTCGGGGACCGCGAACTCGATCAAGGTGCTGTCGTCGGTGAGGTGGTCGACCGACGCGACCGCGATGGGGTGCGACACAGCGTGCGTCGGGATCGACCTCGCCGGCATCCGAACCGGCACCAGCCGCGCGAGTTTGCGGTTGAGCGCCTTCCACTCGCGAAACTCGGTCGGGTGCAGCTGCCGGCCGAAGACGGTGGCGATCGCGACCTGCCGCTCGAGGTATGCCGCCTCGTTGCGTTGCCACGTCTGCACGTAGCGGTAGAACGGCACCGACGGGTGCAGGTGGTGCACCAGGTGGTAGTTCTGCGACAACATCATCGGTGTGAACAGCCACTCCATCCCGACGCGGGCCCGGGTCGCGCGATAGCGGTCGGTGCGCTGGGTGGCCGCCAGCCCGTGATGGGGCAGCCAGTCGAACCACCATGCCAGGATGAAGATCCCGATGCGTTGCGGGATCAGAAAGACGACCGCGAGCGTCCACAATTTGCCGCCGACGATCGCCAGGGTCAGCCCCGTCGCGCTCAGGCCGAGCATCACCAGGGTCTCGGCGTTTTCGCTCGCCGGCCGGCTGCCCAGCCGGCGGATCAGGTAGTTCCCGTAGAACCCTTCGGCCAACGCCCACCGAAACGGCGCCTGCCATGCGGGGGTGTGCGACGCGAAGGTGTCGGGATCGTTGTCGTCGTCGTTGGCGTGCCGGTGGTGCTCGATGTGGATGAATTTGAACGACGGGAACGAAATGATCGGCACGACGAACACCCACGCCAGCCGCCCGATCAGTCCGTTCACCCGTCGCACGGTGCTGATCGAGTAGTGCACCGCGTCGTGCACGACGGTGAACATCGCGAAGGTGACCGCGGCGTTGACGGTAATCGTGACCCAGGCCGGAGTCACTCCCCGGGCATAGCCGATCGAGGACAGCACGAATGCCGCCAGCGCGGCGGCGAAGATCGCAAGCGTGGGCAACGCCAGCGCTGGTACCGACTCGCCGGGATCCGGCAGCGCCTGGCGAGCGGCGGTTCCTGACGCGTGGCTGTCTACATCGATGGTCGACATGCACACGCAACGTACCCAGCGCGCCGCCGCGCGGCCACGTCGCCGCCGGACCAACTCTGGCGGGATTGTTGTCTTTGGCGGACAACGACGCGGATTATTGTCTGGGGATGGTGGAAACGCGCCGCGCCAACGCCGCGGCGTCAATCGTGAATCGCCTCGGCGAGCGGCTCGACGAGTTGACCGACTCGGTGCGGCACACGTTGGTCAACGAGATCCCGGAGCTCGAGGGTGACTCCCAGCTGCAGGACCTGCTGCGAGACAACATCGAGCAGAACATCGACACGGCCTTCTCGACGATCCGCCACAACATTCCCATCGAGCACGTCGAGCCGCCGACGACGGCGCTGGAGTACGCGCGGCGACTGGCCCAACGCGGAGTGTCCGCGAATGCGTTGGTGCGGGCCTATCGACTCGGCCACCAGATCGTGCTGGACCGTGCCCTCGGCGAAACCCGCACCGCAAAACTGGATCCGCAACTGAGCCTGGATGTCTACGAGCACATCACCGTGGCATTGTTCACCTACGTCGACTGGATCACCCAGCAGGTGATCAGCACCTACCAGAGCGAACACGACCGCTGGCTGTCGAACCAAAATAGCGTTCGCACGGTGAAAGTTCACGAGCTTCTGGACGACGCCGACATCGACGTCGATGCGATGACCACCGCAATCGCGTACCCGCTCAAACGGATTCACTTGGCGGCCGTCGTTTGGTCTCGGCAGCCCGAGGGCGGCGACGAACTGCTGTTGATGGAGCGGTTCGTCCTGCAGTTGGCTCACTCGATCGGCGCTCAGGAGAGTTCGTTGTTCATCTCGGTGGATCGGCTGACCGGTTGGGCGTGGATCCCGCTGGCGGCGGAGGCCGCGGTGGACGCGGTCGCGCGGGCCCGCGCCTTCGTCGGCGCGCGAACCGATGGCCCCTGGATCACTCTGGGCAATCCGCTGCCCGGCGTCGAGGGTTTCCGCCGTTCGCACCGGCAGGCGCAAGACGCCCGCACCGTCGCGATTGCATCAGGCGCAAAAGCCCAACGAGTCACGGCGGCAAGCGATCCCGGCGTCACCACGGCGGCGTTGTTGGGCCACGACCTGGATGCGGCGCGCTCATGGGTGGGGGAGGTGCTCGGCCCGCTCGCGGCTCCGACCGACGGCGACGAGCGGCTTCGTGAGACCCTGCGCGTGTTCCTGCACTCCGGCTCGAGTTACAAAGCGGCCGCGGAAGAGCTACACCTGCATGTGAACTCGGTGAAGTATCGGGTCCACCGCGCGGTCGAGCGCCGTGGCCACCCGATCGGTGACGACCGGCTCGATATCGAAGTCGCGTTACTGCTCTGCCATTGGTATGGCGCGATGGTCCTCGGCTGAGTCGCTAACGCACGCCAGTTGGTGCTTCGGAGACTTTCACGAGTTTCACCTCGGGCCGCGCCGGCAGCCCGCCGGGCAAAAACCACCGGAAGGCGAGATTGCCCCGCGGATAGCCCAGCGTGGTCAGCGAATTCGGGTGCGCCGTCGGCCGGTTGGACAGCACGATGGTCACCGAGCCGTCCCCGTTGAGGACGGCGCTATGGCCATTGACCGAACAGCGTGCGTCGGCCGCGCCCACGGTGGCCATGAACTGGTTCCACACCACCATGTTCCAGAACCGGCACGCCGGCGGGCGGTGGGTGATGACCAGCGCCTCGTCGTCGTCGAGCACGAAACTGCCGTAGGAGTAACACGCGTCGCGCGCCGACCAGCCGAAGTTGGCGTCGGGCACCTGATAGGGATCGGCGAATTGGTTTGCCGCATGTGCGGTTTCGTGGCCGAGCGCATGCTGATCGTCGGCTCGGGTCCCCACCGCCAGCGGCACGATGGCGAACATGGTGCGCAGCCAGGTGGTGGCCGCCCGCAGGCTCGCGGCGGTTTCGGCGTCGCCGTGGCGGATCGGCTCCGGCACGTCGAGCGCCTCGATGCGCCACGAAACCGGCCGGCCGGTCAACGGGTCGGCCTGGTAGTCGCGCGTCATCAGCACGGCGGCGTCGGGGGTCGGGGGGAATTCGAAGCTGAAGTTGCCCTCGGCATCGATGTCGAGATCGGTGTCGCGGACGATCGCGACCACCCGGTCCGACCAGGCGCCGGGCGAGGGTTCGTTGTAGGAGGTCACCGAAAAGTACACGCTGTCACCGCGATTGCCGCTGACGCGGTAGCGCCGCCCCGGATCGACCGGGCACAGGTAGTAGTACGCATCGGTGTTGTCGCCGCCCCACCGGCGGTCGCGGCGAAACGGCGTGTTCACCGCGACGAACTGCGGACGGCCGGGTTCGGGGAACAGGTAGGCGTCCAGCGCGACGCCGAGCGTCGTGGCCAGGGTGCGGTAGCCGTCGGCGATGTGCCGGTCGTCGGTGACGGCGCGGTCGCCGTCGAGGAACGAGCGGTCGAGGCCGCCGAGGGTCTCGAGCAACTCTCGCCACGCGGCCGTCGATTCGTGTGTCATGCGCGGATTCCCTTCAGCAGCAACGTCGTCGTGCGATCGACCCAGGTCTCGCCGAGCGTGGCGCCCCGGGTGAGCATTGCGACCAGCGCAAGGCCGGCCACGGCCTCGGCGAGTTCGGCGGCGGTCACGTCGGGCCGCACGTCGCCCCTGGCGGTGGCGCGTTCCAGCCGCCCGGCCAGGCCGCCGGCGATGATCTCGGCGAACCGCTCCAGCAGCGCCGAATGCAGGGTCGGATCCGCCGCCATCTCGCCGACCAGCCCCGGCAGCGCCGCCCTGGCCGCCGGCGTCGTGAGAACCGCCATCGTGCGCCGTACCATCTCGCGCAGATCCCCGGGCAGCGAGCCGGTGTCGGGGATTTCGGTGGCCGCGCCGATCGGGAACACCGCCTCGTGCACGAGGTGCGCCTTGCTGGGCCAGCGCCGGTAGATCGCGGGCTTGCTGGTGCAGGCCCGCTCGGCGATGGCGGAGACCAACAGCCCCGCGTAGCCGGTCTCGGCGAGCAGGTCGACCGTCGCGCGCAGCACCGCGGCGTCGATACGCGGGTCACGGGGCCGGCCGAACTCAACAACCATTACGAAACTCAGAGTAACATAAGTCGCCGTGACCGATGTCGTTCGCCTGACCGACCTGGCCCAGCCGCAGTTCGGCGAAGGGGCCCAACAGATCCTGGACATGATGGCCGCGCTGGCCCCGGACTGCCCGCTGGACGCCGACGCGCTGCGCGCCAGGGCCAGCGCCGACACCGGCCTCACCGATTTCGGTCCCGACGACTACCGCGACCGCCTCGAGGTCTACCTCGCCGCGCTGCGCGACATCGACGGGCTGCACGCCGCCGGAGTGGTCAACTTCTACGGGCAGCTGCTGCAGCTGCTCAAGAACCGCCTTTTGCTCACCGACCTGCTGGCCCGCCACCCCGAGATCGACGACATCGCGCTGCAACCGCCGATCGTGATCGCCGGGCTGCCCCGCACCGGCACCACCCACCTGCACAACCTGCTGGCCGCGGCGCCCACCTTCCGCACCATGCCGTACTGGGAAAGCGTCGAGCCGTTCCCCTTGCCGTCTGAAGCCGGCCGGAGCGGGATCGAGCCGGATCCGCGGCGGGCCCGGATGGACGTCGCGGTCGGGGTGATCAACACCGTGATGCCGCATTTCCCGCTGATGCACGAGATGACCACCGACCACGTCCACGAAGAAATCCAACTGCTGGCCAACGACTTCTCGACGATGCTCTTCGAGACGCTGGCCGACGTGCCCCGCTGGCGCGACTACTACCAGGCCCACGACCAGACGCCGCACTACGAATACCTCGCCCGCCAACTCAGGGCCATGCAGTTCCTGCGCGGCGGCCGGCGCTGGCTGCTCAAGTCGCCCCAGCATCTCGAGCAGGTGCCGGTGCTGGATCGTGTCTTCCCGGGCAGCATCGTCGTGTTCACCCACCGCGACCCGGTCCCGGTGGCGTTGTCGATGATCGCGATGATCACCTACTCCGCGCGCATGCACCGCTCGCCCGTGCCGGTGCAGCGGATCGCGCAGTACTGGATCGACCGCCTCGAGGCGATGCTGACCGCCCTGGTCCGGGATCGCGACACCATCGGGCCCGAACGCTCGATCGACGTCCGCTTCGACGACTTCATGGCCGACGAACACGGCGTCGCCGAGCGCGTGTACGCGCTGGCCGGCGAACCGTTCACCGACGAGGCGCGCGCGGCGGTCACCGGCTACCTGGCCGGCCACCAACGCGGCCGGCTGGGAAACGTCGAGACTTCGCCCGAGATGTTCGGGTTGGGCCGCGACGCCCTGCGCGAGCGCTTCGCCCCGTACGTCGACCGGTTCCTGGCCTGACGCGCCGGTCCGCTACGTTTGCAAAGCATGGTCGCCATGCCCGCGCTGGACGGTGTCGAACACAGGTACGTCGAACTCGGGGACGGCGTGACGATCCACGTCGCCGACGCGGGGCCGGCGACCGGGCCGGCGGTGATGCTGGTGCACGGCTTTCCCCAAAACTGGTGGGAATGGCACGAATTGATCACTCCGCTGGCCGCCGACGGCTACCGGGTGCTGTGCCCCGACCTGCGCGGCGCTGGCTGGAGTTCGGCGCCGCGGTCCCGATACCTCAAAAACGACATGGCCGACGACCTGGCCGCGGTCCTGGACCGGTTGGGGGTCGCGACCGTCAAGCTGGCCGCGCACGACTGGGGCGGGCCGGTGGCGTTCACGATGCTGCTGCGCCACCCGGAAAAGGTCACCGGGTTCTTCGGCATGAACACCTCCGCGCCGTGGGCCAAGCCCGACATCAGGCTGCTGCGCAACATCTGGCGGTTCTGGTACCAAATCCCGATCGCCGTGCCGGTGATCGGCCCGCGGGTCGTCGGCGACCCCAAGGCCCGGTTCTATCGCCTGCTGTCGTCGTGGATCGGCGGGGATTACCTGGTGCCGGAGGACGACGTGCGGTTCTACGTCGAGTGCATGCGCGAGCCGGGGCACGCGCTGGCCGGCTCCCGCTGGTATCGCACCTTTTTGAGCACCGAGGTGTTCCGCTGGCTGCGCGGCGAATACGACGACGTCCGCGTCGACGTCCCGGTCCGCTGGCTCAGCGGCACCAAGGATCCGGTGCTCACGCTGGATCTCCTGGACGGATATGCCGACCGCATCAGCGATTTCGCGGTCGAGGTGGTCGAGGGCGCCGGCCACTGGATCGTCGAGGAGCGGCCCGACTTAGTGCTCGACCGGCTGCGCGCCTTCCTGCGCACCGAAAGCCCCACCTAATGCCGCGAAAGTGCAACTGGCAACGCATAACCCGAGTGACGGCGTCGGTAGTAGCACTCTCGCGGCGGGACGGGGTCACTCCACGCCGATGGTGACCTCGGTCGACTTGATGAACACGGTCGCGGGCTGACCGACCTTCAGCCCGAGTTCGGATGCGGCGTCCTTGGTGACCGACGACGTGACGACCTGGTCGCCACCGTCGAGCTTGACCTTCACGATCGCCATCACGCTGCCGAGGTCGACCTCGGTGATGGTTCCGGTGAGCTGATTTCGGGTCGAGAGCCGCATCGCGAGATCCTCCAAGCAGTCGAGGCGTTTGCGATGAGCCTAATGTCGCGGACCCAGCAGGGCTACGGACGCGTCCACGGCCGGCTCGACGATTTCGCGGACGGGCCTGCCGTCCTCGACGGCCAGCGCGGTCAGCTCGCGCAGCCCACCCAGCAGGACGACGGCCAGCGGCGCGGTCAACGGCGGCAGGTCCGCACGCCGGAATCCCGGGCTGGCGCTGAGGTCGATCAGCAGGCTGGACAACAGCTGCAGCCCGCTGCGCTGGGCCGGGCGGGCCACGGCCCCCAGCGAGGGGAGCTCACGAATCCAGCTCAGGGTGATGGCCGGGCGGGCCTCGATGTGCCCGACGTAGGCCTCGACGGCCTGACGAATCTGGTGATGCCAGTCGGCGTCCGGATCGACTGCCGCGGCGATGCTTTCGCCGAGCCTCTCGATGTCGGCGCGCAGCAGCTCCAGGAAGCAGTCTTCCTTGCTGGCGAACTGGTCGTAGAACGTGCGTTTGGAGGTGCGGGCGTGGCGGACGATGTCGGCGACGGTGCTGGCGCGGTAGCCCCGCTCACCGATCGAAGTGGCCAGCCCGTCGAGCAGCCGAAGCCGAAACGGATCGCCGAGGACCGCGTCGTCGGCCGCCGCCGTCACCGCTGTCGTCACCGCCCCGCGCCCCCTTCGGTCGAAGCCCGCGCCTTGTCAGAGCTGGTACCACAGAGTACCGTAACTGGAAAGGTTTTGGTACACCGCGGTACCATCCCCGACCCCGGGAGTGTCACCGGAATGAGCGAAGTCGTCACCGCCCCGCCGGCCATCAGGTTGCCACCGGCGGCCCGGATGCCAAAGATGCTGCAGGGCTTGTTCTTTGCGATTTCACGGCGCTGGATGATGGAGCGCCTGGCGCGCCGCCACGGCAGCGTGTTCACCGTCAACATCCCGATCTACGGGCGGGTGGTGATGGTCTGCGACTGGCGGCTGGCCAAGCAGGTGTTCACCACCAGCCCGGAGGAACTCGGGAACATCCAGCCCAACCTGAGCCGCCTGTTCGGCTCGGGCTCGGTGTTCGCGCTCGACGGCGACGACCACCGCCGCCGCAGGCGGCTGTTGGCGCCGCCGTTCCACGGCAAGAGCATGAAGAACTACGAGCGCATCATCGAAGAGGAAACCCTGCGGGAGACGGCCGGCTGGCCCCAGGGCAGACCGTTCGCCACGTTGCCGTCGATGATGCACATCACGCTCAACGCCATCCTGCGCGCGGTGTTCGGTGCCGAGGGCGCCGAGCTCGACGAGCTGCGCCGCCTGATCCCGCCCTGGGTGACCCTCGGATCGCGCCTGGCGCCGCTGCCCAACCCCCGACGCAACTACGGCCGGTTCAGCCCCTGGGGCCGGCTGGCCGAGTGGCGGCGCCGCTACGACAGGGTCCTCGACAGGCTCATCGACGCCGAACGGGCCGACCCGAATTTTGCCGAGCGCACCGACGTGCTCGCGCTGATGCTGCGCAGCACCTACGAGGACGGTTCGGCGATGTCGCGCAAGGACATTGGCGACGAGCTGCTCACCTTGCTGGCCGCCGGCCACGAGACCACCGCATCCACGCTGGGCTGGGCGTTCGAGCGGCTGACCCGGCACCCGGATGTGCTCACCGCTTTGGTCGAAGAGGCCGACGCCGGTGGTAACGAACTGCGCCAGGCGGCGATCCTGGAGGTCCAGCGCGCGAGGACGGTCATCGATTTCGCCGCCCGCCACGTGTACTCGCCGGTCTTCCGGCTCGGCGAGTGGGGCATCCCCCGCGGGGATTCGATCATCATCAGCATCGCCCAGATCCATAACGACGCCGAGGTCTTCCCCGCTCCCGAGCGCTTCGATCCGCGGCGCTACATCGGCGGCAAGCCGTCGTCGTTCGCGTGGATCCCGTTCGGCGGCGGCACCCGCCGGTGCGTCGGCGCCGCGTTCGCCAACATGGAGATGGACGTGGTGCTGCGAACGGTGTTGCGCCACTTCACCATCGAGACCACGACCGAGCCGGGGGAGGGATTGCACAACCGGGGCGTCGCTATCACACCCAAAGACGGCGGGCGCGTGGTGGTGCGGCGGCGCTGAGTCCGCACTTATTGGCCTGCTGGAATTCCCGTCGCCCGCCGCGGCAACTTCCAACCGGGCCGCACGAAGTGGCAGGTGTACCCGTTGGGGTAGTGCTGCAGGTAGTCCTGGTGTTCGGGCTCGGCCTCCCAGAAGTCGCCCGCCGGGCTGACCTCGGTCACCACCTTGCCCGGCCACAGGCCCGACGCCTCGACGTCGGCGATGGTGTCCAGCGCGATCCGCTGCTGCTCGTCGTCGACGTAGAAGATGGCCGAGCGGTAGCTGGGTCCGCGGTCGTTGCCCTGCCGGTCTTTCGTTGTCGGATCGTGGATTTGGAAGAAGAACTCCAGCAGCGCCCGGTAGTCGGTGACCGAAGGGTCGTAGACGATTTCGACGGCCTCGGCGTGCGTGCCGTGGTTGCGATAGGTCGCATTCGGGACGTCGCCGCCGCTGTAGCCGACCCGGGTGGAGACGACGCCGGGCCGCCTGCGGATCAGCTCCTGCATTCCCCAGAAGCAGCCACCCGCCAGGATTGCTTTTTGGCTGTTCGTCATTGCCTGTCCTCCCTGGGAACCTCGGGACCTGAACGACTCAGCCCAGGCTACACTCCGGCGATGACGTCCTTCTCCCGCAGCGAACTGGCAACCGCCTTCGAGAAATTCGAGGCGACGGTCGCCCGGGCCGCCGAAACCCGCGACTGGGACGCCTGGGTCGAGCAGTACACGCCCGACATCCTCTACATCGAGCACGCGGCGGGCACCATGCGCGGCCGCGACCAGGTGCGCGACTGGATTCGGTCCACGATGACGACCTTTCCGGGCAGCCACATGGTGGCGTTCCCGTCGCTGTGGTCGGTGATCGACGAGGCTACCGGGCGGATCATCATCGAACTGGACAACCCGATGCGCGACCCCGGCGACGGCAGCGTCATCAGCGCCACCAACATCTCGATCATCACCTACGCCGGTGACGGCCTGTGGCGTCAGCAGGAAGACATCTACAACCCGCTGCGCTTCCTGCGCGCGTCGATGAAGTGGTGCGCGAAGGCACAGGAGTTGGGCACGCTCGACGAGGACGCGGCGCGGTGGATGCAGCAGTACGGAGGATCCCAGTGAGCACCAAACCCAAGCTCGTTATCGGCGCCAACGGCTTTCTGGGTTCGCACGTCACCCGCCTGCTCGTCGCCGACGGCTGCGAGGTCCGCGCGATGGTGCGCCCGACGGCCAATACCCGTGGCATCGACGATCTTTCGCTGACCCGGATCCACGGTGACGTGTTCGACACCGGCGCCCTGCGCGAGGCGATGGACGGCGTCGACGACGTGTACTACTGCGTCGTCGACACCCGCGCGTGGCTGCGCGATTCGGCGCCGCTGTTCCGCACCAACGTCGAAGGCCTGCGCAACGTCCTCGACGTCGCGGTCAAGCAACCCGGCCTGCGCCGGTTCGTCTTCACCAGTACCTACGCCACGGTGGGCCGGCGGCGCGGGCGGGTGGCGACCGAGGACGACGTCATCGACACGCGCGGGCTGACCCCGTACGTCCAGTCGCGGGTGGCGGCCGAGGACCTGGTGATGCGTTACGTCGCCGAAGCGGGGCTGCCCGCCGTGGCGATGTGCGTCTCGACGACGTACGGCAGCGGGGACTGGGGCCGCACCCCGCACGGCGCGTTCATCGCCGGTGCGGTCTTCGGCAAGCTGCCCTTCCTGATGAACGGCATCGAGCTGGAGGTCGTGGGCGTCGACGACGCCGCGCGGGCCATGATCCTGGCCGCCGAGCGCGGGCGCGTCGGCGAGCGATACCTCGTCTCGGAGAAGATGATCCCGCTGCGGGAGGTCGTGCGGATCGCCGCCGACGAGGCGGGGGTGCCGGCGCCGCAACGGTCGATCTCGATACCGGTGCTCTACGCGCTGGGTGCGCTGGGCAGCCTGCGGGCGCGACTCACGGGCAAGGACGCCGAGCTAAGCCTCAAGTCGGTGCGCATGATGCGCGCCGAGGCGGACGTGGACAGCAGCAAGGCGAAGCGCGAATTGGGTTGGCAGCCGCGCCCGGTCGAGGAGTCGATCCGCGAGGCCGCCCGGTTTTGGGCCGCACTGAAGAGCGCTCGCAGGGACGGCGCGCCCGCCGCGTCCGAATAGGGGCGGCCTTCGTGGACCGGATACGCGTCGATCTCAACGGACCGCCGCAGACGATGCTGGCGACGCTCTACGCCAAGGCGCTGGACGCCGACGCCCCGCGGCCGATTCTGGGCGATCAGTATGCGAAAGCCGCCGTAAGCCACATCGACTACGACTGGGGCAGGACGACGATCACGCCGCGGCGCGCACCGTCCGTCGCCGTGCGCAGCCTGCACTTCGACAACTGGGTCCGCCAGTTTCTGGCCGCGCACGCCGGCGAGGGGGTGACCGTGCTGCATGTCGGGTGCGGTCTGGATGCCCGCGTGTACCGGCTGGATCCACCGCCCGGGGTGCGCTGGTACGACGTCGACTATCCCGACGTCATCGCCGTGCGCGAGCGGGTGTACCCGGGCCGGGCCGGCTACCGGATGCTGGCGGCGTCGGTGACCGATCCGGCCTGGCTGGCCGAGATACCCGCGGACGGCCCCGCGCTGTTCGTCGGCGAGGGCCTGACCATGTACCTGACCCAGGACGACGGGCTGGCCCTGCTGCGCCGCGTCGTCGATCGGTTCGGGTCGGGGGAACTGCAGTTCGACGCGTTCAGCGCGTTCGGAATCCGCACCCAGTGGAGCAACTCGGTGGTCCGGCGTTCGGGCTCCACGCTGCACTGGGGCATCGACGGGCCCGGCGACATCGTCGGCGCCGTTCCGGGTGTGCGCCTGCTGGCGTGGGAGTCGGTGTTCGACAGCGACACCTTCGACCGGGTCTCGCCCGCGGTGCGCTGGCTGGGCAAGGCGATGGCGGCGGTGCCGACGCTGCGGACCATGGCGCAGTATCACCGCTACGCGTTCGGCCCCGCCTGACCGGGAAGCTTTGAGCGCGGGCCCGCGTTGCACCGGCTATCTGCGCTTCGAGAAGGAGACGAGGAGACCATGAGCCACCCGGAAATCAAAGAACCCAGCGCCGGACACCCGATCACAATCGAGCCGACCAAAGGCCGGGTGCAGGTCCGCGTCAACGGCGAACTCGTCGCGGACACGACCGCGGCGCTGGAGCTACGCGAGGCGACTTTGCCTGCGGTGCAATACATTCCGATCGGCGATGTGGTCTCCGAGCGGCTGTCACGCACCGACACCAGCACCCACTGCCCGTTCAAGGGTGACGCCAGCTACTACAGCGTGACCACCCCGGCCGGCGATACCGTCGAGGACGCCATCTGGACCTACGAGCAGCCCTATCCGGCAGTCGCGGCGATCGCCGGGCACGTCGCCTTCTACCCCACCAAGGCCGAAATCAGCGTCTCTTAGCGGCTCAGTAGCCCCCACCGGCCGACTCGGGCAGCACCCGCGCCTGCGCGCGGGTGTCGCTGTACTCGCGCATCGACACGATCAGCCCGTCGTGGGTCTCGAAAATGCAGATGAACGGGCTGTCATAGCCGATCCCGTCGTTGGTCGTGCCGGTGGCGTTCCCCTCCACCACCACCGTGTCGCCCTCGGTGACGCAGCGACGCAGGTCGATCCCGAGCTCCAGGCTGCGCTTGCGGCCCTCGACCGACTGGCGCAACGTCGCCTTGTCGAAGGAGACGCGGGTGAACAGGCTCCAATACGTGAAGTCGTCGCTCAGCAGCGTGAAGCCCTCGTCCAGATCCCCACCATCGGCCAGGCACTGCATGAACATCCACACGAGTTCGGTGTGCGGGCCATCGAACGGCGTCATCACATCGCAATATTGTCGTGGCAGACAGTGAACGGTCAATCGAGACACCCGCAGAAACGAGTCTTTGGTGAACAGCGCGCGCACGGTCACCTTCCCCGGGGTGGCGAGCTTCGGGCACACGCTGGCGCCGCTGCGGCGCGGCCCGAGGGACCCGTGCTTCCGGCTGCCCGGGGACGGCACCATCTGGCGCACCAGCCTGCTGCCCAGCGGGCCCGTCACGGCGCGGATCAGCCGCACCGCGCCCGACGCCGCCCGGGCCGTGGCGTGGGGCGCCGGCGCGCCGGAGTTCCTCGAGAGGCTGCCCGCGCTGCTGGGCGCCGAGGACGACGCCTCGGATTTCGCGCCGCGCGACCCGACGGTCGAGGCCGCGCACCGGCGCGTCCCGCACCTACGGCTGGGCCGCACCGGGCTGGTGCTGGAGGCCCTGATCCCGGCCGTCATCGAGCAGCGGGTGCCCGGCGCCGACGCGTTCCGATCGTGGCGCCTGCTGGTGTCCAGGTACGGGACCCCCGCCCCGGGCCCGGCGCCCGACGGGATGCGGGTGCCGCCGAGCGCCGACGTGTGGCGGCACATCCCATCGTGGGAATTCCATCGCGCCAACGTCGACCCGCGCCGCGCGCAGACCGTGGTGGGTTGCGCGCGCCGCGCGGCCGCGCTGGAGCGGCTGGTGTCCCGTCCGGCGCAGCAGGCCCGCCAGGCGCTGAGGTCGTTGCCGGGCGTGGGCGAGTGGACCGCCGCCGAAACCGCGCAGCGGGCCTTCGGCGACGCCGACGCCGTGTCGGTGGGCGACTACCACGTCCCGAAGATGATCGGCTGGACGCTGCTGGGCCGCCCGGTCGACGACGCCGGGATGCTCGAGCTGCTCGAGCCGATGCGACCGCACCGCCACCGGGTGGTCCGTGTGCTCGAAGCCAGTGGGCTGGCCTACGAACCGCGGCGCGGGGCGCGGCTGCCGGTGCAGCACATCAGCCGGCTCTGAGCTGCCGTGGTTTTCCGGATTGGCCATCGGGTACCCAGCGACGCATGACGCAGTTCACCATTCCCGGATTGACCGACAAGCAGGCAGCGCGGCTCACCGAGTTGCTGCAACGGCAACTGAGCACCTACAACGATCTTCATCTCACGCTGAAGCACATCCACTGGAACGTGGTGGGTCCGAACTTCATCGGTGTGCACGAGATGATCGACCCGCAGGTCGAGGCGGTCCGCGGTTTCGCCGACGACGTCGCCGAACGCATTGCGGCCCTTGGTGCTTCGCCGCAGGGCACGCCGGGCGCCATCATCAAGGATCGCTCCTGGGACGATTATTCGGTCGGGCGCGACACGGTGCAGGCGCATCTGGCCGCGCTCGACGTCGTCTACAACGGGGTGATCGAAGACGTCCGCCAATCCATCGACGAGACCGACGACCTCGACCTGGTGACCCAGGACCTGTTGATCGGCCAGGCCGGCCAGCTGGAGAAGTTCCAATGGTTTGTCCGGGCGCATCTGGAAAGCGCCGGCGGCAAACTGGCGCACAAGGGCAAGAGCACCGAAAAGGGTGCCGCGAGCAGCGCTCGTCGCAAGTCCTGACCCCCGGACGCCCCGCGGAATAACTGGACTGTAGTCCGGTTATAGGGGTATGCCCGCTATCACCGCAGACACCCTGACCTTGCCGCGCATCGGCGCGGCCGGTCCCGCCGACACCGAACGGCCGGTCCGATCGATCACCACCGGCCCGCGGGGCTACGAGGGCGAGGGCTTCCCCGTCGTCCGCGCCTTCGCCGGGGTCGGCACCGCCGCCCTGGACCCGTTCGTGCACATGGACCAGATGGGCGAGGTGGAGTACCAGCCGGGCGAGCCCCGGGGCACCGACTGGCATCCGCACCGCGGCTTCGAAACCGTCACCTACATGATCGACGGCAAATTCGCCCACCAGGATTCGCACGGGGGCGGTGGCCTGATCGCCGACGGCGCGACGCAATGGATGACGGCCGGTTCCGGCATCCTGCACATCGAGACCCCGCCGTCCGAACTGGTCGACAGCGGCGGCGTCTTCCACGGGATCCAGCTGTGGGTGAATTTGCCGAAGAAGGACAAATTCGCGACGCCCCGGTATCAGGCCATCGAGGGCGGCGACGTCAAATTGCTCGCCTCGGACGACGGCGGGGCGCTGGTCCGCATCATCGCCGGCGAGATCGACGGCCACCGCGGACCCGGGATCACCCACACGCCAATCACCTTGGCGCACGCGACGATCGAGCAGGGCGCCCGGCTCAACATCCCGTGGCGCCGCGACTTCAACGCGCTAATCTACGTGCTGTCCGGGAGCGGACACGTCGGCCCGGTGGCCCACCCCGTCCGACGGGGACAATTGGTGGTGCTCGGTCCCGGCGATCGCATCACCGTGGGCGCCGATCGCGCCGGCGCAATCGACGTGCTGCTCCTGGGCGGCCGGCCGATCGGTGAACCGGTATTCCACTACGGGCCGTTCGTGATGAACACCCGCGCGGAATTGGTCGAGGCGCTGCAGGACTACTACGACGGGAAGTTCGGCAGCATTCCGCCGAACGCTTTAATGCCGCACCATGGCGGTGGCACACTTTAACAATGTCGCCAACGGCGAGTCGCCGGCCCGGACGGCCTCCTGCCGCCAAGGCGGACGAAACGCGGCAACGGATTATCGACGCCGCTCGCCTGGTATTCAGCGAACGCGGTTACGACGGGGCGACTTTCCAGGCGATCGCCGCCCGCGCCGATTTGACCAGGCCGGCGATCAACCACTACTTCGCCACGAAGCGGCTGCTGTGGCGGGAGGTCCTGGAGCAGGCAAACGCCCTCGTCATCGGCGCCGGCATCCGGCAGGCCGAGCGCGAGAGCGCCCTGGTGGGGCGGCTGACGGCGTTCATCTCCGCCGCCGTGCGAGCCAATTCCGACAATCCTTCCGTGTCGGCGTTTTTGATTACCGCCGTGCTCGAAGCGCAGCGCAATCCGGAATTGACCGGGGCCGAAAACGATTCGGTGAGAATTAGCCAGGAATTTCTGACCCGGGTGGTCAATGACGCGATCGAGCGCCAGGAGGTTGTCGGCGATATCGACGCGTCTGCATTGGTGGAGACGCTGCTGGTCGTGCTCTGCGGAGTCGGCCTTTACGCCGGCTACGTCCGCAGCTACGAGGAGCTACTGGCCGTCAGCGACGTGCTCCGGCGGCTGCTGGAAGGCGCGCTATGGCGGCCGGAGGCCATCCAGTGAAGTTGCGCACAAAGCGCATAGGCTAACTAACTTATTCCGGTACCATGGGCGGGTCATGACTGATCTGGATGCCCAATCGCCGCCCTCGATCCGGAGCACCGGTGACAGCTGGGCCATCACCGAGCTCGTCGGCGCCACCGCGCTGGGCGTCGCCGCGTCGCGCGCGGTGGAGACGGCCGGCCCCGATCCCCTGATTCGGGACGAGTTCGCCCGCGTCCTGGTCTGCCCGGCCGGCCCGGCCTGGGAACGGCTGACCGATGTCCAGCTGGCCTGGCTCGACGGCGACCCGCACGGCCAGCGCGTGCACCGGCTCGGCGTCGACTACCAGGCGGTGCGAACGCATTTCTTCGACGACTACTTCGCCGACGCGGTCGGCGCGGGAATTCGCCAGGTCGTCATCCTGGCCGCCGGCCTGGATTCCCGGGCCTACCGGCTGAGCTGGCCGGCCGGCACGGCGGTGTACGAGATCGACCAGCCCAAGGTGCTCGAATACAAGACCGGAATCCTGCAGTCGCACGGCGCGAGTCCCGCCGCCGAGCGCCGCGCGGTCCCGGTGGATCTGCGCGACGACTGGCCCGCGGCGCTGGCGGCCGCCGGGTTCGACCGCACCCGGCCGACCGCGTGGCTCGCCGAGGGCCTGCTGCCCTACCTGCCCGGCGATGCCCAGGACCGGCTCTTCGACATGGTCACGGATTTGAGCGCGCCGGGCAGCCGGATCGCCATCGAGGTCTTCGGGATGAACTCGAAGGGCAACACCGCCCGCTGGCTGCGGATGCGGGAGCGCCTGGGCCTGGACGTCAACGTCCAGGCGCTGACCTATCACGAGCCCGACCGCACCGAGGCCGCCGCATGGCTGACCGGCCACGGCTGGCGGGTGCACGCCGTGAACAACCGCGACGAGATGGCCCGACTGGGCCGCCCGGTCCCCGACGACCTCGCCGACGAGGCCGTCAGCAGCACGCTGCTGACGGCGCGCCTCGACGGCCCGACCGCCTGACTTCCGACAACAAAGATCCGAGGAGCAACCCGATGAGCTCACTGCGCACCCACGACGACACCTGGGACATCAAGACCAGCGTCGGCACCACCGCGGTGATGGTGGCCGCCGCCCGCGCTGTCGAAACCGAGCAGTCCGACCCGCTGATCAGCGACCCCTACGCCAAGCTGCTGGTCAACAACGCCGGCGCCAACGTGTTGTGGCAGGCGCTGCTCGACCCGGCGATGGTGGCCAGGGTGGAAAGCCTCGACGCCGAATCCGCCGCCCACATCGAGCACATGCGCGGCTACCAGGCCGTCCGGACGCACTTCTTCGACACCTACTTCACCGACGCCGTCGGCGCCGGAATCCGGCAGGTGGTGATCCTGGCGTCGGGCCTGGACTCGCGCGCCTACCGGCTGGACTGGCCGGCCGGCACCACGGTGTACGAGCTCGACCAGCCCCAGGTGCTGGCCTACAAGTCCACGACGCTGGCCGACAACGGCGTGGCGCCGTCGGCCGATCGCCGCGAGGTCGCCATCGACCTGCGCCAGGACTGGCCGGCCGCGCTGCGTGCCGCGGGCTTCGACCCGGCGGCGCGGACCGCGTGGCTGGCCGAGGGCCTGCTGATGTACCTGCCCGCCGAGGCCCAGGACCGGCTGTTCACCCAGATCGGCGAACTGAGCGCGCCCGGCAGCCGGGTGTCGGCCGAGACCGCGCCCGAGCACGCCGACGAGCGGCGCCAGCAGATGCGCGAGCGGTTCAAGAAGGTCGCCGACGAGATCGGCCTGGAGGAGACCATCGACGTCGGGGAGCTGATGTACCGCGACGACGACCGCGCCGACGTCGCGGAGTGGCTCAACGGGCACGGCTGGCGCGCGCGGGCGCAGCCCGCGACGGACGAGATGCGCCGGCTGGGCCGCTGGATCGAGAACGTCCCGCTGGCCGAGGACAAGGACGCGTTCTCCGACTTCGTGATCGCGGAACGCCTGTAATGGCGCGCACCGCGGACGACTCCTGGGACATCGCCACCAGCGTCGGGGCGACCGCGGTGATGGTCGCGCTGGCCCGCGCCGCCGACACGGCGAGCGACGATCCGCTGATCTGCGACCAGTTCGCCGAGGTGCTGGTGTCTACTCCCGAACTCGAGGGGGTTCGGGAGCAGGTCGCCGCGTGGTGGGGTCCCGAGCCGGGCGAGGTCTCGGAACGGGGTTTCGCCGTCGCGGCCCAGCAGATGATCAATTCTCAGGCCGTGCGCACCCACTTCTTCGACGCGTACTTCACCGAAGCGGTGGCCGCCGCCGGACCCGGCATCCGGCAGGTGGTGATCCTGGCCGCCGGGCTGGACTCGCGCGCCTACCGGCTGGACTGGCCGGACGGCACCGTCGTCTACGAGATCGATCTGCCCAAGGTGCTCGAGTACAAGGCCGAGACACTCGCCGCGCACGGTGCCGCGCCGGTCGTCGACCGCCGGCCCGTTCCGGTGGACCTGCGCCACGATTGGCCCAAGGCGCTGCGCGACGCCGGGTTCGACACGACCCGGCCGTCGGCGTGGCTGGCCGAGGGGTTGTTGCCGTTCCTGCCGGCGGCCGCGCAGGAAGCCATGTTCGCCTCGATCGAACAGCTCAGCGCGCCGGGCAGCCGGGTGGCGGTGGAAAACTTCGGTATCGACCCGGCAAAGCGCGGCGAGGCCCAGCAGAAGTGGCAGGAGATGAAGGCCAGGCGCGAGGCCCGGGGCCAGGACACGTCGTTCAATCCCTTGGACCTCTGGTTCGACGACGGCGACCGTCCCGACTCCGACGACTGGTTCGGCGCCCACGGCTGGGCGACGCGCGCGGTGAGTTCGCGCGAGGAGGCGCTGCGGCTGGGCCGCGAGCAGTCGGAGGACACACCGTTCGTGAACAAGTTCGTGACGGCCACCAAACCCTGACCCGGCGGATCCTCCCTACTGCTCTCCCAACCGGATGGTTACGATCGCGGTTATCACCGATGAGCGGTTACCCGCACGTGTCGCGGGCGGCTCTGCTCGGGAAGGACCATGATGACCACCGAATCGGTTACACCGAAGACATCAGAATCCACCAACGGCGTGGCGGCTCAACCGGTCGATGTCGCGGCCACGGTTGCCCGGCTCCGCACGACCTTCGCCACGGGCCGCACCCGCGATATCGAATGGCGCAAGCGCCAGCTGCTGCAGCTGGAAAAGCTGATGCTGGAGAACGAGCCGGCGATCGCCGCCGCGCTCGCCGAGGACCTGGACCGCAGCCCCTTCGAGGCGTTCATCGCCGACGTCGCCACCACCGCCGGCGAGGCGAAGTACGCGGCCAAGAAGGTGCGCCGCTGGACGCGGCGTAAGTACCAGCTCCTCGAGATGCCGCAGCTGCCCGGCCGCGGCTGGATCGAGTACGAGCCCTACGGCACCGTGCTGATCATCGGCGCCTGGAATTACCCGTTCTACCTGACCCTCGGCCCGGCGGTCGGGGCGATCGCCGCCGGCAACGCCGTCGTGCTCAAGCCCTCGGAGATCGCGGCCGCGTCCGCGCACCTGATGGCCGAGCTGGTGCCGCGCTACCTCGACAACGACGCGATCGCGGTCGTCGAG
The DNA here is from genome assembly GCF_059812405.1 of Mycobacterium sp. NGS57. Classification (NCBI taxonomy): domain Bacteria; kingdom Bacillati; phylum Actinomycetota; class Actinomycetes; order Mycobacteriales; family Mycobacteriaceae; genus Mycobacterium; species Mycobacterium sp. NGS57. The sequence continues at coordinate 45,296 of NZ_JCALCP010000007.1, read as the reverse complement.
GGCGACGGCTCGGTGAGCCAGGAGCTGATCGCGCAGGGCCTGGACCGCCTGCTGTTCACCGGCGGCACCGAGATCGGCCGCAAGGTCTACGAGGGTGCGGCACCGCATCTGACCCCGTGCACGCTCGAACTCGGCGGCAAGAGCCCGGTGATCGTGGCCGCCGACGCCGACGTGGAGGTCGCGGCCAAACGGATCGCCTGGATGAAGCTGCTCAACGCCGGACAGACCTGCGTCGCACCCGATTACGTGTTGGCGGACGCCACGATTCGCGACGAGCTGGTGAGCAGGATCGGGGACTCCATCACGAAGTTCACCGCGGACAAGCCCGGCGGGATGCGCATCGTCAACCAGCGGCAGTTCGACCGGATCAGTGGCTACCTTTCCGGCGGCGACGGCAACGTCATCGTCGGCGGCGCGTGCGACGCGTCGAGCCTGCGCATCCAGCCCGCCGTCGTCGTCGACCCCGACCCGGACGGCCCGCTGATGCGCAACGAGATCTTCGGGCCGGTGCTGCCGGTGATCACCGTCCAAAACCTCGACGAGGCAATACGTTTCATCAACTCGCGGCCCAAGCCGCTGTCGGCGTACCTGTTCACCAAGACGCGCGAGACCCGCGAGCGGGTGATCAAGGAGGTGCCGGCGGGCGGCATGCTGGTCAATCACCTGGCCTTCCAGGTGTCGACCGCCAAGCTGCCGTTCGGCGGGGTGGGCGCGTCCGGGATGGGCGCCTACCACGGCAAGTTCGGCTTCGAAGAGTTCAGTCACCGCAAGGCGGTGCTGACCAAGCCGACCCGGCCCGACCTGTCGAGCTTCATCTACCCGCCGTACACCGAGCGGGCGATGAAAATGGCCCGCCGGATGTTCTAAAGGTCTCAAGCTGCGCCAAATCACGTGCTAGACCCGAGATTTCACACCAGAGAGGAAGCTTATGCCCGGAGTGCAGGATCGCGTCGTCGTCGTCACCGGAGCCGGTGGGGGGCTGGGCCGTGAATACGCCCTCACCCTTGCCCGTGAGGGCGCCAGCGTCGTCGTCAACGACCTCGGCGGTGCGCGTGACGGCACCGGCGCCGGCCACAACATGGCCGACGAGGTGGTCAAGGAGATCAAGGACGCGGGCGGTCGCGCGGTGGCCAACTACGACAGCGTCGCCGAGTCCGAGGGCGCCGAGAACATCATCAAGACCGCGCTCGACGAGTTCGGCAAGGTCGACGGGGTGGTGAGCAACGCCGGGATCCTGCGCGACGGCACCTTCCACAAGATGTCGTTCGAGAACTGGGACGCCGTGCTCAAGGTGCACCTCTACGGCGGGTACAACGTGGTTCGCGCGGCCTGGCCGCATTTCCGCGAGCAGAGCTACGGCCGGGTCGTCGTCGCCACGTCGACCAGCGGGCTGTTCGGCAACTTCGGGCAGGCCAATTACGGCGCGGCCAAGCTGGGCCTGGTGGGCATGATCAACACGCTGGCCCACGAGGGCGCCAAGTACAACATCAAGGCCAACGCGCTGGCGCCGATCGCGGCCACCCGGATGACCGAGGACATCCTGCCGCCCGAGGTGCTGCAGAACCTCACGCCGGACTTCGTGGCGCCCGTGGTCGCCTACCTGTGCACCGAGGAGGTGCCCGACACCGGCTCGATCTTCATCGTGGGCGGCGGCAAGGTGCAGCGCACCGCGCTGTTCCAGAACGAGGGCGTCACGTTCAAGAAGCCGCCGTCGGTGGACGAGGTGGGTGCGCACTGGACCGAGATCGACGACCTGTCCGCGGCAAAACAGGCCAACTTCTCGATCCGGTGATCGAAAACGCATGAAAGCCTGTGTAGTACAGGAGCTTTCGGGTCCATCCGGGCTGGTCTACACCGATATCGACGACGTCGGCGACGACGGCAACCACGTCGTCATCGACGTGCGGGCCGCCGGGGTGTGCTTCCCGGACCTGCTGCTGGCCAAGGGCGAGTATCAGCTGAAGCTGCCGCCGCCGTTCGTGCCGGGCATGGAGGCCGCGGGTGTGGTGAGTTCCGCGCCCGCGGGCTCGGGTTTCGAAGTGGGCGAGCGGGTTTCGGCGTTCGGAATCCTGGGCGCCTACGCCGAGCAGGTGGCCGTCCCGGCGCCGAACGTGATGCGCAGTCCCGCCGAACTCGACGACGCCGAGGCGGTGTCGCTGTTGGTGAACTACAACACCATGTATTTCGCGCTGGCGCGCCGTGCGGCGATGCGCCCGGGTGACACGGTGCTGGTGTTGGGCTCCGCCGGCGGGGTCGGCACGGCGGCCATCCAGGTTGCGCAGGCGATGGGCGCGAAAAAGGTGCTGGCCGTTGTGCATCGGGAGGCCGCGGCCGATTACGTCGCGTCGCTGGGCGCCGACCTGGTGGTGCCGCTGGCCGACGGCTGGGCGGACCAGGTGCGTGACTACACCGACGGCCGCGGGGTCGACATCGTCGTCGATCCCATCGGCGGACCGGCCTTCGACGACGCGGTCCGCGTCCTGGCGATCGACGGCAAGCTGCTGGTGATCGGCTTCGCCGCCGGCGGCATTCCCACGGTCAAGGTGAACCGGCTGCTGCTGCGCAACGTCAGCGTGGTCGGCGTCGCGTGGGGCGAGTACCTGAACAGGGTCCCCGGCTCGGCCGCGTTGTTCTCCTGGGGCCTGAGCCAGCTGGTGTTCCTGGGGCTGAAACCGCCACCACCGCAGCGCTTTCCACTGTCCGAGGGCGCTGCCGCGCTGCAGTGCCTGGCCGACGGCGGCGTACTCGGCAAGGTCGTGCTCGAACCTTAGGTCGACTACTGGGGTCCGGGGATCGGCACGCCGGTGAAAATCGTCTCGGCCGCATTGATCAGCGTGATGAGCTCGAAACCGCCCGCAAGCGTGGTCAACCCGATGGTGGCCCCGATCGGCCGCCCGAACGCATCCATCAGCCCGCCCACGACGTTGCCGTTGATCGCTTCGTTGATGCCGTCCAGGAACAGGTTGACGTCGTAGGACGGAATGCTGATCGCGACGGCGGTCGCGATGTCGGCGGTGGGCAGCAGCGTCGCGTAGGCGGTCGACACGTCGGCGGTGAATGCGCCGACGACGTTGGTGTTGGCCGACTGAATGGCCTGGATGATGCCGCTGGGGGTGACCGGAAGCGTCGCCGAGGGCGGCAGGGTCAGCGCGGCGAAGCCCGACGAGGCGGCCCCCGGCAGCGAGGCGGCCAGGCCGGACATGTCGGCGGTGAAGGCGCTGATGCCCTGCTGGGTGCCGCTGGCCAGCAGCGGCCCGAGGGCCGTGGTCGCGCTGAGCGGCGGCAGGAATCCGAACGGGGTCTGGATGTCGGCCGGGCTGGTCGACCAGCCGTAGTTCGGGTCGCCGTAGCCCCAGTTGACGATGGCCTTCAGGTCCGGCTGGATGAGGTCGGCCAGCGGGTTGCCGATGAGCGGCAGCGCGCGCAGCGGCGTCAGCAGCGGCAGGTTCTGGGTGGGAATCATTTCGTAGTGCGTCAGGGACGGCGCCCCGGACTGCCCCAGCTCGTGGGCCGTAGCGAGCGTCGCCTGGGTCAGATGCGGGTAGCTGCCGTGGATGAAGACGATGCCCGCGAGCGCGTTGAGGTCGGACAGGAAGTTGATCGGGTAGCGCGGGAAGTCGGCGAAGCCGTCGTATTCCAGCGACCAGATGGTGGTGGGGAAGTCGTTGCTCGGCGTGGAGGTGCCGAAGGTGACGCCCAGGCTCGGCAAGCTCAGGCCGGGGAAGCGCGCCAGCAGGCCGCCGTTGGGGTTGGCCGGGTTACCGAGCAGGGTGAAGTTCAGCTGCGAAGCCGTGTAGCCGTTGGCGAGAAGTTGCGGCATCGCCAGCGACGAGACGATCGAGCTCTGCGAGTAGCCCAATATGGCAACGGGGAGGCCCGCGTAGGTGGCGGGGTTCGGGATCACCTGGGCGATCGCGTTCTGCAGCGAAATGACGCCGCGGGCCAGGGAGATGTTGAGCGTCAGGTCTTTGACACCGGTGAAGGGATAGAGGCCTTCTGCGGTGGTGACGGGTGTGATCTGGTTGAGCGGGACGCCGGTGAACTGCTGCAGATAGAGATTGAAAACGTTCGATATGTAGCTAAACGGTGGGTTCGCGGTGCCGCTGCCGGTCATGACCAGGATCGCAGCGACCGGAGGATCCGCCGCCTGCTGCAGCGCCGTGAATCCCGCGCTCGTGGCGCCGGTGAGGCCGAGCGTGGCGGCGATCTGGGCTTCGGCTTGCGCGTAGGTGTTTCCGGCGGCGGCCAGGGTCGCGACGAACTCGTTGTGAAAGGCGTTCGCTTGCTGCAGCATCGCCTGGTATTCCTGGCCGAACGCGCCGAACAATCGCGCGGTGATGGCCGATACCTCGTCCTCGGCGGCGGCCACCACGCTCGTCGTGGAACCGGCGGCGGCCGCGCGGGCCTGCTCGAGTGCCGAACCGATGGAGGAAGCATTCTGTGCGGCCGTCGCCAACATCTCCGGCTGCGCTATCAAGGTCGTCATCGACTATTCCCTTCGGGACACAGGGGCATTGCACCGATAAGCAGCTAGCTTAGGAGCGACTCCGCGCTCGTGTTGGCGTTTTGCGCCGTTGTTTTGGCGTGTCCCGAAAACGCCCGTACCCGTTAGGGAATGAGGCTCTGGATGTCCTTGATGTTCGACGACAACGCCGACAGGAGCACCAGGCCCTCGACCCCGCCCGCCACCGTCGCCAATCCGACGTCCGCCGCGATCGGATACCCGATCGCGTTGATCAGGTTGCCCTGCGCGAGCTGGCTCAGGAAAAGCTGCGAGTCGTACAGGGGCAGTTGGGTGGCGAAGTCGAAAACGATGTCGGCCGTCGGAAGCAGGACCGCATAGTCGGTCGAGACGACCCGGTTGAAAGTGCTCACGACCTGTTGCGGCGATGGCAGGTTGGCCAGCGTCGCCGTCGGGTTCGCGGCCGGCAGGGTGAACTGCGGCACGACGGCGGCGGGTCGCGACACGATCTGCTGCATGTCGAGCGAGAAGTCGTGGATTCCCTGCTGGGTTCCGGCGGCCAACGCGTTGAAAACGGTGCCCGGGTTGACGTTCGGGAACAAGCCGAACGGCGTTGGCACGTCCGCGTAGCTCGTCGAGTACCCGAGGGCCGGGTCGGGGCCGTAGCCCAGATTCACCAACACCCGCATGTCCGGCTGCAGCAGGTCGACCAGGGGCTGGCCGATGACGGGTATGGCCTTCAGCGGTTGCAGCAGCGGCAGGTCCGCCGTGGGAATCATGTAGTAGCTGGTGTTGCCGGTGTAGCCCGGGGAGGTGGGCAACTGAATGGCGGCATTGACCTGGGACAGGCTCAGGTCCAGATAGTGGGGATGCACGAAGACGATGCCCGCGACCGCGTTGAGGTCGGCAAGGATGTTGATCGGGTACCGCGGGAAGTCGGCGAAACCGTCATATTCCAGCGTGTAGTTGGCCACGTGGTAGGGCGTGTTCGCGTTCATCGCGGGGAAGAAATCCAGCCCCAGGGAGGGCAGGTTGAGGCCCGGGAAACGCGACAGCAGGCCGCCGTTGGGGTTCACCTCGTTGCCGGTCAGCACGAAGTTCAGCTGGTTGACGTTGGGCGGGTTCGCACCGAACAACGACGTGCCGTTGGTGAGATTCTGCATTTCCAGCGAGGAGATGATCGCGCTCTGGGAAATGCCGAAAACGGTGACCGTTTGGTTCTGCAGATGGATCGCGTTGTAGAGCTGGTTGTCGAGGATGCTCACGCCCTGGGCCACCGAGGCGTTGAGGGTCATGCTCTTCACGCCGGTCAACGGATAGAGCTGCTCGGGCGTGAACAGCTTCTGCAGGGTGCCCATCGACCGCACGTAGAGGGCGTTCGCATTGGTAACGAATTGATCTGACGGCCAGGGAACCCCGGTGCCGCCGATGAATATCGACAGCGCGTTCGCCGAAAACGGCGGAATCGTCGCCGCGGGCAGCGCCGCGCTGGGCGCGCCGGGCGCTCCCAGTCCCAGGGTGGCGGCGATGGCCGCTTCGGCCTCCGTGTACGCGATTCCGGCGTTGGCCAGCGCCTGCTGGAACTGGCTCTGGAACGCCTCGGCCCGCGCGACGAGGGCCTGGTAATCCTTGCCGAATGCGCCGAACACGTCCGCGATGGCGGCCGACACCTCGTCGCCGGCCGCGGCCGCCAGGCCCGATGTGGGAGCAGCGGCGGCGGCGGTGGCGGCGCTGAAGGCCGAACCGATCCCGTCGATCTCCGCGGCGACCGACGCCAGCAGCTGCGGCTCGGCGATCACATAGGCCATCGGGCCCGTCCTTTCACAAGGCGTCCTGGGTCCCGTCAGCGTAAGGTGGTCGCACGGTCCTGTCCGGCGATTGCGTCAAGCCGTTGCGCGCGAAGGGATTTGGCGGGTGTGTCAGCCGCGCAGTTCGTCGCGCAGTCGATGCAACTCGGCCGCGCCGATACCCGCGTCGCTGAGGTAGCCGTCCAGCGAGCCGAATTCCTCGTCGATCGTCCGCCGCGCAGCGGCCAGGTATTCCGGCCGCACACCGAGGACGCCGTCGGAAAGCCGGGCCTCGGTGAAGGTGACCACCTCCGGGGTCAGCTCGGTGTCCCCGCGCTGCTGGATCATCTCGTAGATATGTGACCGCAGCTCCGGCACGGCGTCGTTGCTGCGCAGGAAGTCGGCGATGATGGTGTCGCGGTCGATACCGACCGCCTCCAGCACCGTGGCGACCACGAACCCGGTGCGGTCCTTGCCCGCGAAGCAGTGCGTGAGCACCGGACGCCCGGCGGCCAGCAGCGTGACGACGCGGCGCACCGCGCGTTGTGCCCCTTTGCGCGTGGGGAATTGGCGGTATTCGTCGGTCATGAAGCGGACGGCGGTCTCGTTCACCGACTTTTCGGAGCCGCCACCGTCTTCGCCTTCGCCGCGCATCAGCCGCTGAAACGCCTCTTCGTGCGGCGCCGCGGCCTCGGCTTCCTCGTCGGTCAGGTCGGGGACGGGCAACAGGTGGATCTCCACGCCGTCGGGCACCAGCCCCGGACCGCGCCGGGCAACCTCGCGGGCCGCGCGCAGGTCGGCGACGTCGGTGATGGCCAGCCGGCGCAGTGTCGCGCGGCCGTCGTCGTCGAGGCGGCTCAGCTCGCTCGACCGGAACAGCCGCCCCGGGCGCAGCGCCGCCGCGCCGTCGGCGACATCACGGAAGTTCCACGCGCCCGGCAGTTCTCGGACGGCGGCCTCAGCCATGCGGGGTGACCGCCGCGGCGAGCGCCGATTGCTCCCGGCCGAGCTCGGCGCGTGCGATGGACCGCATGTGCACCTCGTCGGGCCCGTCGAAGATCCGCATGGCGCGGTGCCAGGCGTACATCCGGGCCAGCGCCGTGTCCTCGCTGACACCGGCGGCCCCGTGCACCTGGATCGCGCGGTCGATCACGTCGCACGCGACCTGCGGGGCGACGGCCTTGATCTGCGAGACCAGCCGGTGGGCGGCCTTGTTGCCGTGCTGGTCGATGGTCCACGCCGCCTTCTCGCACAGCAGCCTGGCCTGATCGATCTCGTTGCGGGACTTGGCAATCGCCTGCTGCACCAGGCCCTGGTCGGCCAGCGGGCGGCCGAACGCGATCCGGTTGTTGGCCCGGTGGACCATCAGGGCCAGCGCGCGTTCGGCCGCGCCCAGCGCGCGCATGCAGTGGTGGATGCGCCCCGGCCCCAGCCGCGCCTGGGCGATCGCGAAGCCGCCGCCCTCCTCGCCGAGCAGGTTGGTGGCCGGCACCCGGACGTTGTCGTACACGATCTCGCAGTGCCCGGGCTGATCCTGGTAACCGAAGACCGTCGTCGAGCGGACCACCGTCACCCCCGGCGTGTCGATGGGCACCAGCACCATCGACTGCTGCTGGTGGCTGGCCGCCTCGGGGTTGGTGCGGCCCATCACGATGAGGATCTTGCAGCGCGGATCGGCCGCCCCCGACGTCCACCACTTGCGGCCGTTGATCACGTAGTCGGCGCCGTCGCGCACGATGGACGTCTCGATGTTGCGGGCGTCGCTGCTGGCGACGGCGGGCTCGGTCATCGAGAAGGCACTGCGGATCTCTCCGGCCAGCAACGGCTCCAGCCACTGCTTGCGCTGCTCCTCGCTGGCGAACAGGTGCAGGGTTTCCATGTTGCCGGTGTCGGGCGCCGCGCAGTTGAGCGCCTCGGGCGCGAGCTCGAGGCTCCAGCCGGTCAGCTCGGCCAGCGGGGCGTATTCCAGGTTGGTCAGCCCGGATTCGGCGGGCAGGAACAGGTTCCACAGCCCCTGCTGTCGGGCCTTGGCCTTGAGGTCCTCGATGACCGGCGGAACGGTGTGGTCGTTCGGGCCGGCCTCGTGACGATGTTTGTCGTAGTCGGCCTCGGCCGGAAAGACGTGCTCGATCATGAAGTCGGACAGTCGCTTGTGGTAGTCGCTGGCTTTGGCCGACATCGCGAAGTCCATGACCGCCACGATAGGACACGTGCGGAAACGTCACGTTTCCGGTCGTCGTCCCCGTCGCCGCCGTCGCGGTCGCTGCCGTCCCTGTTCCCGTCGTCGCCGTCGCGACACTGACGCCACGCACACGACACGCCGTTGACGGTGTGCGTGGCTTCCGCCTCGGTGAAGTCGCAGCGCAAGCAGTGGCGCACGATGGAGGCCATGACCGAGCCCCGCCCGCCGTTCCCGCGGTTCACCCGCGAAACCGCGCTGCAGAAAGTCCAGACGGCCGAGGACGCCTGGAACACCCGCGACCCCGAGCGCGTCAGCCTCGCCTACACACCCGACTCGCAGTGGCGAAACCGCGACGAACACCTCGTGGGCCGCGAGGCGATCGTCGCGTTCCTCACCCGCAAGTGGCAGCGCGAACTGGACTACGCGCTGCGCAAGAGCCTGTGGGCGTTCCACGACAACCGCATCGCGGTGCGGTTCCAGTACGAGTGCCACGACCACACCGGCCAGTGGTACCGCAGCTACGGCAACGAGCTGTGGGAATTCGACCCCTCGGGGTTGATGGCGCGCCGCGAGGCCAGCATCAACGACGTGCCGATCGACGAGTCGCAGCGCCGCTATTTCGGGCCCCGCCCCGCCTCCGAGCACGGCCAGGAAATCCCGCTCTGGTAGCCCGGTAGGGTGTCTGGCCATGACAGATGCCCAGACGACCGTGGGGGTGGTCGCCGAATCGGGGAGCGACGAGCGGCGCGTCGCGCTGGTACCGAAGGCGGTCGCAGCGCTGGTCGGCAGCGGTGTGGCGGTCGTGGTCGAGGCCGGTGCGGGCGAAGCGGCGCTGCTCCCCGACGACCTCTACACCGAGGCCGGGGCCGGCATCGGGGACGCCTGGGCCGCCGACGTCGTCGTCAAGGTCGCGCCGCCGACGGCCGACGAGGTCGGCCGGCTGCGCAGCGGGCAGACGCTGATCGGATTCCTGGCTCCCCGCAACGCCGACAACTCGATCGGCGCGCTCACCGAGGCCGGGGTGCAGGCGTTCGCGCTCGAGGCCATCCCGCGGATCTCGCGGGCGCAGGCCATGGACGCGTTGTCGTCGCAGGCCAACGTGGCCGGGTACAAGGCCGTGCTGCTGGCGGCCTCGGAGTCCACCCGGTTCTTCCCCATGCTCACCACCGCCGCCGGGACCGTGAAGCCGGCCACCGTGCTGGTGCTCGGCGTCGGGGTGGCCGGCCTGCAGGCGCTGGCCACCGCCAAGCGGCTGGGCGCGCGCACCACCGGCTACGACGTGCGGCCCGAGGTCGCCGATCAGGTCCGCTCGGTGGGGGCGCAATGGCTGGACGTCGGCATAGATGCCGCCGGTGAGGGCGGGTATGCCCGCGAGCTCACCGAGGAGGAACGCGCCCAGCAGCAGAAGGCGCTGGAAAAGGCGATCAGCGGCTTCGACGTCGTGATCACCACGGCGCTGGTGCCGGGCCGTCCGGCGCCGAAGCTGGTGACCGCGGCCGCCGTCGAGGCCATGAAGCCCGGCAGCGTCGTGGTCGACCTGGCCGGCGAGACCGGCGGCAACTGCGAGCTCACCGAACCCGGGCAGACGGTGGTCCGCCACGACGTCACCATCGCCGCGCCGCTGAACCTGCCCGCGACCATGCCCGAGCACGCCAGCGAGCTTTACAGCAAGAACATCACCGCGCTGCTGGACCTGCTGCTCACCGACGGCAAGCTGGCCCCCGACTTCGACGACGAAGTCATCGCCGAATCCTGCGTCACCCGCAAGAAGGACTCCTAGATGTACGACGAACTTCTCGCCAACCTCGCGATCCTGGTGCTGTCCGGGTTCGTCGGGTTCGCGGTGATCTCCAAGGTGCCCAACACGCTGCACACGCCGCTGATGTCGGGCACCAACGCCATCCACGGCATCGTGGTGCTCGGCGCGCTGGTGGTGTTCGGCGAGGTCGAGCACCCGTCGCTCGCGGTGCAGATCATCCTGTTCGTGGCGGTGGTGTTCGGCACGCTGAACGTCATCGGCGGGTTCATCGTCACCGACCGGATGCTGGGCATGTTCAAGGGCAAAAAGAAAGCCGTGCCCGTCAAGACCGATGATCTGGCGGCGAAATGAACTACTTGGTGATCGGCCTCTACATCATCGCGTTCGCGATGTTCATCTACGGCTTGATGGGCCTGACCGGTCCGAAGACCGCGGTGCGCGGCAACCTGATCGCGGCCGTGGGCATGGCCATCGCGGTGGCCGCGACTTTGGTCAAGATCCGCCACACCGACCAATGGGTGCTGATCGTCGCGGGCCTGGTGGTGGGCATCGCGCTCGGTGTCCCCCCGGCGCGCTTCACCAAGATGACCGCCATGCCGCAGCTGGTGGCCTTCTTCAACGGCGTCGGCGGCGGGACCGTCGCGCTCATCGCGCTGTCGGAATTCATTGAGACGAACGGCTTTTCGGCCTTCCAGCACGGCGAGTCGCCGACGGTGCACATCGTGGTGGCGTCGTTGTTCGCCGCGATCATCGGGTCGATTTCGTTCTGGGGTTCGATCATCGCGTTCGGCAAGCTGCAGGAGATCATCTCCGGCTCGCCGATCGGCTTCGGCAGGGCGCAGCAGCCGATCAACCTGCTGCTGCTGGCCGGGGCGGTGGCGGCCGCGGTCGTCATCGGCCTGAACGCGCATCCCGGCGCCGGCGGGGCCCCGCTGTGGTGGATGATCGGCCTGCTCGCCGCCGCGGGTGTGCTGGGGCTGATGGTGGTACTGCCGATCGGCGGCGCCGACATGCCGGTGGTGATCTCGCTGCTCAACGCCATGACCGGGCTGTCGGCGGCGGCCGCGGGCCTGGCGCTCAACAACACCGCGATGATCGTGGCGGGCATGATCGTCGGCGCGTCCGGCTCGATCCTGACCAACCTGATGGCCAAGGCGATGAACCGCTCCATCCCCGCGATCGTCGCCGGCGGCTTCGGCGGCGGCGGGATCGCGCCCAGCGGCGACGGTGGGGGAGACAAGACGGTCAAGGCCACCTCGGCCGCCGACGCCGCGATCCAGATGGCCTACGCCAACCAGGTGATCGTGGTGCCGGGCTACGGCCTGGCCGTCGCGCAGGCGCAGCACGCGGTCAAGGACATGGCGGCCCTGCTGGAAGACAAGGGTGTGGAGGTCAAGTACGCCATCCACCCGGTCGCCGGCCGGATGCCCGGGCACATGAACGTGCTGTTGGCCGAGGCCGAGGTGGACTACGACGCCATGAAGGACATGGACGACATCAACGACGAGTTCGCGCGCACCGACGTCGCGATCGTCATCGGCGCCAACGACGTCACCAACCCGGCGGCCCGCAACGACGCCTCCAGCCCGATCTATGGCATGCCGATCCTCAACGTGGACAAGGCCAAGTCGGTGATCGTGCTGAAGCGGTCGATGAACTCCGGGTTCGCGGGCATCGACAACCCGCTCTTCTACGGCGAGGGCACCAGCATGTTGTTCGGGGACGCGAAGAAATCGGTGACCGAGGTCGCCGAGGAATTGAAGGCGCTGTAGCGGCTAGACGGGCGGGTAGGCCGGCGGCGGGTAGCCGTTGCCGTCGGTGACGCCGCGCAGGCCCCACGGCACGTAGCGCAGGAAGAACTCGATCTCGTCGCTGACGTCATAGTCCGGACTCGGATCCATGTCCCCACCTCTCGACTCGCGACTAGTTCGATACACCATCCTAGTCGCCGAGGCGCCGCCGCGACAGGGCGGCGATGGCCTTAGACTGTCCAACCAGTTGATTGGCCGGCGACGACGATAGAGAGTGCGAATGGCATCCGAGAACGGGGTGACCCGCCGCGAGGAGTTGCTGGCCGTCGCCACCAAGCTGTTCGCCGCGCGCGGCTATCACGGCACCCGGATGGACGACGTCGCCGACGTGATCGGGCTGAACAAGGCGACCGTCTACCACTACTACGCCAGCAAGTCGCTGATCCTGTTCGACATCTACCGCCAGGCCGCCGAGGGCACGCTGGCCGCGGTGCACGACGACCCGTCCTGGACCGCCCGCGAGGCGCTCTACCAGTACACCGTCCGGCTGCTCACCGGGATCGCGAGCGACCCCGAGCGGGCCGCGGTGTATTTCCAGGAGGCGCCCTACATCACCGAATGGTTCACCGCCGAACAGGTCGCCGAGGTCCGCGAGAAGGAGACCCAGGTCTACCACCACGTGCACGGGCTCATCGACCGTGGGATCGCCAGCGGCGAGTTCTACCAATGCGATTCGCACGTGTTGGCGCTCGGCTACATCGGGATGACGCTGGGCAGCTATCGCTGGCTGCGGCCGAGCGGGCGGCGCACCGCCAAGGAGATCGCCGCCGAATTCAGCACCGCACTGTTGCGCGGCCTGATCCGCGACGAGTCGATCCGGCAGAATTCCCCGCTCGGCCCCTAGGGGTCAGAACGTGGGGGCGGGGATGAGGCGCAGCACGTCGCCGGCGGCGCCGCTCATCAGCGACAGCAGCGTCGTGCTCGGCTGGCCGAGGTAGAAGTTCAGGCCCGGGTTGATCGAGGGGACCCACGGATAGGTGTCCGGGAACAACGACGGGGACAGCAGCCCGGCCTCCACCCCGATCTCGATTACCGCGCCGTAAGGCCCCTGCACGGCGCCCAGCGCCAGGGCCGGGACGATCGTGAACGGGTTGGGCAGCGAGAACAACCCGGCCGGCGTCGGGATGTCCGCGTAGTTGGCGCCGGGCCCGTAGCCCATGTAGCCCATGTCGACGAGCACCCGCAGATCGGGCTGGAAGATGTCGGCGATCGGCGGGCCCGCATAGGGGATGGCGCGGATGGGCTCCAGCAGCGGCAGGTTCTGGGTCATCAGCATGTAGTACTGGGTCTGGCCGCCGCCGCTGACGTAGCCCGGCGACGTCGGCAACGGCACCGCGTTCTGGACCTGGGTCGCCGTCATCAGCGGATAGGAGCCGTGCACGAAGAAGTAGCCCATGAACGCGTTGAGGTCGGAAACCAGGTTGAGCGGGTACTGGGGCAGGTCGGCGATGCCGTCGTACTGCGCGGTGTAGATCGACGTCGGGTACGGCGAATTCGGCGGTGTGGCGCCGTTGAACGACACGTCCAGGAACGGGATGTAGAAGCCGGGGAACCGCTCGAGAATCCCGCCGACGGGGTTGTTGGGGTTGCCGATCAGCGTGAAGGAGAGGCTTTGGCCGGCTGGTGGGATAAAGCCCGAAGCCATCAGGTTGACGATTTCGTTGGTCGCGATCGTCGCGCTCTGCGAGTAGCCGAAAACTACGGCGCTGTTGCCCTGGGTGAGCACGCCAGTGGGACCTAGGAGCGCGTTGTTCAGCAGCGTCACGCCCTGGGCGACGGACTGGCCGAAGGTCAGGTTGCCGAGCCCCGGGGTCACCGGCCAGAACTGCTCGGGCGTGAACAGGGGCTGCCGGTTGGCCAAGGCGTACAACGGATTCCACTTGAGGTACGAGTTGAAGACGCTGTTCAGGTAGATGGGGTCGGGCTCGGGATTGTTGGTGCCGCCCATGATCAACGCGTAGAGCGGGTCCCCGGCGGCGGCCAATCGCACCGTCGAAATCAGCGAGCTGCCGCCGGTCCCGGTGCCCGCCGGGGCCTGGCCCAGCAGCGCCCGGATCGGCGCGGTGGCCTGGTTCGAGATCCCGGAGATCAGCGCCGCGTTGGCAGCCTCGGCCTGCGCGTAGGCGTTCGCTGCGGCCGTCAGGGCCCGGGTGAACTCCGCTTGAAACGCCTCGGCCTGCGACAGGACCGCCTGGTACTCCCGGCCATACGTGGCGAACAGGTCCGCGACCGCCGCCGACACCTCGTCCTCGGCCGCCGCCAGCACACCGGTCGTCTGCCCGGCGGCGCCCGCGCGGGCGGCGTTGATCGCCGAACCGATCCCTTGCACGTCGGCGGCCGTCGACGCCAACGTCTCCGGGACAGTGATCAAATTCGTCATCTCCCCGTCCTTCCCACAGGCCGGGCCCCCTGCCCGGGCAGTTACCCGCGACCGTGGGTATTAGGTATTGACCGAGACTAAAGCGGCGCCGCCGCGAAGTCTGGCGTTTCGCCCAAGTTGGCCCCGGTGAGCGCCCCGGAATTAGTGGACTACTGTCTAGAAACGTTTCGGGCGTTCTCAGGGACGGAGACTCTCATGGCCATCCGCGTCGCGCACGTCGGCACCGGAAACGTCGGTGGGCTGGCCCTGGCCGAACTGATCTCCAACCCGCAGTTCGAGCTGACCGGCGTGTGTGTGTCCACGCCGGGGAAGGTGGGCAAGGACGCCGGCGAGCTGTGCGGCGTCGGGCTGGACGGGCCCTCAAAAGAGGACAGCGTGACCGGCGTCAAGGCCGTCGACGACCTCGACACCCTGCTGGCCACCCGGCCCGACTGCGTCGTCTACTGCGCCATGGGCGACACCCGGCTGCCCGACGCGATGGCCGACGTCATGCGCATCCTGGCCGCCGGCGTCAACGTGGTCGGGTCGTCGCCCGGGTTGCTGCAATACCCATGGGGCGTCATGCCCGACAAGTACATCGCGCGGGTGGAAGACGCCGCCCGCCAAGGCAATTCGAGCCTCTTCATCAGCGGGGTGGACCCCGGGTTCGTCAACGACCTGATCCCGTTCGCGCTGTTCGGGACCTGCCAGCGCATCGAGCAGGTGCGCTGCATGGAGATCCACGACTACGCCAGCTACGACGGCCAGGAAGTCATGGACTACATGGGCTTCGCCCGGCCCCTCGACGAGGTGCCGATGCTGCTGCAGCCCGGCGTGCTCAGCATCGCGTGGGGGACCGCGATCCGTCAGCTGGCGGCCGGCCTGGGCGTCGAGGTCGACGAGATCACCGAGTCATACCAGCGCGAGCCGGCGCCCGAGGACTTCGACATCGCGGTCGGGCACGTCGCCAAGGGCACGGTGGCCGCGCTGCAGTTCGAGATCCGCGGCATGGTCAAGGGGCATCCCGCCATCGTCATCGAGCACATCACCCGGCTGCGCCCCGACCTGAAACCCGAATGGCGGCAACCGGCTTCGGGCGGCGGCTCGTATCGCATCGAGATCACCGGGGAGCCGTCCTACGCCGTGGACATCGTTCCCGGCAGCCGCAAGGGCGACCACAACCACGCCGCGATCGCGGGCGCGGCCGGTCGCATCGTCAACGCCATCCCGCAGGTGATCGCGGCCCCGCCCGGCATCGTGACCACGCTGGACCTACCGCTGGTCACCGGGAAAGGACTTTACGCGCCAACCGATTTGGTGACCACCTAACCGAAGGAGCACGAGTGGGACGGGTAGACGGCAAAGTCGCGCTGATCAGTGGCGGCGCCCGCGGCATGGGCGCCTCGCACGCGCGCATGCTCGTGGAGGAAGGCGCCAAGGTGGTGATCGGCGACGTCCTCGACGACGAGGGCAAAGCGCTGGCCGCCGACATTGGTGACGCCGCGCGCTACGTCCACCTCGACGTCACCCAGCCCGACCAGTGGGACGCCGCGGTCGCCTTGGCGATCGGCGAATTCGGCAAGCTCGACGTGTTGGTCAACAACGCCGGCATCGTCGCGCTCGGGCAACTGCGCAATTTCGATCTGGGCAAGTGGCAGAAGGTGATTGACGTCAACCTGACCGGTACGTTCCTGGGCATGCGGGTGGCCGTCGACCCCATGACCGCGGCCGGGGGCGGCTCGATCATCAACGTGTCGTCGATCGAGGGCCTGCGCGGCGCCCCCGCGGTGCACCCGTACGTCGCGTCCAAGTGGGCGGTGCGCGGCCTGGCCAAGTCGGCGGCGCTGGAGTTGGCGCCGTTCAACATCCGGGTCAACTCGATCCACCCCGGCTTCATCCGCACTCCGATGACGGAGAAACTGCCCGAGGACATGGTCACCGTCCCGCTGGGCCGCCCCGGCGAGTCGCGCGAAGTCTCGACGTTCGTGCTGTTTCTCGCCAGCGACGAGTCGTCCTACACGACCGGCAGCGAGTTCGTAATGGACGGCGGGCTGGTCACCGACGTGCCGCACAAGGCCTTTTAGGAACATTTTTCAGGCTCCCGCGGCGCCGCACGCACATTATTCGACTTGTGTTGTTTAAGCGGCGCTGCGCGGGGGAATAGTGCTGGGGCGCAGCTGCGTGCGGGGTTTCGGCCGCGAAAGGAAACAGCTCATGTCAGAGTCAATGTCCGCCGATCAAAGGCCACGCCCGACGGTTCTGCGGGGATTGACGCGCATCCCCGCGCAGGAGGACCCCGTCGGCTGGGCGTCACGGGGTTTGTGCGCGGACGCCGATCCCGACGTTCTGTTCGTCACCGGCGCCGCCCAGCGCAAGGCCGCGGCGCTGTGCCGGCACTGCCCGGTCATGCGGGAGTGTGCGGCGGAGGCGCTGGACAACCGGGTCGAATTCGGCATCTGGGGCGGCATGACCGAGCGCCAACGGCGGGCCCTGCTGCAGCACCATCCCGAAGTGGTGTCCTGGTCAAACTTCCTGAGCGAGCGCAGAACCCGTAGCGCCGGCTGAATCCGCCCCGGGGGTTTTCACGTGCTATAACCGCGGCATGCCCGGCAGCCTGGAGGACCTGAAAAGGATAGTCGGCGCGCAGCACGTCGTGACCGATCCCGACGTGCTGGCCGGGCGCAGCGTCGACCACACCGGCCGCTATCGCGGGCGGGCCAGCGCGCTGGTGCGCCCGGGGTCGGCCGAGCAGGTCGCCGGGGTGCTGCGGGTCTGCCGCGACGCCGGGGCGCACGTGACGGTGCAGGGCGGTCGCACCTCGTTGGTGGCCGGCACCGTTCCCGAGCACGACGACGTGCTGCTGTCCACCGAGCGGCTCGGCGCGCTGGGCGACGTCGACGCCGTCGAGCGCCGTATCTCGGTGGGCGCCGGGGCACCGCTGGCCGCCGTGCAAAATGCCGCTGCCGCAGCGGGTTTGGTGTTCGGGGTGGACCTGTCCGCCCGGGACACCGCGACCGTCGGCGGCATGGCCGCCACCAACGCCGGCGGGCTGCGCACCGTCCGCTACGGCAACATGGGCGAGCAGGTCGTCGGCTTGCAGGTGGCCCTGCCCAACGGCGCGCTGCTGCGCCGGCGCACCCTGGTGCGCCGCGACAACACCGGCTACGACCTGCCGGCGCTGTTCGTCGGCGCCGAGGGCACGCTCGGCGTCATCACCGCGCTGGATTTGCGGCTGCACGCCACCCCGTCGCACCGAGTGACCGCGGTCTGCGGGTTCGCCGACCTCGAGGCGCTGATCGACGCGGGACGCACGTTTCGGGACGTGGACGGGATCGCGGCGCTGGAGTTGATCGACGGGCGGGCGGCCGCCCTGACGGGCGAGCACCTCGGGGTGGGCGCGCCGGTTCAAGGGGACTGGCTGTTGCTGGTGGAACTGGCCGGCGACCACGACCAGACCGATCGGTTGGCCGGCCTGCTGGACGGCGCCCGGTTGTGCAGCGAGCCCGCGGTCGGCGTGGATGTGGCTGCGCAGCAACGGTTGTGGCGGGTTCGGGAATCGCTGGCCGACGTGCTCGGCGTGTACGGGCCGCCGCTGAAATTCGATGTGTCGTTGCCGCTGGCGGCGATCGGCGGGTTCGCCCGCGACGCGGCCGCGTTGGTCCATGCGCACGTGCCCGGAGCGCTGCCGCTGCTGTTCGGCCACGTCGGCGAGGGCAACCTGCACCTCAACGTGCTGCGCTGCCCGGTCGGGCGGGAGCCGGCGCTGTACGCGCCGATGATGGACCTCATCGCCGCGTGTGGCGGCAACGTCAGCTCGGAGCACGGCGTCGGCAGCCGCAAGCGGCCCTACCTGGGCATGTCGCGGGAGCCCGCCGACATCGCCGCGATGCGGGCGGTCAAGGCAGCGCTGGACCCGACCGGCTACCTCAACGCCGCGGTGCTGTTCTGATCGCCCATCCCTTGGCCGCGAAAGTCCGCAAACGTACGCGAAATACGGCGTGTCGCCGTACAAACACGGGCGCTCGCGAGGGATTTGCGCTCGCGAGGGGAAACTAGCCGCCGCCCTTGATGCCGACGGCGTGGCGCAGTTGTTCGAGGAACTCCTCGGCGTCGTCGCTGCGAACGATGTAGTGCGAGATGGCGATCCGGATCACCGTCGCGGCCTTCACCGCGGCGTTGGGTCCGGAAAGGTGGCGCTGCAGCCCGTCGCGCATCTGCGGGATGACGCGGGCGAACTGCGCGATGGTGTGCTCGGGTTCCACGTCGACCATGCGCACGCCGGAGTACGAATCCTGGTACTCGACGATGAACCGCAGCACGGCGTCGAGCCGGTCGGCGCCCTTCAGACCGGAGGTGGCCTTGACCAGGCCGCTTTCGAAGATCTGCCGCTCGTATTGCGAGAACGCCGACAGCAGCTCCTCTTTGGATGCGAACCACCGGTACAGGGTGGGGCGGGACACCCCCGCCTGGGTGGCCACCTCCGACAGGCTGAGCTTGGTCTTGCCGTTGCGCCCGAGCACCTCGGCGGTCGCGTCGAGGATGCGCTGACGCGTCGAGGTGTCGATGTCTGCCGCTGGGGCCGGCCGGCTCATAGCTGAATCTTTACTTACCCGGGCGCCCGCGCACCAGCACGCACTGCTGGATGGCGCCGACCGCGCCCCGCTCGTCGAACAGCGTGCCGACCGTCGTGCCGACGCCGTCCGGCCCGTAGCTGGTCTCCGCGCGGAAGCCGATCCAGTCGCCGTCGGGAACCCGGAACACGTGCACGGCGAGGTCGGTGTTGAGGAACGTCCACTTGCTGATGTCCAGCTTGCTGCCGATCCCATTGGCGCAGTCGGCCACCGCGAACAGCCGCTCCAGCGGCGTCATGGTCTCGCCGTTGACGAGGTCCACCGTCGGCCTGATCCAGGATTCGCCGGGGCCCGGGCTCAGCGGCTCGGTCAGCCACAGCCACTCCAGGCTGTGCACGTAGTTGCGGTCCCAGTCCTTGGCCTTGAGGTTGCGGTCATAGGCTTCGCTGCGCGGCCGGGGCGGCGGGGTCGCGGCGTGGGCCACCGCGTGGGTGTCCACCCGCTGCAGTCGCCAGCCGCTGGCGCGGGCCACCGGCCGGGGTTCGCCGTCGGGCCCGGGGGCCAGCATCTCGGCGCCGACCAGTTCGATCTGTTTGCCGCCGCGCTGCACCTGCGAGCTGACCCACAGGTCGCCCTCGGCCGGCACCCCGCCCAGCAGGTCGATGACAACCCGGGACAGCCGGGCGTCGTCGCGCTGGGAGCACCGTTCCAGCGCCCGCACCAGCAGCGCCGACACCGGCCCGCCGTGCTGTATCGCGGCCGACCAGGTGCCGCGGGCCAGATCGGTCGCGCGGAACTTCTCGCCAAGCGCGTCGGCGTGGTCGATGAGCTCGTAATACGCGTCGGTCACT
This sequence comes from Mycobacterium sp. NGS57, assembly GCF_059812405.1. Lineage (NCBI taxonomy): Bacteria > Bacillati > Actinomycetota > Actinomycetes > Mycobacteriales > Mycobacteriaceae > Mycobacterium > Mycobacterium sp. NGS57. The sequence goes on along the minus strand of NZ_JCALCP010000007.1, from coordinate 25,514 downwards.
CGGTTACCTCTCGTCAGGGCCGGCCGGCGCCGGGACGTCGACGGTCACGGCGTCCAGCCGCGAGAGCCGGGTGCCGACCAGCCGTTCGGGATAGGCGTCGGTGCTCGACAGCAGGAACAGCGTGCGCCGCGCCGGGCCGCCGAGCGCGCACGCGATGGCCACCCGCTCGCCCATCTCGATGCGGTCGGTCACGGCGCCGCCCTCGACGATCCGCTCGAACTGGTGGGCCAGCGTCATCGCCGCCCACACCCCACCCTCGGCGTCCAGCGCGATGCCGTCGGGCGGCCCGTCCAGGCCGTCGGCGTAAACGCGGCGGTCGCTGAGCCCGCCGTCCGCGGCGATGGTGAACGCGGTCAGCCGGCGGGCGGTGGACTCGGCGACGATCAACGTCGCGCCGTCGGGGGTGATCACCATGCCGTTGGGAAAATCCAGGTCTTCGGCGACGACACGGGCGGTGTCGTCGGCGTCGAGGCGGATGATCGCGCCACCGGAGAACGCCTGGCATCCGAGGTAGGCGCGGCCGGCGTCGTCGACGACCATGTCGCCCAGGTTGGCCGGCGCCAACTCGGCCAGGTCGGCGACGGTGACGACGGTTTCGCCGTCGTAGCGCAACACCTGGCGGGCCTCGGTGGAGGCGATCAGCAGCGACCCGTCCGGACGAAACCCGAGCCCCGCCGGCGAATGCCCGGGCAGCGGCACCGTGGTCAGCGAGCCGCGCAGGTCCGCGGTGTGCACGGCTTCGCCCAGCATGTCGGAGAACCAGAGCAGCCCTTCGAACCAGCGCGGCCCCTCACCGAAGCAGAATCCCTTGGCCAGGGGCTCGGGAATCATCCGCGAAAGCCTTTACAAAACACCGCAAAAGTGTCATGCACGACGCGTATCGGTGTCAATCTCGCCGGGCCCGCGGGTGCATTGTTAGCCAAGCTTTACAAATCTTACGCAAAGTGTCACGCTGAGCGCTGAGCTGCGAGCGCGAGAGGTGGAGCGGATTTGAGCAAGGTTTCTGAGGAATCCGAGCAGACCGAGTGGACCGTGCAGGGCCTGCTGGACCTGTTCGACGTGCGGGCCGACGGGCAGGACCGGTTCACCGGCGACACCGGGATCGCGGTCGGTGACGAGCGGCAGGTGGTCGAGGGCACCCAGGTGCTCGCGCAGGCGATTGTGGCGGTGGCCAAGCGATTCCCGGACAAGTCGGTGCGCTCGGCGCACGCGGTGTTCTCCCGCGCCGTGACCGTCGGCCCGCCGATCGAGCTCGTCCTCGACGTGGTGGCCGAAGGCCGGTCCACCGCCACCGCCGTCGTCGCCGTGCACCAGAACGGCCGGCGTTGCCTGAGCATCACCGTGCTGGCCGACGTCCCGACCGGCGACGTGATCCGCCACCACCTGCCGCGCCCCGACGTGGCCGCGCCCGCCGACGCCAACACCTCCGAGATGCCGATGGCCGGCCGGCAGCTGCGCCTGGTCGACGTCGTCGACGTCAACAGCCCCGACGAGGTGGGCCCGCCGGAGCTCTACGCGTGGCTGCACTACGACCCGATCCCGGCCCGCGACGACCTGGCCAAGGCGCTCCTGGCGTACTTCACCGGCCATCTGGGGATCTCCACCACCATGCGGGCGCACGAGGGCATCGGCACCGCCCAGGCGCACCTCACCGTGTCGACGGCGCCGATGACGATCGCGGTCGCGTTCCACGAGCCGGTGCGCTGGGACGGGTGGCTGCTCTACACCCACGAGAGCACCCAGGTGGGCGCGGGGATGTCGTACGTGCGCGGGGCCGTGCACGCCGAGGAGGGCGAGCTGCTGTGCTCCTTCGCCCAGGAGGCGCTGATCCGCCCGCTGCGCACCAGCGACGCCGCGATCGACTCCCGCGCTCGGTTCTGACCGCCATGCGTTTCACGTTCACGCACCCGATGCACTCCCATCCGTACAACCCGGAACTGGTGTCGGGACAGGGCATCGCCACGGTGGCGGCCGCGGCCGAGGCGGCGGGGATCGACGGCTTCGGCTTCACCGATCACCCGGCGCCGTCGCAGCGGTGGCTGGAGGCCGGGGGCCACGACGCGGTGGATCCCTTTGTCGCCCTGGGCTTCGCGGCGGCCAGGACGACCACCCTGCGCCTGATTCCCAACATCGTGGTGCTGCCCTATCGGAATCCGTTCGTGGTGGCCAAGTCCGGCGCCACGTTGGATCTGCTGTCGGGTGGCCGGTTCACCCTGGCCGTCGGGGTGGGTTACCTCAAGCGCGAATTCGCGGCGCTGGGGGTGAGCTACGACGAGCGCGCCGAGCTGTTCGAGGAATCGCTGCAAGTGATCCGCGCGATCTGGACTGGCGACGACATCTCTTTCGAGGGAAGGCATTTCAGCGCGCGTGGCATCACCGCGCATCCGCGGCCGGCCAGCCCCCCGCCGATCTGGATCGGTGGAAACACCGGGGCGTCCCGGCAGCGGGTGGCGCAGTACGGCGACGGCTGGTGCCCGTTTCCCGCCCCGCCCCAGCTGGCCCAGACCGCCGGCACCGCCGTCATCGACTCGGTGCAGCGCCTCACCGAGGGCATCGACGACCTGCGGCGCCGCTGCGACGCGGTGGGCCGGGACTCCTCGGCGATCGACGTCACGTTCACCAACTTCGAGGGCGGCAGCCCCACCGACGACCAGTTCAACGCCGATGCTTATCTGTCCGGCCTGGAAAAGCTTGCGGCCCTGGGGGTTACGTGGGTCAGCGTCCATCTGCCCGGTGACAGCATCGCCCATGCGCTCGAAACCCTCGAGCGGTTCCGCGCGGACGTGATCGACGCGCTGTAATGGACTTCTCGCCCGTCACGCTCTCACCCGAGGACCAGGATTTTCACGATCAGTTCCGGGCGTTCATCACCGAGCACGTCACCGAGGAGGTACGGCGGCGCGACCGTGAGACCGGTGAAAACTTCAGTGAGCCGGTGCATTTGGCGCTGGGCGAGGCGGGTCACCTGGCGTCGGACTGGAAGCTGGAATCCGAAGGCGGCTTCAACCCGGTGCGCCGGCGGATCTTCCACCTCGAGATTGGTCGTGCCAATGCCCCGTGGTTCCACTGGGGCACCACGGCGGCGGTCGCGCGGTTGGTGCGCCAGTTCGGGGCGGCCGAGCTCGTCGACGCGGTGCTGCCGGGCGTGCTGTCCGGAGAGATCCGGATATGCCTGGGCTATACCGAGCCCGAGGGCGGCTCCGACGTCGCCACCTGCAAGACCCGCGCCGTGCGGGACGGTTCGAGCTGGGTTATCAACGGGTCCAAGATGTTCACCTCGAACGCGCAGAACGCCAAGTACGTCTTCCTGCTCACCAACACCGATCCGCAGGGACCCAAGCACAAAAACCTGACGATGTTTCTGGTGCCGCTGGATTCGAAGGGCATCGAGATCCAGGGTATCCGCACGCTGGATGGTGACCGCACCAACATCGTGTATTACAGCGACGTGCGGATCGACGACCTCTACCGCATCGGTGAGGTCAACGGCGGCTGGACGGTGATGCGCTTCGCCCTCGACGCCGAACATGGCATCGCCGACGTCGAAGACCATGGCCTGCAGAATGTCTCGATGCTCTCGGAGCACGGCCAATTGATGGCCGAGGCGGCCGATGGGGTCGCGGCGATCCTGTCCGCGCCCGATACGAGCGGGCGGCGCGCGATCGACGACGAGTCGACGAAATACCGGCTGGGTCGCAGCATGGCCCGCATCGAGGCGGCCATGTCGACTCCGGGAATGTACGGGCGAGTGGCGCTCATTCAGACCATGCGCGAGGTCTCTCAGGAATTGATGGACCTGCTGGGGACGGCATCGGCATTGCCCACCGACACAACGGGTTCCGCGGACGTCGCCGATAACGGCGCCATCGAGTTCATCTTCCGGCACGGCGTTCCCGCCGGCATCTACGGCGGCACCATGGAGGTCTTCCGCAACATGATCGCCCAGCACGAGCTCAAGCTGGGCCGGCCGAGTTACTGACTTTCGCGAGAGTGCAACCAGCGACGCGGCTACTCGAGAAATACGTCGCCAGTTGCACTTTCGCGGTGCCTAGGGGAGTTCTGCGGCCATGTCGCAGCGGGCGGCGTCGAAACTGAAAAACCCCTTGATGGGCAGGCTTTCGGGGGGCGGATCCTTGTAGCTCCATGCGACGTCGTCGACGACGTCGTCGCCCACGACCGCCGACCAGTACGTCGCGAAACCCTTGTAGTTGCAATAGCTCGACGTCTTCGACTCGCGCAGCAGGGTGGTGCGCACGTGCGCGGGATCGACGTAAAGCCTTGGCTCGAACGCGGTCTCGAACAGGATGACCGTGTCGTCGGTGTCCACCAACACCGTGCCGGCGACGGCGACGCGCAGGCGCCGTTTCGTGGGCCGGCAGTCGACGCGGTGGTACGGATTGGGCGGGTAGTGGACGAGCTCGCGGCCCTCTTCCAGCCAGGTGTCGACGGCGTCCCACGGGACGTGGACGTAGCCCGGCGCGTCCGGTTCGGGCTCGGTCGGCAGCTCGCCGACGATTTCCGCGGGAAAGACGTAGCTCAGCGGGCGGCCCCGCCGGTGCACCATTAGCGCCCGCTCGGTGTCGAGCACCACGCGCCCGTCGCGCAGCGCCTGCACGCGCCGCGGGTGGGGCTCGATATAGACGAGGCCGCCGGGCACCGGTGGCGAGAACCGCCCGGCGGGATCGCTGCTGAGTGGGCCGCGTCCGGCAACCAGGGTCATGGCGTTCCTCCCAGATGCTCTATCAGCCTGCCGTATTCCAACCTAGCGCGGCTCTGGGACTCATCCGCGACGAGCGGCCTCCTGCGCGAGTTGCAACCGCGAACGCAGTCCCAACTTGGCAAAGATATGGGTGAGGTGGGCCTGCACGGTGCGTGGCGAGACGAACAGCCGTGCGGCAATGTCCTTGTTGCCCAGGCCTTCATTGACGAGTTTCACGACGTCGAGCTCGGCACGTGTCAGCGATGCCCAGCCGCTGCTGGCGCGGCGGCGTTCGCCGCGGCCGCGTTGCGCGTAGGCGATCGCCTCCTCGATGGACAACGCCGCGCCCTCGGCCCAGGCGGCATCGAAGTCGTTCTGGCCCATGGCGTCACGAAGCGCCGCGATCCTGCCCGCATCGTCGGCCTCGAGGACCTTGAAACGCACCATGCCCATGTGGTGCCGCGTCGCGTCGGCGGCGCCGAACAATCGCGCCGCGAGCCGATGGTCGCCCGAACCGCTCGCCACGGCGGCGAGGCAGTCGAGCGCGAACGGAACGATCAGCTTGCCGCCGACCCGGGCCGCCGCATCCAGCGCGTCGAAGGAATCGCGTTCGGCGGCATCGAGTTCGGCGTCCGCGATCTTCACGCGCGCACGTGAGGTCAATGCGGCAGCCAGACACCACGCGCTGGTGGCCGACACCACGTCGTCTGCCCAGCGGCGGGCCGCGGCGAGGTCACCGCACGCCAGCGGGGCCAGCGGCGCCCAGATGTACAAGGAGGCCAGTTGGACGTACATTCCGGTGATTTCACGCCCCGCTTCGTGCGCTTGCCACGCTGCGGCGGCGTCTCCCGCCGCCAGGTGTACATAGCCGAAAGCCGCGTGCACGGTCGCTAGGTGGGCATGAAAGGAGTCGGATGCGCGTTCCAGGGCCGCTTCGGCGATTTCGCGAGCCTGATCCGCATGCCCTTGGTACGCCAACACCATCGCCTGACATGCGGGTACGTGGACCCAGAACAGCCCATCGCGGGACACGGTCAGTTCCTCGTCCAATTCGCGAAGCTGAGCGAGAGCGCTGGTCAGGTCGCCGCGCAGGATCCGCGTCCAGCCGAAGACATACCGGAATTGGCGCGACAAGGAGCCGGCGTCAATGCTTTCGGCGATCCGTTTTCCTTCCTCGGCGGCCGCCTCGGCGACGTCTAGTTCGCCGAACAGGACGGCGAACGAGGCCTGTAAGAACAGGATCTGTCCCAACCACCAGGAATCGCCGATGCCGCGGGCGAGGTCAGCCGCCTCGGCGAAGTATGCGCCGCCCTTCTCGAGGTTGTCATTGCTGAAGCAACCGCAGGCTGTCAGGGCCCGCGCCACCAGCGCCGGGTCGCCAACGTCGCGTGCCGACGCCAAAATCTGCTCCGCGTCGAGATCGACCGCCATGCCGGTGAATCCCAGCAGGGCGGCCCTGGCGACCGAGGCCCGCACGTGAGCCACCGATTCCTCAACATCTTCGGAGTCTTCGGCAAGGGCAGTATCGAGCCACTCCAGTCCTTCCTGCATGCGGCGCCGTGTCACCCAAAGCGGTAGCAACGCCGCCGCGAGCGTCAGCGCGCGGTCGGCGGCGCCCGAGCCCTCCCGGCTCCAAGCGAAGGCCGCACGCAGATTGTCGATGTCGGCCTCCGCCTGTTCGACGCGTCTCTCGTGTCCCGAACCTGCCGGTGCGTCGAGTAGACAGGCCGTGCCGGTGAAGTGGTCGAGGTGGCGAGCACGTACCTGGTCGCCTTCGCGGGATTCGCCGAGCTTTTCCTGCGCGTACTGGCGCACGGTCTCCAGTAGGCGATATCGGGTTCCGTATTTGCCGTCTTCCGCGACCAACAGCGACTTGTCAACCAGCAACGTCAGCTGGTCGAGTAGCTGGAAGCGCCCCATGTCGCCCCCACCGGCCACGGCCTGTGCGGCGTCAAGGTCGAACCCGCCGAGAAAGACCGCCAGCCTTCGGAACAAAGCCTGCTCTGGTTCGGACAGCAATGCGTGCGACCAATCCACCGAGGCCTGCAAAGTTTGTTGGCGCCGCACCGCGGTGCGGGCACCACCGGTCAGAAGCCGGAATGTGTCGCGCAGGCTGTCGAGGATCTCCGTGGGCGACAGAGCGCGAATGCGGGCGGCGGCAAGTTCGATGGCCAGTGGCAGGCCGTCGAGCCGTCGACAGATCTCGATCACGGTGTCGGTGATCTCGGGGATGACTTGGAATTCGGGCTTGGTTCGACGGGCCCGATCACCGAACAGCTCAACCGCTTCATCGGGAAGCGACAGCGAGGGCACCCGCCAACTCACCTCGCCACTCACCCCGATGGGTTCGCGGCTCGTCGTCAGTAGCGTCAACGCCGGGCACACTCGCAACAGTTTGGTGATCAAATCGGCGCTCGCATCGAGCAGGTGTTCGCAGTTGTCGAGCAATACCAGCATCTGGCGATCGCGAATGAAGCGCTGCACCACGTCGATTGACGGTTGGCCAGGCTGGTCTGGCAGGCCCAGCGCGCGTGCCACCGTGACGGGTACGAGTTCCGGATCGGTGATCGGCGCCAGGTCGACGTACCAAACCCCGTCGGCGAACTCACCGGCGACGGTGGCGGCGATCTGCACCGCCAGCCGCGTCTTGCCCGCTCCGCCCGCGCCCGTCAGCGTGACAAGCCGGTGCTCGGCAAGTGCGCCGGCAATCTCGCGCATTTCCGTCCGGCGCCCGATGAAGCTCGTCAACTGCATCGGAAGACGTTCGGTCGCAAGGATATTGGCCGTGCGCAATGGCGGAAAGTCGTTGTGCAGATCCGGGTGGCACAGCTGCACCACCCGCTCGGGGCGGGGCAGGTCGCGCAGGGGGTGGGAGCCGAGGTCCGACAACGTGACGTCCGGCGGGAGCTGGTCGAGGATGAGTGGTTCCGTTGCACCCGACAGCACCGTTTGCCCGCCGTGCGCGAGGTCGCGGAGCCGGGCCGCGCGGTTGATCGTCGGGCCGATGTAGTTGCCCTCGTCGCGCAGATGCGCGTCGCCGGTGTGGACCCCGATGCGCAATTTGATGGGTGCCAGCGGTGCCCGCTGCAAGTCCAATGCGCAGGCAACGGCGCTGGCCGCGCGGACGAACGCGATGACGAAGCTATCGCCCTCGCCCTGCTCGACGGGCCGCACCCCGCCATGAGCGGCGACCGCATCGGACAGGGTCTGGTCGAGGCGGGCCACTGCCGCCTTCATCGCCTCGGCCTGGGTTTCCCACAGCCTGGTCGACCCTTCGACATCGGCCAGCAACAACGTGACGGTTCCCGTCGGAAGCTCGCTCATGTTCACGTCGCTCCAGCTACTTTCGCTCATGCTAGCCAGCATGCGGCGTTACGTACCGCCGAATCATCAGCGAAACCGCCAATTGTTGCGGTCTCGGCACGCGTACGTACGCGTCTCGCCACCGCCGAATTAGGCGATTCGGCCGATGGCGGCGCGCGGAGTTCACCGGATAGTCCTTGCCATGGACAACGCTATGACCGCATATGACTTCATCGTCGCCGGCGCGGGCTCCGCGGGTTGCGCGGTGGCCGGACGACTGGCCAGCGAATCTTCGGCGAAAGTCCTGCTGGTTGAGGCCGGCGGGTCGGACCGTCGGCTGACAGTCCGGGCGCCGTTGGCCGCTGTCCGGCAGTACGGCACCTCGCTGGACTGGGGCTACGAAACCGATCCCGAGCCCGGCTGCGGGAACCGGCGGATCGCGCAGCCCCGCGGTCGTGTACTCGGCGGCAGCAGTGCGATGAACGGCATGGTGTGGGTCAAGGGCAGCACGGTGGATTACGACGGCTGGCAGCTGCCCGGGTGGGGCTGGAAGGAGGTGGCCCCGGTGTTCGCGCGGATCGAACAGCATTCGATGCGCATCACCCGCGTCGCATGCCCCGATGAGCTGTCTCAGCGATTCGTCGCCGCGGCGCGCGCCGCCGGTGTCTGCGCCAACGACGATGTCAGCGGACCCGAACTCGACGGCGCGGCGATCACACCGGTGACCATTCACCGGGGTGAGCGTTGGAGCGCTGCGCGCGGGTACCTGCGACGCCGGACCAACTTGACCGTCGTCACCAAGGCGATCGTCAGCCGAGTCATCGTCCGCGACGGGCGAGCCGTCGGCATCGAATATCGCCACCGGGGGCACATCCGGCGAGCCTTCGCCGGCCAGGAAGTCGTTGTGAGCGCGGGCGCGTTCAATACCCCGCAGCTGCTGCAGCTGTCGGGCATCGGTCCGGCCGATCACCTCCGCGGCATCGGGATCACGCCCGTGGTCGACAGCCCCCGCATCGGCCACGGCCTCACCGACCACCCGCACGCATGGGGCGTATGGGCACTGGCGCCCGGGCACGTCGGCTTTGCGGATGTCGGGAACCCGAAATGGTTGCTGCAGTGGCTGTTCCGTAGAAGCGGCAAATTCACCAGTAATGGCGGTGAGGCGCTGGCCCACATCCGGACGGCGGTAGATCTTCCGGCGTGCGACGCTCAGCTGATCTTCGCCCCCGGCGATGCGCTGGCCGACCCCACAGACCGCAATCTCCGGCCCGCGCTGTCGGTGGGCGTCTCGTACTGGACGCCCAGGAGCCGCGGCAGTGTCCTCGTGCGCTCGTCGGATCCCGCGACGCCGCCGGCGATCCGGATGAACACCCTTTCCGAGCGCGACGACGTCGACGCGCTCGTCCGCGCGGTGCTGCGCGCCCGCGAGATCATCGCCACCGAACCGATTGCGTCGGCGGTGGAGCGAGAACTGCTCCCGGGGCCGGGCTCGGATATCGAGGCCGCCATCAGGGCCACCGCGATCACGACCAGGCATGCGGCCTGCAGCGTCGCCATGGGCGGCGGACCCGACAGCCCCCTCGACGAGAAGCTGCGCGTGCGCGGCGTGGAAAATCTGCGCGTCGCCGACGCCTCGGCGCTGCCGCGGATACCCCGCGCAAACACCAACGCGCCGTCGATCATGATCGGCGAACGGTGCGCGGATTTCCTGCTTGCCACCGCTGGCCAAGCAGCGGCCGCGGCCGAACAGTCAATCCGCTAGCACGACCCCGTGACCCGGTGGGAGGACCCGGTCGCGATGCAGGGTAGGAACTTACCCATGGCGGGACCGATGGAAGGCTACAAAGTCGTCGAGCTCGGGGTCTGGGTGGCCGGACCGGCCACCGGCGGCATCCTGGCCGACTGGGGCGCCGACGTCGTCAAGATCGAGCCGCCGACCGGTGACCCGGGGCGCCTGTTCGGCAAGATGCTGGGCTGTGACCTCGGCGTCAACCCGCCATTCGAGATGGACAACCGCTCCAAGCGCAGCGTCGTCGTGGACCTCACCACCGCCGCGGGCCGCGACATCGCGTTCGAATTGCTTTCGGACGCAGACGTTTTCCTCACCAACGTGCGTCCGGGCGCCTTGCAGCGCCTCGGCCTCGACTACGAGTCGGTATCGGGCCGCCACGCGCGCCTGGTCTACGGCCTGATCACTGGGTACGGCGACACCGGGCCCGACGCCGACCGCGCCGCCTACGACGTGGCCGCGTTCTGGTCCCGCGCCGGGGTGGCGCACCTGCTCACCCGGCCCGGTGAGACGCCGCCGTTCCAGCGCGGTGGCATGGGCGACCACTCGGCGGGCATGACCCTGGCCGCCGCGGTGTGTGCGGCGCTGCTGGCACGCGAACGCACCGGCGAGGGCCAGCTGGTGACCACCTCGCTGTACCGCCAGGGTGCCTACACCGTCAGCTTCGACCTCAACACCTACCTGCTGACCGGCCAGCCGATCGCCATCGGCCAGCGCGAAACCATGGGCAACCCGTGCATGAACAACTACACGGCCGGCGACGGGCGGCGGTTTTGGCTCGTCGGGCTGGAGGCCGAGCGGCATTGGCCCGCGCTGTGCCGGGCGGTGGGACGTCCCGGCTGGGGCGACGACGACCCCCGGTTCGGCGACGCCCGCTCCCGCGCGGTCAACGCGGTGCAGCTGATCGCCGAGTTGGACGAGATCTTCGCGACCCGCCCTCTCGACGAGTGGGCGCAGATCTTCGCGGGCGAGCCGGAGCTCTTCTGGTCGCCCGTCAACGCGCTCGAGGACGTCGTGGCCGACGAGCAGTTCCACGCGGCGGGCGGCATCGTCGACGTTCCCGACGGGGCTGAAGGACACGGGGGCGTCGCGATGGTGGCCACCCCGGCGGACTTCCATGGCACGCCCTGGGCGCCGCGGTCGGTGGCACCGCGACTCGGCCAGCACACCGACGAGGTTCTCACCGAACTCAAAGCCCGGCGCAACCGGCAGTTCGAGGCCTAGGCACCTTTACAAATTTGGCCAGAAGTGTCACGCTGTCGGGTGACAACAAGCCAATGCCTAGCAGGTAACGCCAACGCACCCCTGGCGTGCGGCGGTGAGGAACGGATTGATGGTCACTCCAAGCTTCGACATCAGCCACAACAGCCGGGTCAGCACCTCGCGAGCGACCCGCCCGGACGGTGAGTGCCTGCGATATCGGCTGGACGTCGTCGCGGCCAGCGTCGCCGACGTCGTGCAGTCGGCCGGGGGCTGGCTCTACGACCGGGTGATGGCCGGTTGGCAGGTGAACGTGCTGCTGCCGCACGGCTGCGACACCCGCCCGCTGCGGATCCTCGGGGTGCGGGCGCTGGGCCCGGAAGCGCAGGCGGACCTGGCGGGCTCGACGAGCCACAGCCTGGCGGTCAGCGCCGAGGCGTTCACCGCCGACGCCCGGCTGCGCGAAAAGGTGCTCGAGTCCCTCGGCGACCGGATGACCGAGGTCGCGCTGTGGGGCGACGGCTGGCCGCTGACGGTCAACCGCACGACGACCCGAGCGCAATACGTCCTCAGCGCGGCGGCGTGCAGATTCAAAGGGTATGCACTCGCCGCGGCCGGGATCGCCCGCGACACAGTCGATCCCACCGAGACGCTGCTGACGGATTCGGCGCGGCTCGACTAGCCCATGAAAAAGTATTACGGCCACACCCTGCTTTACCTGCACGAGACGGTCTCGCTGGGCTCGCTGCGCGGCGACGGTTTCACCGAGATGTTCACCGCCACCTATCAGCCGATGATGGACGAGCTCGGCGCGCGGCTGTTCGCCATCTGGGAAACCACCCCGTACAACGGCCACTGGCCGCAGGTGACGATCATCTGGGAGATCGACGGCTTCGCCGACTACGCGAGGATCGGCGCCGCGCAGGCCCGCGGCGGCAGCCACGAGGCCGCGGCAGGCAAGTGGTCGGCGTTTCTGGCCGACGGCGGCGCGTCGGGCGAGGGGCGCATCATGTACCCGGGTCCCAGCAACAAGACGCTGACACAGCTGCGCGAGTCCAATTTCACTGCGCCGCTGGTGATTCAGGAGATCATGCAGACGAAGCCGGGCCGCCAGGATGACTACATCCGCGAGCTGGAGCGCCTCTACGTCCCGTGGTCGGAGCGCACCGGCAAACGCTGGCTGGGCTCGTTCACCACGACCTTCCGCTACAACGAGGTGATCCACTACTGGGCGCTGGACGGCGGCTGGGAATGCTTCGCCAATCACTACCCGTCCTGGAAGGACAGCCCGCCCGCCGAGATCGTCACCTGGATGAGCGTGGCGCCCGCCCTGCGCGACGGGTGGGAGGACTCGATCCTGCAGGCCCTGACGCCGTCACCACTGCAGTGAGTTTCTCTTACGACCCGTTCGACGCGGAAGTCATGGCAAACCCGTTGCCGTACTACCGAATCCTGCGCGATGACCACCCGGTGTACTACATGCCGCAGTGGGACACCTTCGCGCTGTCGCGTTTCGACGACATCTGGCGGGTCCTGGAAGTCAATGACGGCACGTTCGTCGCCTCGGAGGGCACGCTGCCCGCGGCATCGGTATTGGCCGAGCACAACAGCGGGCCGGTCGCCGACCCGCCGCTGCATCCGCTGCCGTTTCACGCGGTGTTCGACGCCGGCCTGTACGGCGAGATCCGCCGCGCACATACCCTTCCGCTGCGGCCGAAAAACGTTGCCGGCCTAGAATCCCGGATCCGCACGCTGGCCAACGAGCGCCTCGACCTGCTGCTGCCGCAGGGAGCGTTCGACCTGACCCAGGACTACGGCGGCGTCGTGGTCGCCTCGATCGTGTGCGAACTGCTGGGCATCTCAACGGAACTCGCACCGCAGGTGTTGGCCGCGGTCAACGCCGGCAGCCTCGCCGAGCCCGGCGAGGGCGTGGATACCGCGCAAGCCCGGCCCAACTATCTCGAGTACCTCACCCCTGTCGTCCAGCGCCGCCGCGCCGACTCGTCGGGGGACGCTCTGCCCGTGGTCGACGGCCTGCTGGACTACCGGTTGCCCGACGGCAGCGCGCTCGACGACGTCGAGGCCGCAACCCAGATGCTGTGCATCTTCATCGGCGGGACCGAGACGGTGCCCAAGATCGTCGCGCACGGGCTGTGGGAGCTCGGCCGGCGGCCGGGTCAGATGGCCGAGGTGTGCGCCGACCCCGAAACCAACGTGCCGATCGCACGCGAGGAGATGGTCCGGTATTGTGCGCCGGCGCAGTGGTTCGCCCGAACGGCCCGGAAGCCCTTCACCATTCACGGCCAGACGATCCGTCCCGGCCAGCGGGTCATCACCCTGCTGGCGTCGGCCGCCCGCGACGAGCGGGAGTACCCGGACCCCGACGAGTTCGTGTGGAACCGCCCCATCCGCCGCTCGCTGGCCTTCGGCCGCGGTCAGCACTTCTGCATCGGTTACCACCTGGCCCGCCTCGAAATCGATGTGCTGCTTACCGAATGGCTGCGCCGGGTGCCCGAATTCGCGATCCGGAGCGACGCCGCCACCCGGCTGCCGTCCAGCTTCCAGTGGGGCTGGAACAAGATCCCGGTCGAGGTCTGACGTGTGGTCCTACCGGATCATCGCCCCCTACCTGTTCGAGCGGACCTCGATCCCCGACCGCACCCCCGAGCAGTTGACCGAAGGCGAAGTCCTGCTGCGCTTTTCGGCCGCCGGTGTGTGCGGCAGCGACCTGCCCGCCTTCCGCGGTAACCGCGGCCGGCTGCCCGGGGACGACGGCGCCAGCGCCGCCGAAAAGGACGGGTTCCCGATCCACGAGGTGGCGGGTGAGGTGATCGCCAGCCGCCACCGGAAGCACCGCGCCGGCGATCGCGTGGTGGGCTGGGCGTCCGGGTTCGACGGCCTGATGGAGCGCGTGATCAGCGACGGCAACATGCTGACGCCCTACGACCCGGCGCTGACCCCGGCGCAGGCGGTCGGCCTGCAGCCGCTGGCGTGTGTCCTCTATGCCTGCGAGCAACTGCCGGAGCTGACGGGCCGGCACGTCGCGATCATCGGCCAGGGCTCGATCGGGCTGCTGTTCTCCTACGTCGCCAAGGCCGCCGGCGCCCGGCGCATCACCGGCGTCGACCCCGTCGACCGCGCAAGCCACGCAACGGCATTCGGCGTCGACGATCCGGTGCGCGCCACCAGCGACCGGTGGGTCAGCCAGCTGGACGCCGCCGACCGCGCCGACGTCGTCATCGAGGCCGTCGGGCACCAGGTCGCCACCCTGGGGCACGCCATCGAAGCCGCAGCCCCCGGCGGCACCGTCTTCTATTTCGGCGTCGCCGACGACGAGGCCTACCCGATCAGCATGCGCCACATGCTGCGCAACAATCTCACGCTGAAATCCGGTGTGACGCTGGACCGGAGGCGCATGCTGGAGCTCGCCGGCAAATTCGCCGCCGAGCACCCCGGCCTGCTCGGCACCTACCTCACCCACACCTTCGGCGTTGACGACGCGCAGGGCGCGTTCGACCTGGCCTGCCGGCCCGACCCCGGGCGCGTCAAGATTGCGATCGCAAAGTGACGGAGCATTCGGCGAGCAACCTGCAGCGGGCCCTGGGCCGCGCGACCCCGATCTGGGGCGGCTGGATCACCGGGCCGACGTGGCTGGGGCCCGAGGAATTCGCCAGGGCCGGATACGACTACGTGGGCTTCGACGCCCAGCACGGCTACCTCGACGACGCCGGCATCGCCCGCGCGCTGCGCCGCATCGAGCACCTGCCCATCGGCACCGTGGTGCGCCTGCCCAACGCCGACGCGGCGCCGATCGGGCGGGTGCTCGACGCGGGCGCCGACGCCGTCGTCATCGCGATGATCGAGTCGGCCGACCAGGCCGCCGCGGCGGTGGCCGCCACCCGCCACCAGCCGGCGGGCACCCGCAGCTTCGGCCCGCTGCGCACCGGCCTGGGCCACGACACCGCCGCCCTGGAATCCCGGGTGAGCGTCTTCGCGATGATCGAGACGGCGGCGGCGCTGTCCGGGCTCGACGAGATCTGCGCGGTCCACGGGCTGGCCGGGCTCTACATCGGGCCCGCCGACCTGGCGCTGTCGATGGGCGTGGATGTCGTTGGCGCGACCAAACATCCGGCGGTGCTGGACGCGATCGTGGCTATCCACCGGGCTGCCACGGACGCGGGACTGATCACCGGCATTCACGCCGGGGACGGCACTACCGGGCACGCGATGGCGAAGCTGGGCATGCAAATGGTCACCCTGGCCGCCGAATCGCAGGCGCTGCGCCGGGGTGCGGCCGAGCATCTCCGAGAGGCCACCGGGCAATGACCGACGACCAGGCTATCCGCGGGCTGATCGCCGACTACGCACTGGCGCTGGACGCCGGCGACATTGACGCGTGCCTCGCGCTGTTCGCCCCCGACGGCGAATTCGTCGTCTACGGGCGGGCTTTCGCCGGCCCCGACGGCATCGGCCAGATGTTTCGCGACGCCCCGCGCGGGCTGCACCTCACCGGCGTCTCGCGCATCGACGTCAGCGGCGACACCGCGACGGGCCGCACCCAGGTGCTGTTCGTCAGGGCCGGCGACCTGCACCTGCGCCCCGCGCTGTACGACGACGACCTGGTCCGCGTGGGCGGGCAGTGGCGGTTCCGGCGGCGGCGCTGCCAATTCGTCACCAGCCGCGGCCTGTGCGACAGCCCCGAGGTGCCGTCATCGTGACCCGGCGCGTCGCACTGGTGACCGGGGCCGCCGGCGGGCAGGGCTGGGCGATCGCCAAACGGCTGCGCGCGCTGGGCTATTCGGTGGCCGCCTGCGACCGGCGGGCCGACCAGCTGGCGACCGCGGTCGACGAGCTGGGCGACGACGAGATCATGGGGATCGGGCTCGACGTCACCGCCCAGGACGATTGGGAGGCCGCCGTCCGCACCGCGGTCGGCCGATTCGGGTCGCTGACCGCCCTGGTCAACGGCGCCGGCGTGCTGCACCGCGCGTCGCTGGCCGACGAGACCGTCGAGGGCTTCGAAAACTCTTGGCGGGTCAATTGTTTCGGGGCCTTTCTCGGCCTCCGGGCCACGCTCGAGCAGCTGCGCGCGGCGCAGGGCGCGGCGGTGGTGAACATCTGCAGCACCGGCGCGATGCGGCCCTTCCCGCGACACACCGCCTACGGTTCGTCGAAGTGGGCCCTGCGCGGCCTGACCCAAACCGCCGCCGCCGAACTCGCCCCGCTGGGGATCCGGGTCAACGCGGTGTTCCCCGGCCCCGTCGCCACCCCGATGCTCGACGACGCCACCCAGCTGCGGCTGGCCGCGTCGTCGGCCTTCGGGCGCATCGGCCAACCCACCGAGATCGCCGACGCGGTGGCGTTCCTGGTCTCCGACGAGGCGTCCTTCATCACCGGCGCGGAACTGGTCGTCGACGGCGGACAATGCCTGCAGATCCGATGAAGATCGGCATCATCGGCGCCGGGCCGGGTGGGCTCGCCCTGGGAATCCTGCTCTCGCGCGCCGGGTTTCGCGACTTCACCATCTTCGACCGCGAGGACGACGTCGGCGGCACCTGGCGGATCAACACCTATCCCGGGCTGGCGTGCGACGTGAAGTCGCACCTGTACTCGTACTCGTTCGACCTGAACGCCAACTGGTCGCGGCTGTGGTCCGGACAGCCCGAGATCCTGCGGTACTTCGAGCGCTGCACCGACAAGTACGGCCTGCGGCCGCACCTGAGGCTGCGCACCGAAATCCGCTCCGCGCAATGGGAAGAGGACGCCCAGCGGTGGTGCCTGACCACCGCCGAGGGCCGGCGGCACCGTTTCGGCGTCGTCGTGTCCGCCGTGGGTTTGTTCACCCGCCCGCTGTTCCCGGACCTGGTGGAAGAGGAACCGTTCACCGGCACGGTGATGCACTCGTCGCGCTGGGACCACTCGGTGCCGCTGGAGGGCGCGCGGGTCGCGGTGTTGGGCACCGGATCGACCGCCTCGCAGCTGATCCCGGAGCTGGCCAAGGTGGCCGCCAAGGTGTATTCCGTGCAACGGTCGCCGACCTGGATCCTGCCCAAGCCCGACCGGCACTACACGAAACGGGAGCGCTGGGTCTTCGCCCACGTGCCGCTGGCCAAGAAGCTGTACCGCACCCGGCTATGGTTGCGCAGCGAGGCCAACATCTCGGTGATCGAGCACGGCAGCGACAAGACCGAAGAGTTCAAGGCAATCGCCCTGGGCCTGCTCGACAAGAGCGTCGCCGACGAGCAATTGCGCCGCACACTGACCCCGGACCACCCGATGGGCTGCAAGAGGCTGGTGTTCTCCTCGGACTACCTGCCCGCGTTGACCCGGCCCAACGTCGAGGTGCTGGACAGCCCGGCGCGCGGCCTGCGCGCGCGCAGCCTGGTCACCGCGGACGGCACCGAACGCGACGTCGACGTCGTGGTGTGCGCCACCGGCTACGCCGCGGCCGACTACCTGGGCCAGCTGGACGTCTGCGGCGAGGGCGGGGCGACGCTGCGGGAGGCGTGGCGGGACGGAGCGCACGCCTACCTCGGGATGGCGGTTCCGGGCTTCCCGAACTTCTTCATGCTCTACGGGCCGAACACCAACGTCGGGTCGAACAGCGCGATCTTCATGCTCGAGGCCCAGGCGCGCTACATCGTGCGCGCGCTGAGATACATGCGGCGCAAGGGCAAGGCGTACGTCGCGGTGCGGCCCGCCGCGCTGGCCGATTTCGTCACGCGGGTCGACCGGTGGATGGCCGGCACGGTGTGGACCACTCAGTGCAGCAACTACTTCCGCGCCGCCAACGGCCGTGTGGTTACGCAGTGGCCGCGCAGCGCGCGCAGCTTCTGGGGCATGACGCGCCGATTCAAAGCCGCCGACTTCGGTTTCGAGGCCCCGGCCCGATGACGGAGTTGGATGGTTCAGAGCGCCTGGATTCCGCACTGCGCGAGGTGGCGACTGCGCGCACCGACTTCTCCGCCGACGCGATCCGGCTCACGCGCGAACCGTTCAACCAGCGCCGCCGCGAGTCCGCCGCGCAGACCGACGCGCAGGGCGTGCGCGTCGACGACGACACCGCCGACGGCGTCGCGGTGCGCATCTACCGCGGCGCGCTGGCGAATCCGGCGCCGGCGATCGTTTACTGCCACGCCGGCGGCTTCGCGCTGGGCAACCTGGACACCGACCACCGGCAGTGCGTGGAGCTGGCGCGCCGCGGTGGCTGCACGGTGGTGTCGGTGGACTACCGGCTGGCGCCGGAGCATCCGTATCCGGCCGCCCTCGACGACGCGGCCGCCGCGCTGCGCTGGGTGGCGGCCAACGCGGCCGAACTGGGCGTCGACCCCGGGCGCCTGGGCGTCGGGGGCAGCAGCGCCGGCGCCGCCCTGGCGGCTTGCCTGGCCCACGGTGCCGCCGACGGGTCGCTGCCGTCGCTGGCGTTTCAGCTACTGCACCAGCCGGTGCTCGACGATCGGGAAACCCCGTCGAAGGCCGAGTTCTGCACCAGCCCGGCGTTCGACAGCGAGGCGGCCGAGCAGATGTGGCGCCACTACCTGACCCCCGAGGGCGCCGTGTCCGCCGTGCCCGCGCGGCGGGCCGAATTGCGTGGCCTGGCACCGGCTTTGATCACCTGCGCGGAGGTCGACCCCTTTCGCGACGAGGCGATCGACTACGCGGTGGCGCTGCTGCGCGCCGGCGTGTCCGCCGAGCTGCACGTGTTCCCGCGCGCCTGTCACGGGTTCGACTCGCTGCTGCCGGACTGGTCGGGCTCCCAGCGGTTGTTCGAACTGCAGGGCCACGCGCTTGGCAGCGCGCTGCACTGATGCCGCCGAAACTGCGCACAGATCGCGATGTGCTTACCGAAACGCGCTCTGTGCGCAGTTTCGGCGCAAGGGAATGAAATCAGAACCTGATGAGCTGGCGCACGGCGGTGCCGTCGGCCAGACGATCCATCGCCTCGTTGATGTCGTCCAACCGGATCGTCGACGACACCAGCGCCTCCACCGGCAGCCGGCCCGACTGCCACAGCGACACGAACCGGGGAACGTCGCGGCCGGGCACCGACGAACCCAGGTAGCTGCCGATCAACGACCGGCCCTCGGCGACAAAACCCAACGGCGACACGCTGATCCGGGCACTCGGCGGTGGTAGCCCGACGGTAATGGTGCGACCGCCGGGTGCCGTCAGCCCGATCGCGGTCTCC
Source organism: Mycobacterium sp. NGS57 (assembly GCF_059812405.1). Lineage (NCBI taxonomy): Bacteria > Bacillati > Actinomycetota > Actinomycetes > Mycobacteriales > Mycobacteriaceae > Mycobacterium > Mycobacterium sp. NGS57. The sequence continues at coordinate 6,335 of NZ_JCALCP010000007.1, read as the reverse complement.
AGCGCGGCGGGGTGGCCGACCGCCTCGATCACCACGGCGGCCCGCACGCCGCCGTCGGCCGCCTGCTGCGGCGTGTAAACCTCGTGTGCGCCCAATTCTCGCGCCGCCGAGAGCTTCTCGGGCAACCGGTCGATGGCGACGACGCGGACGTCGGCGTAGGTCAACGCGGTCAGCAGCGCCGCCATGCCCACGCCCCCCATGCCGACGACGGCCACGGACTGACCGGCGCGGGGATCGCCGACGTTGAGCACGGCGCCGCCCCCGGTCAACACCGCGCACCCGAGCAGCGCGGCGACCTCGGGTGGCACGTCGGGCGGCACGGCGACTGCGCTGGCCCGGTTGACCACCGCGTGCGTCGCGAACCCCGACACCCCGAGGTGGTGATGCACCGGCCGCCCCGCGCGGGTGAGCCGGATCCCGCCGCCCAGCAGCGTCCCGGCGGCGTTGGCGGCGCTGCCCGGTTCGCAGGGCGTCAGCCCCCCGGTCGCGCAGGCCGCGCACTGCTCGCACCGCGGCAGGAACACCAGCACCACCCGCTGGCCGACGGGCAGGTCGTCCACACCGGCGCCGACCCGCTCGACGATCCCGGCCGCCTCGTGGCCGAGCAGCATCGGCACCGGGCGCACCCGGTTGCCGTCGACCACCGACAAATCGGAGTGGCACACGCCCGCCGCCTCGATGCGGACCAGCACCTCGCCGGGGCCCGGCTCGTCGAGCTCGAGGTCGACCACGCTGATCGGGCGGGAATCCGCGTACGGCCGGGACGAGCCGATCCGCTCCAGCACCGCGCCGCGGATGTCAACCATGTTGGAATACAACCATGGGCCCAGCACCCGAGCGGCAGGACTTCACCAGCGCAGACTTCCCCGTGCTGTGGCCGGTCGGCACCCGCTGGGCCGACAACGACATGTTCGGCCACCTCAACAACGCCGTCTACTACCAGTTGTTCGACACCGCGATCAACGCCTGGATCAACACCGGCACCGGGCTCGACCCGCTCTCCACGCCCGCGCTCGGGATCGTCGCCGAGTCGGGCTGCCGCTACTTCTCCGAACTGCGCTTCCCGGAGGGTCTCGTGGTGGGTCTGGCGGTCACCCGGCTGGGGCGCAGCAGCGTCACCTACCGGCTCGGCGTCTTCCGGGAAGCCGGCGGGGCGCAGCCGATCACGGCGCTGGGGCACTGGGTGCACGTCTACGTCGACCGCGCCGACCGCAAGCCGGTGCCCATTCCCGACGCCATCCGGTCGCTGCTGGCGACCGCGTGCGTGGGCGAGATGGCATAGCAGTCGGGCACTTTCGCGCTCCCCGCTATGCTTCGCCAATGCCAGTTCTGAGCAAGACCGTCGAGGTCAGCGCCGACGCCGCGGCGATCATGGGCATCGTCGGCGATTTCGAGCGCTACCCGGAATGGAACGACGGGATCACGGGCCTGTGGATCCTCGCCCGCTACGACGACGGGCGTCCCAGCCAGGTGCGGCTCGACACCGATGTGCAGGGCTTGAAGGGCACTTTCATCCAGGCGGTGTACTACCCGGGGGAAAATCAGATTCAGACCGTCCTGCAGCAGGGCGACCTGTTCTCAAAGCAGGAGCAACTCTTTTCCGTGGTGGAGGCTGGAACCTCGAGCCTGCTGACGGTCGACATGGACGTCGAGACCACGATGCCGGTGCCCGCGCCGATGGTGAAGCAGCTCCTCAACAACGTCCTCGACCACCTCGCCGACAACCTCAAGCAGCGCGCCGAGCAGCTGGCCACCGGCTAGTCGAAGATTCCCGTCCGGTCGCGCATCTCGGTCAGCCGGGCCGCGGCGTCGGTGAACTGCCAGACGGTGTGCTCGATCGCGGCGGCGGTGTCGCGCCGGCGCAGCGCCGCGATCAACTTCCGGTGATTGTCGACGGCGGCCTCGCCCCACTGCGGGTCGGCGGCGTACACCAGCACCGGCATGTAGCGCGCGGCGTTGAGCAGGAACCACGCCAGTTTGATCCGGCCGCTGGCCTGGTTGAAGACGCGGTGGAACGCGAACTCGATGCCGGCTATGGTCTCGGCGTCGCTGGACCCGACGGCCGCGGCCAGCGAATCGTTGATGCGGTTCAGCTCGTCGATCTCGGCGTCCGTGATGTGCTCGGTGGCCGCGGCCGCCAGCTCCTTGACGATGGAGGCCTGCAGCCAGAAGATGTCCTCGATGTCCTGGCGGGTCAGCGGCAACACGACGTGACCGCGGTGCGGTTCGAGCTGCACCATGCCCTCGCCGCGCAGCTTCAGCAGGGCCTCCCGCACCGGGGTGACGCTGACGCCGAGCTCGGCCGCGGTCTCGTCGAGGCGGATGAACGTTCCCGGACGCAATGCCCCGGACATGATCGCCGCGCGCAGGTGGCCCGCGACCGCGTCGGACAGCTGCGCCCGGCGTAGTGGCCGACGGGCCCTCTGCTGCGTCGATGTCGGCGCGTTCACGCGGGCTGCCAGGGCTTTCGCGTTCTGGGCGGGTCTTGTCTTTGCGGCACTAAAGCCATAGTGTGACCCACACAACACCATGTTTTATCAAATATCAACCTCGCGCAAGCGGTGCGCGAGGTGAAGGGGAGGCAACTGCTTGACCGCGCAATTGGCCAGCCATCTGGCCCAGTTCCCACTGCCCACGGAGCAGCCGTACCTGGCCCGCCGGCAGAACTGGGTGACCCAACTCGAGCGGCACGCGATGATGCAACCGGACGAGCCGGCGCTGCGATTCCTGGGCAACACGACCACGTGGGACGGGCTGCGCCGCCGCGTCGTGGCGCTGGCCGACGCGCTGAGCCGCCGCGGCGTGGGCTTCGGCGACCGGGTCATGATCCTGATGCTCAACCGCCCCGAATTCGTCGAGGCGGTGCTGGCCGTCAATTCGCTGGGGGCGATCGCGGTCCCGCTGAACTTCCGGCTCACCTCGGCCGAAATCGTGTTCCTGGTCGAGGACTGCGAAGCGCGCGTGATGGTCACCGAGGCGGTGCTCGCCCCGGTGGCCACCGGCGTGCGCGACATCCAGCCGCTGCTCGGCACGATCGTCGTCGCGGGCGGTGGCTCGACGGATGACAGCGTGCTCGGCTACCAGGACCTCATTAACGAGCCGGGCGAAGCACACGGCCTTGTCGACATCCCGAACGATTCCCCGGCGCTGATCATGTACACGTCGGGGACCACCGGCCGGCCCAAGGGCGCGGTGCTGACCCACACCAACCTGACCGGCCAGACGATGACCGGGCTGTACACCAACGGCGCCGATATAAATAGTGACGTCGGATTCATCGGCGTGCCGTTCTTCCACATCGCCGGCGTCGGCAACCTGCTGCCCGGCATGCTGCTGGGCATCCCCACGGTGATCTATCCGCTCGGCGCCTTCGAGCCCGGGCAGCTGCTCGACGTGCTGGCGGCGGAAAAGGTCACCGGCATTTTCCTGGTGCCCGCGCAGTGGCAGGCGGTGTGCGCCGAGCAGCAGGCCCGCCCCCGCGATCTGCGGTTGCGGGTCATATCGTGGGGGGCCGCCCCGGCGCCGGACGCGTTGCTGAAAGAGATGTCGGCAACCTTCCCCGGCGCCCAGATACTGGCGGCGTTCGGCCAGACCGAGATGTCGCCGGTCACCTGCATGCTGCTCGGCGACGACGCGATCCGGAAGCGCGGCTCGGTGGGCAAGGTGATTCCCACCGTCGCCGCCCGCGTCGTCGACGAGAACATGAACGACGTCCCCGTCGGCGAGGTGGGCGAGATCGTCTACCGGGCACCGACGTTGATGAGCGGCTACTGGAACAACCCGGAGGCCACCGCCGAGGCGTTCGCGGGCGGATGGTTCCATTCCGGCGACCTGGTCCGCATGGACTCCGACGGCTACGTCTGGGTGGTCGACCGCAAGAAGGACATGATCATCTCCGGCGGCGAGAACATCTACTGCGCCGAGGTCGAAAACGTCCTCGCCGGCCACCCCGAGATCCTCGAGGTCGCCGTCATCGGGCGGGCCCACGAGAAATGGGGCGAGGTGCCGATCGCGGTGGCAGCTGTTGCGGGCGACCCGCTGCGGCTCGATGATCTTGATGAGTACCTCGCCGAGCGGCTGGCGCGCTACAAGCATCCGAAGGCGCTCGAGATCGTCGACGCGCTGCCCCGCAACCCCGCCGGCAAGGTCCTCAAGACTGAGCTGCGGGTGCGCTACGGATCCGTGGTAACAACTGAAAGTGGTTCTGCCGCAACGGATTCAACGGCTCAAGAGGAGGGTTGACGGAATCTGTAACGTTTGCCCGCTGTTGACGAAGGGTTAATTGTGTGGATGCGGTTCACAGGCTCACGGCCATCGGGTACATTCCTGTGGTCTCCGTTACTACTTGCGAGTAGGGAGCCGATGGTCACACACGTAGGGTCGTGGCGAGGTGGGGGCACCTCCGGCCGCGGGACAGCGAGGTGGGGGTACCCCCAGCCGCTTAGCAGCGAGGGGGAGCCAGGCGTGCGACACGTTCCGCTGCGGCGTCACGGGACACGCGGCGCCGAGGCGGGGGGACCGCGGTGACTTCGACGTCGACGGATCGCCCGCACCTGATCGGCTTCGTGCGCGACCAGCTGGACACCCCGCTGACCCTCGTCGGTGGATTCTTCCGGATGTGTGTGCTGACCGGTAAAGCGCTGTTCCGCTGGCCTTTCCAGTATCGCGAATTCATCCTGCAGTGCTGGTTCATCATGCGCGTGGCGTTCCTGCCCACGATCATGGTCTCGATCCCGCTGACGGTCCTGCTGATCTTCACCCTCAACGTGCTGCTGGCGCAGTTCGGTGCGGCCGACCTGTCCGGCGCGGGCGCGGCGATCGGCGCGGTCACCCAGCTGGGCCCGCTGACCACCGTGCTGGTGGTCGCCGGCGCCGGCTCGACGGCGATCTGCGCGGACCTGGGCGCGCGCACCATCCGCGAGGAGATCGACGCGATGGAGGTGCTCGGCATCGACCCGATCCACCGGCTGGTGGTACCCCGGGTGATCGCCGCGACCCTGGTCGCCACGCTGCTCAACGGGCTGGTGATCACCGTCGGTCTGGTGGGTGGCTACCTGTTCGGCGTGTACCTGCAGAACGTGTCGGGCGGGGCCTACCTCGCCACCCTGACCACCATCACCGGTTTGCCCGAGGTGATCATCGCGACCGTCAAGGCCGCGATTTTCGGCCTCATCGCCGGCCTGGTCGGCTGCTACCGGGGGCTGACCGTGCGCGGCGGCTCGAAGGGCCTGGGTACCGCCGTCAACGAGACCGTGGTGCTGTGCGTGGTCGCGCTGTACGCGGTCAACGTGGTGCTGACCACGATCGGTGTCCGGTTCGGGACGGGGCGCTGACATGTCGACCGGTACCGTCCTGCGTTCCCGCTTCCCGCGAGCGGCCGAGAACCTCAATAAATACGGCGGCGCCGCGGGCCGCGCGGTCGACGACGTCGGGCAGATGGCATGGTTCGGGGCGGTGGCCCTCGGGCACATCCCGCACGCGCTGCGCAACTACCGCAAGGAGACCCTGCGGCTGATCGCCCAGATCGGCATGGGCACCGGCGCGATGGCGGTCATCGGTGGCACCGTGGCGATCGTCGGGTTCGTGACGCTGTCCGGCAGCTCGCTGGTCGCCATCCAGGGCTTCGCGTCGCTGGGCAACATCGGCGTCGAGGCGTTCACCGGATTCTTCGCCGCGCTGATCAACGTGCGCATCGCCGCCCCGGTCGTGACCGGCATCGCGATGGCGGCCACGGTCGGCGCGGGCGCCACCGCCGAACTGGGGGCCATGCGGATCAGTGAAGAGGTCGATGCCCTCGAAGTGATGGGCATCAAGTCGATTTCGTTCCTGGCGACCACCCGGATCATGGCGGGGCTGGTGGTGATCATCCCGATCTACGCGATGGCGATCATCATGTGCTTCCTGTCCCCGCAGATCACCACGACGGTGTTGTACGGACAATCCAACGGCACCTACGAGCATTACTTCCGAACGTTTTTGCGGCCCGATGACGTGTTCTGGTCGTTCGTGGAGGCCATCATCATCACGGCCGTCGTGATGATCACCCACTGCTTCTACGGCTACAACGCCGGCGGCGGGCCCGTCGGCGTCGGCGAGGCCGTCGGCCGCTCGATGCGTTTCTCGCTGGTGTCGGTACAGGTTGTCGTTCTGTCCGCCGCGTTGGCCCTCTACGGGGTCAACCCCAACTTCGCGCTAACGGTATAGCCGCCATGACTACCACGACAGGCCCAGCCGGCAAGTACAACGCCCCCCGGAACCCGCCGTACAAATGGGCCGGGCTTGCAGCGCTGGTGGTGGCGCTCGTGGCCGGCGTCCTGGTCTACGGGCAGTTCCGG